>NZ_JAZHPZ010000029.1:0-12074 GCF_036553665.1 Paenibacillus haidiansis | reverse complement strand
AAATCATCTATGCGGCCTTGGTCCTGAATTCCATCGGACTGAGGCCGTTTAGTTTTCTCTGTAATCGTTCGTAATTGTAGAAGTGGATATAGTCCTCAATGTCTTTCTTTAACTGTTCAAAAGTTCGGTAGGTATGCAAATAATATTTCTCGCATTTTAGCGTCCCCCAGAAAGACTCCATCGGTCCATTGTCGATGCAACGACCAACTCGAGACATGCTCTGTTTCATGTCGGCGTTATCCAACATCTCTTTAAAGCTTATCGACGTATATTGGTAACCTCTGTCGCTATGAAGCATGGGCGTACTGCCTGACGCAGCTTCCTGCGCCAGCTCCAGAGTTCTTGCATAGAAGCTGTATGCTGAGCGACTCTGCCTGTTGCACGGCTTGTATTTCGAGATAGACATTCTCCTGTCGATGCTGGCTTAGCGTCGCCTCCTTTGGAACTCCTGTAACTTTTTTAAGAAGGCATTCTCCGCTCGCAGCCGCTCAACTTCGTACTCCAACTTCTTCATGGCTAGCTTTTGTTGGTCGACCTCAGTAAGCTTCTCTGGCGCCTTCGTGCGTCCTCTGCCGTCGCGAAGAGCCTCTGGGCCACCTGCTTCGTACTTTTTGATCCAACTATATACTTGCTGGTAAGAGACCTTGAATTGGTCTGCAGCCTAGAATAGCCGTCCCAAATAAGCACTCCTGTATTGGGAAGCTCTTGAAGCGCACTCACCATATCCTTCAAATTGTCTTGGTAGACGTCGCCCATTTCATTTGTCGCTTCAAGAACACCATTTGAGTAATAGTTTTGATATGAAGTAAGTGCACTATCACGAACGTAACTGCTGAACAGGATTTTCGTATTCGGATGATCTTTTGAAAGAGCACGAAGGCTATCCAGCACAATGTTGTCCGATACAAGTCGCTCTGAGATTTCCTTAGGTGCGCCCCAGACATTTTCTGCATTATCCCGCCAGTTGTGACTGAGTAGAAAAGAGGCTTCAGCAAAAACCGTTGTATTCTCCACATCAGGGAAATAACTTGTGATGGTGTCATTACCGAGAAGAGCTGCGGCAAACCCACCTCCGGAGAAGCCGGTGTTTATTCACTTCCTATATACCGTTCCAGATACTCATTCAACTTTTCTATATATTTTGCATAAAGCTTATTGTCATTTTGCAGACCGTGTCCCGAATGGGGAAACTCGATATAATCATGTGGAACATTATTTTCCTCCAATGCGTTAATCAGATGTTTTACTGTTCCGAATGGAGCTACTCTATCGTATTTTCCATAAGCAGCAAGCGTAGGGACAGAATTTTCATCGATCCACATATACGGTGAAATATCTTTGACTGCTTCATCATATCTTGCCGTCCCTATCATATCTGTTGTAATGGTGTTACCGGACATAATGCTGAATAAGTTTGCTGCCGCCTCCGGACTCTGATCCAAACCGTAGGTAGTCCAGTCCTCTGGATAAAAGCTGGGCGGTCCGACCATCTCAAAGACCATTTTAACAGGAATCGGAGAGGTGTCCGCATCACGGTAAGCATACAATAGTGCCAGAGTTCCGCCCGCCGAGCCACCGGAAATAGCCATTCTATCGAGATTGTAGCCTAACTTTTCCGCTTCCGCTTTTACGACTGGAATACTGTTTTTGATTTCCTGAGACATGGTATAAACGCTGGCTTCAGGGTTATTTTCATCACGCACCGTATAATTAATACCTGCGGCAACATAACCTTTTGAACAGAGCCATTTCAGCATATCGGCGTCACCGCTTTTGTCACCAGTTGTAAAACCTCCTGGATGGAGATATACCACAAGACCGTATGTTTTCTTTGTATTATCCGAAGGAACATACAGGTCAAATTTGTTCTGATCCTTTTCGCCATATGCGATATCCGTATATACACGACCAACGGAGTCATTCCAATTCACCCGCATTTCTCCAGACAGTGGATTGTATGTCATTTTGATGATTGCAGAAACCGCAAATGCAACAATGAAAGCACCTACATAAATAAATCCCCACAATACTTTTTTCCTGCCTTTTTCTTTATTTTTCATAAGAAGTTACCTCCAAACAGTGTACCGCCGAGCATAAAATTCAAAAATGCCCGCACCGCAAGCCGTCCCAAAACGGCGGCTACGATGATAACGACAATCAGAATGACGATGCGTTTTTGTGTAAGTGTCATCTCCGTATCCTCCTTTCCAATTTAAGACATCCATTTGCAAACTTCATGTAACAGATGTATCTTTTTTTGTGTAACAAATGTATCATTGGTTCAGATCAGGATCAATACAGCAAAGGAAAATGATACAGAAAGGATAAAATGTAACGTGGCAGATAAAAAAGTGAAAAATACATATGTGAAGCTTCAAATTACCAATTCACTTCTTGATTTGTTGAAAACAAAAGAACTCAAGGCTATCTCCATCAGTGATCTTACCTCCACGGCACAAGTAAGCCGCGTTTCATTTTACAGGAATTTTGATGAAAAAGAAGATGTTCTAAAAGAATATCTCTATAAACTAGTAGGCGATTGGTATGCGGAATCTCAAGAGAGTGGTAGTACTTCTGAAGATGAAATTCTGGGAAGTTTGTTTGGACACTTTAGTAAAAACAAAGATTTCTATCTGCTTCTAAGTCAAAGAAATTTGTTCTATCTTCTGAAGGATATGCTCAAAGAACTCTTCGGACCCAAGCCGGAATATCCAAACTTCGGTGCTTATGTGGCAGCTTATTTTTCTTATGGATTGTTCGGATGGATTGAAGAATGGTTTGCTAGAGGTATGCAAGAAACTGCAGAAGAAATGACTACACTTCTGAAAAATCGTGATTTAAATCAGTAATAAAATCTCCTATACTGAGAAATTGGGCTTTTTGGCGAATCGTTTGAGATAAGTACAAGAGGCATCCTGTTTGGATGCCTCTTTCTCTTTCTTTTGGAGGTGTTTCGCCCCAATGCCAAAGCGCGTACGTTACAAATTAAGGCTTTACCCACGCCCGTTCCAAATCCATCTCCGAGAAGCATTCCTCCGTGTCGTGTCCGGTATGGTCAATCAGCGGTGTCACCGCGTACGCTTGCATCTCTTCAGCCGAATGAGGCCGCAAAATCGGATCCAGTTCGTCCAGATCCTTCGTCTCCTCATCGAGCCACCGGGTCATATCCTCCGGGGACAGGATCGCCGGCATCCTGCTTTCAAATTCACCGATCAACGGGTTGGCTTCCGTCATGACCAAGGTGCAGGTGCGGAGCGGTTCCCCGCGCGTGTCCCGCCAAATTTCGTACAAACCGGCCACTCCGAACATGCCGCGGTTTTTCATGGCGACGCGCACCGGATAGGACTTTTTGCCTTCATTTTTCCAATAGTAAAACCCGTTGCACGGAATAACGCACCGCTGCTTGTCAACCATTCTCCGGTAGGTCGGATTCCGCTGCACATTTCTGAGATCCGCGTTAATTGCATCTTTGCCCCAGTAGGGGATAAAGCCCCAGCGGAACTCGTCCAGAATCCGTTCTCCATTCTGCTGCAATACGACCGGCGTATATTGCGTCGGGCTAATGTTATAGCGTTTTTTATAGTAGCACATCATTCGTTCGATCCCGAAATGTTCCTGTACCTCCGGCAGCTCGGCCGCCATGGAAAAACGTTGACACATGAAGCATCAGCCTCCCTTTACTCCGTAGTGTTATTCAAAGGAGGAAAATTATGCATATAGAAAAAACTCGCTTCCAACAGGAGCTGAGATATCTGCCTGTTTGAAACGAGTAGGAGTATAGGTTTAGAACACCGGATCGGAACTAGCGGGAACTGTTATTCTTATGATGAAACTGAAGATGCAGTTGTCGCACTTGCTCCGCGAGTTCGGGTACGGGGCCCTCTACAACGGTATCGCGAATAACGTCTTGAATGGGAAGATTTCGAACGCGCGGTGCATCGGCTCCCAGCTCCTTCAGCCATTGGGCCAGCTGCTCGGATGAGCTCGCATATACAATCCGGCCTAAACCGACCCAGCCGTGAGCCGCCGCGCACATCGGGCAGTGTTCGCCCGAGGTATAAACCGTTGCTTTGCTCCGCTGTTCAGGCGTCATATGATTGGCCGCCCAGCGCGCCAAAGCAAACTCCGGGTGCCGGGTATGATCCCCGCCCGCCACATGGTTATGGTCTTCCATAAGCACTTCGCCTGCGGATGAGACTAGAACGGAACCGAAGGGCTCATCGCCGGATTCAAGCGCGGTTTTTGCCAGCTCAACGCAGCGGCGCAAATGTTTCAGATCGGTATCATTTATCATAAATCATCCTCCTCAAAGAGTAACAGGGTAAGCCTCTAACCCTGCCGCTAATACTGCTTACTATAAAATCATGGTATCATGGAGATATTTGAATGAAAAATATATAAGTAATTAGTTATGCTTAGGTTTTACGTATACATGGAGGAGCCGGGAAGCGATGGATATCAGACAGTTGAGATATTTTATAGAGATTGTGGAGGAAGGAACCGTTTCCGGCGCGGCGAAAAGACTTCACCTTTCTCAACCTCCGCTTAGCCAGCAGCTGAAATCAATGGAAGAGGAACTTCAAACGAAGCTGGTGGAGAGGAACGGAAAATACTTGGAAGTAACGGAAGCGAGGAAAGCGGCTCGTACTCAAGGATTAGGCGTCCACTATTTGATTCTGGAGGCATTCTCCGAGCTGCATTTACGGCCCAATATCATAGGCGAATGCTCTGATATTTCCCTTTTGATGAATTTGGTTTCCTCCGGATTCTGCGCGTCGATCGTCCCGGAAACCCTGCTTAAAACACACCAAAGTCATGCTTCTCAGGTTCATAAAATTACCCACCCCGCGAAGCTGACTTCGCCGGTTGGTTTGAACTGGCTGACCAAACATCGCCTGTCCAAGATTGCGCAAAACTTTATCGCTGAACTACAATGAGGATGACGGGAAGAGCAAGTTCGATTATCGAGGGGTGCTTATGAAAAAGGCAAACGCCAATTTGATGAAGGAAATCAATTTAAACCATGTTCGCCAGGTGATGAAACGGGTGGAAACGGCAACCAAACCGCAATTGGCCTCCCTGACCAAACTGAGTGTGGTTACGGTGAACTCGCTTGTGAAGGAACTATGCGAGCTTGGGGAAATCTTTGAAGACGAGACCGTTCCGTCCAATGGCGGAAGACCCGCGCTAACCTATCGGTACAATTATGATTTCAGTCTGGCGCTAGTCATTTACATGAAAGAGAAGCAAGGGCGGAATCTGATCTCCGCGGTAGTCGTGAATTTGGAAGATCATATTTTGCAAAAGGAAGAATTTCTGATGCCTGAGTTTGATCGGGAGCTTTTATATGAAGTTATCGGAAACTTCCTTAAGCTATATCCTTCTATTAAAGTCATCGGAATAGGCATTCCCGGTCAGGTCGTCAACGGCGAGATTATGGTGAGCAGTCACCGGGAATTGAAGGGCGTAAACTTGATTGAAGAAGTAGAATTGAAATTCGGATTGCCCGTTATGGTGGAGAACGATATCAATGCGGCCGTAAGCGGCTACTGCGCAAAGCGGGATTTGGAGGAAGAGCGCTGCGTACTGGGCATCTATTTCCCCACAAAGTACCCGCCGGGGATGGGCATATATCTCGATGGAAAAATAATAAAAGGGAAGAACGGCATGGCCGGAGAAATCAAATTCCTTCCCCTGGACGTGGATTGGTACCGCGACATCGACAAGGGAACCTTTGTAGATTCACTATGTCACATTATTCAAACGGTCAATGCGGTTCTGGCACCGGATAAAATCGTGGTTTATCAGGAAATGGTGAAGGAGGAGGCTTGGGCATCCGCGTGGGAAGCTTATATGAAACAAAGACCTATGCCGTCAAACCCTGAAGTGATTTTTCAGGAAACATTTCAACAAGACTTTGAGGAAGGCATGCGTTGGCTGACGCTCAAAGAATTGGAGCCTCCGTTGGTGCACTTCTTATGAACCCCGCACCGGACGTTGAGTTACGGGGTTCTTTCAACCCTGTTATTGACAAAAGAAGACGGCTGATACATATTTAATAAAGATTCTTTATAAAGTATATTGCTTATGATCGATTGATCGATATGGAAGGGGAAAACTATGGCAACCTGGTTCTTAATCATTATTTATCTGGCATTTATCAGTCTGGGACTTCCGGATTCGCTGCTTGGGTCGGCTTGGCCCGTAATGCGGTCCGATATGGGCGCTTCATTGGGGGCCGCCGGGATCTTATCTATGGTCGTGGCCGGAGGGACAATCGTGTCCAGTTTGGTAAGCGGGAGTTTGCTTCGGCGGCTGGGGACGGGTAAAGTTACCCTGATCAGCTGCTTCCTTACGGCGGCAGCACTGCTTGGATTCTCTATGGCTCACTCAATGATCTGGCTTGTCGTTCTGGCCATTCCGCTCGGTCTCGGCGCCGGCGCCGTCGATGCGGCCCTGAATCATTATGTGGCTGAAAATTATAAGGCCCATCATATGAACTGGCTGCATTGTTTCTGGGGAGTGGGAGCAACGATGGGGCCGATGATCATGTCTTATTATATCGCCGATCATAACTCCTGGAGAAGCGGTTATGCCGCGGTATCCGTCATCCAATTCATTCTCGTCTTTATCCTGCTGGTTACCCTGCCATTATGGAAGCGTGTCGCGGCGAGCCGAGAGCTTGAGCGTTCGCAAAGCGGAATACAAGCCGATCGGACGGAATCCGTCACGACAAGTACAGAGGGGAAATCCAAAGCCAAGCTCATTTCGATGAATGGTGTTAAACCGACGCTCATCGCTTTTTTGTTCTATTGCGGGGTGGAAGCTACCGTAGGGCTATGGGGTGCCAGTTACCTGGTTGGTGCCAAACATTTATCGGCAGAGACGGCCGCCGTTTGGGTTTCTTTATATTATGGCGGAATTACGTTCGGAAGACTTATTACCGGCTTCATCACCTTAAAAGTCCACAATCGCGTCTTAATCCGCTGGGGTCAGCTTGTAGCCATTGTAGGCGGAATTATTCTTCTGCTTCCCTTGCCGACTTCGCTTTTCTCCATCGGGTTTATTCTGATCGGGTGCGGGCTTGCCCCTATTTATCCCGGACTGATTCATGAAACGCCTGCGCGGTTTGGAAGTGCAAATTCGGCAAAGCTTATAGGGTATCAGATGGCTGTGGCCTATACCGGCACCACGTTTCTCCCTCCGTTATTCGGAGTGATCGCCACGCGGATGAGTATTTCCTTGTTCCCGTTCGTTACGTTGGCTTTAGTCATTTTAATGATGATATGCGTGGAGAAAGTAAACCTTACTTTGAAAAAACAACAGCATGCGGAGAGTTGAGTTATTGTCCGGCCAAAACTTTTCTTTAATTCCCAACGTCTAACAAATGTGATTCCGATCATGATTTGATGGATGGGGAGGAGAACAAGGTCGATGAATAAAGGATGGAGGCCGACGCTGATTGTCACCGCCGTATTCGTAATGTTAGTAACCGGCTGTGCGGGGCAACCGAACGCGCCCGAACCATTTCAGCCGGAAGCGTCTGTCGATAAGGGCGTTGAAGGAAATGAGAAGAACGCTCCCGAGCCTGTTGAGGAGATCTCCGAAGCGGCGACGTTATCTATTACGGTCGGTGACGATGTCAAGTTGAAAACCTCTTTGGAGCACATAGAGACGACATTCGATGGAACGGAATACACGATTGAACCGTATGGCGTGACCTTTGCGCTGCGGACGACTATGGGGGAGCCGGTTGTAGAAAGCGAGCGAATCGTTTTTTCGAGCGATTTGTCGGGTGAGGCGACGATAACGTATGAAGTGATGGAGAATACCTCTTTGGATGAAGCCGTGGCCAAGGAACTGGAGGATTACGAGGGCACTTTTAGCGGTAAGTTTGTCGAGACCGTTTCGAAGGGCGGCCTGAAGGGGAAGCATAATCAATATCATGACAGTACAGCTTTTTCCGGCGTTTTTTTCTATGAGTTTGATCGTCATGTTCTCCGAATCGAATATCGATCTCCCATCGCCGCGGTTGATGCAATGGTTCGGATTGTAAATGAAACCATGGACTCGGTACGTACAGTAGCATGAATATGCAGGAAATTAGGAGTGAACCGATTGATTTCAGGAAAAAAATTTGAGCAAGTATTTAATATCATGAAAGAATCCTTTCCGCTCATTGAATATCGGGAATATGAAGGGCAGAAGCGATTGCTGTCCAACCCGCGTTACCGGCTTCTGACAGAAGAGAATGAGCGGGGCGTAGTGGCCGCGTTTCTCGCGGGCTGGGAGTTGGAGGGCTTTAGATTCGTCGAGATGATCGCTGTTTCCCCGGCGGCAAGAGGAGGCGGAATTGGAAAGCGTTTAATGGAGCGGTTTTTGAAACAGTCGGCTTTGCCCGTCGTGTTGGAAGTAGAGCCGCCGGAGGATGAGCTGAAGCGGAGAAGAATCGGTTTTTACGAGCGTCTCGGGTTCAGGTTGGGGGACCACAAATATGTTCAGCCTCCGATGCGTAAGGGAAAGCCGGAATTGCCTTTGTGTATTATGAGCTATCCCGCGCTTTTGACGGAGCCGCAATTTAATTTTGTGAAAGAGCAGCTGTACAGGGAAGTGTATAAAGCTTGAGCCGAGCAATATAATATCCAAATACCTCATCAGCGCCGCGTATATCGCGGCTTTTTTTATTTAAAAAAATCCTGTCGAAGTAATAAATTGACAATATTATATCCGAGTTTTTATTATATTAGCATACGATATAGTATCTATATAACATACGACACAGTATGCAAAAGAGGCGGGTGGATATGACAGTTCGGGACAGAGTTTTTCAGGCTGCGGAGCAATTAAGCAAGACTAAGCCTTTCGATCTGATTACATTCGCAGACATAGCCGAAGCGGCTGGAGTCCATTGGAGCACCGTACGCAGATATTTCGGCGGCAAGCAGAATATGAGGGAGTGGCTCAAGGAGAGACAAGCGGAGCATAACCCGCATCTTGTCGACACGAAATCCCAAGTGTTGGAGGCGGCTGCACATGTATTTTCGACATATGGATACGTGAACTCTTCTTTGGATAAAGTTGCGGAATATGCCGGGTTTAGCAAAGGGGCGGTTTATTGGCATTTCTCCAGTAAACAGGAACTTTTTCTTTCGATATTGGAACAAAATTTTGAGCGGCAGCTTCGTTTACTTTCCGATCAGATGGAGCGGATTCTGACGTCGGATGAACCGATGACCGCACTGACGAACTGGCTGGAGTCACAGTTTATGTGCCTTGAGGACGGGGAAGAACAATCGATGCTGTTTTTGGAATTTTTGGTTTCCGGACGTGATGCCGAGATCCGCGGAAAGCTGCAAAAGCTTCACGGGAACCTGATGGACCGAATAGCGGTTCTCATACAGGAGTTGCAACAAAGAGGCTACATGGCAAGCGATATCGATCCCCGTCCGATGGCCGTGATGTTGGACGCACTTTTAAAAGGTGTTGTCGTGGAGTGGCTTCTTGATCCGAAAGCCGAATCCTTACAAGCCCTGATTCATGCTATTTCAAGGACGTTTTTGCAAGGCATAGGGGGGCCGGCCAAACATTAGATATTATTCAACGCCGGTTACAATCCGGGGTAAATTGTTATGATTGAGGAGGGGAAGCGGATGGTTGCATTTTTGGTCGTAGTGATGTTGGCGGCAGCTCTTTACTTGTACAGCCAATACAAGTTTCGAAGGTTGAAGAAACAATTTCCACCCGCGGGGAAGGTTGTCACGGTAGAAGGGATCAAGCTTCATTACATCAGTGGAGGCGAAGGAAGGCCGGTTGTCTTTCTGCATGGCGGGGTTTTGAACGGGAATGATTTTGAACAAGTCATAGATATGGCCGCAGCCGGCGGGTTTCGGGGAATTGCCTTTGATCGGCCCGGTTACGGATACAGTGAAAGACCCAAAAGCGAGCCGGTTACGCCCAAACTGCAAGCAAGGCTTCTTCAAAAAGCCTTGAAGGAGTTAGGAGTCGAAAAACCGATTCTGGTTGGCCATTCATGGAGCGGAGTGCTGATGCTTACATATGCACTGGATTATCCCGATGATCTGGTGGGGCTGGTCACATTGGGCGCCGGCATGTACCCGGAAGGATATCCCGCAGAGAAAGGCGATCCGATTTCCACAATAATTACAACCCCTGTCTTGGGCAGTATCCTAATGAATATGCTGTTGGCTGTTTTAGGGCCGCCATTGGCGGATAAAATTCTGAAAGAAACCTTTAAGCCCGAACAAGTCCCCGAAGCATATCGAAAGGCGACATTTGCTTACTGGCTTCGGCCATCCCAGTTCAAGGCCAATCGAGAAGATGTACTTGCCTTTGTACCCGCCGCGAAGGCTGTTTCAGGGAGATACAAGGAAATCAAAGTGCCACTGGTCATTGTAGTAGGCGCTGACGACCCCTTCGAAACAAGAGAGCACAGTTTACGACTGCACCAGGAGATACCGAGCTCCAAACTTATCGTGCAGGAAAATGTCGCCCACATGATTCCGCAAAAGCATCCGGACGTTGTCATGAAAGCAATAGAGACTCTACAGCTTAATAGAGTCCAAAATATATAATTCAAAAAGAGGGGAGACTCAGTAAACTGGTACCCATACACTGGACACTTAGAAAAAAGTGTTTAGCGTATGGGTACCTTTTTGTATACTGGAATCAATAGTGGGGGCGAGGGCATGAGTAAGAAACTCTTTAATAAAAATGAACGTACGCTTTTAGCGAATAATCCAAATGTTTTGCGGGTCAGTGAGAAATCAATCACGTATGCCGATGCGTTCAAACGCGTATTCATCGACCAGTATCTATTAGGAAGGACTCCTCGAGAGATTTTTGAAGCAAACGGCTTTGACGTGGAGATGCTCGGGATCAAGCGAGTCGAGCAGAGTGCGGATCGTTGGAAGAAAGCCTATGACAAAGACGGAATCATCGGACTGGCGGATTCACGCAAAGAGGCAGCTTTACGTCCGTTGAAACCAACGTTATCACCCGATGAGATTATTGCCCAACAAGAAGCAAAGATCAAGCTGCTGGAGGCACAACTGGAATACGTAAAAAAGTTAGACAGGAGCGAAAGGAGGCTGTTAGCAAACGGAGAAAACCTAGGTAAAAGTGAACGATTCGAACTTATCCAGGGCGCGATTGAACAAGGATACACACGCATGACGGGCTTCCTTTGTGAGCTGCTAGACGTATCACGCTCAGGCTATTACAACTACCTTTTATCTGCCGGTAAGCGTGAAGAACGTATGCGAAGGGATGAACAAGCCGGAGCCCTTGTTAAGAAAGCCTTTCATCGAAGAGGATTCAAGAAAGGTTCGCGCTCGATCAAAATGACACTGGAACATGAGTATGACACGGTGTACAACCTCAAGCGAATCAAACGACTCATGAATAAGTTTAATCTCATATGTCCCCATCGACGGGCCAATCCGTATCGGCGTATGGCGAAAGCAACACTCGAGCATCGCACCGTTCCTAATGAGCTGCAGAGGGATTTCAAGAAGGGGATTCCCGGACTTGCGCTGCTCACCGACATCACCTATCTCCCGTATGGCAAATCGCAGACGGCTTATTTGTCGACCGTGTTGGATGCCGCCACAGGCGAACTGCTTGCCCATAACTTCTCCACTACCCTCCATTTAAGTCTTGCGACAGACACCGTTAAATCATTAACGAGACAGCGTCGATTGAAGCTCCATAAGGACGCCTTCATCCATTCAGATCAAGGGAGCCACTACACAAGTCCCACCTACCAGCACTTATTGAAAATGAAAGGCCTTGGACAGTCCATGTCGCGACGCGGAAACTGCTGGGATAATGCCCCTCAGGAGTCCTTCTTTGGACATTTGAAAGATCATATAAAAAGCCGAAACTGTGCAACACTGGCTGAATTGGAACGAGAGATTCATCGCTACATTCGCTATTACAATTACCACAGATATCAATGGGGACGAAAAAAAATGACTCCTGTTCAATACAGGAATCATCTTTTAAGTGCGGCTTAACCCTTTTTTTAAAGTGTCCTTGACTAAGGGGCCAGTTTA
>NZ_JAZHPZ010000028.1:0-19678 GCF_036553665.1 Paenibacillus haidiansis | reverse complement strand
TAGACATAATAAGCCTTCGGCGTCCCTTCCTCGTCCAGTTCCATCAGCACCCGGCTGAGCTCGCCCAGGTCGTCGACCACATACTGGGTCGTCTTGCCCCTCCAACTCATGGAGGTCCGATTGCCGAGCATGTTATAAGTATAGCGCGCCTTCCCGGATTTTACCAAGCGGTTACGGGCGTCGTATTCATACGAAGCCATGCTCTCCCCGTTGCTCTTGTAGAGCAAATTGCCGTCCGCATCCATCTCCACCGGATAATCCCCAAGGGCGTGCAGCCGGTTATCGGAGGTATAACGGAAGGAAGAGGCGTTACCCTCCAAAGAGTCTCGGGTTAAGGTCAGGTTGCCGCCCAGGTCGTACTCGTAGCTGACGATTCGCCCTTTAAACGCTCCGCTGCTTAAGCGCCGCAGCTTATCATACGTATACTGCTTGTCTTCCTCCTGAATGATTTGGCCGATCTCGTTATAGGTAAGCCGGAACTGCTGCAGCATGATTCCTTGGGCCGTGCTATC
Organism: Paenibacillus haidiansis; assembly: GCF_036553665.1. Classification (NCBI taxonomy): domain Bacteria; kingdom Bacillati; phylum Bacillota; class Bacilli; order Caryophanales; family Paenibacillaceae; genus Paenibacillus; species Paenibacillus haidiansis. The sequence goes on along the minus strand of NZ_JAZHPZ010000028.1, from coordinate 19,166 downwards.
CTGAATGCGGATCAGCTGCCCCGCGGCGTCATACGTCCGCTTCTCCTTGCTCCCGTTGGTTCGGCAAGTCTCGATCAGCTTGCCGCTTTGGTCATAGCTATAACGGGTCAACCGGCCGCGCCAGTCCTTGACTTCCACCATTTCGCCGGCCGCGTTATAGCGGTAGTGCACCTGCTTGCCGTCCGGGTAGGTAAGCATCGTCAGGCGGCCAGCCGCATCATAGCTGTAGCCGATCGTATATCCCAGCGTGTCCGTGCTGGAGACCAGTCGTCCGGCGGCGTCATAGACGCGGGACATCACGGCTTCGCCTTCCGTCAGGGAGGTCACGCGTCCGTTCGCATCATAATCAATGCGGATATCACCGGCTTCGTCCTCCAGACCGATGAGCCGTCCGGCCACATCGTAACGGTAGGCGGTCGATTGCCGCCGGGCATTCATCCGGCGGGCCAACAGTCCCTGCAGATCGTAGGCATACGTGATCCCGTGGCCCGAGGCGTTCTTTTCTTCGAGGAGTAAACCCGTACGGTCATAACGCAGCTCGGTCCGGTTGCCGTTTCCGTCTTCGTAAGCCGTGACTCTCCCTTCCCCGTCATACTCTTGACGGTAGTGGGCCTGTTCCGCTTCCTCCACTTCCGTCAGCCGGGAGAGCGCATCATATTTATACCGCGTCACCCGTCCGGAAGCGTCGCTGACCTCGGTCACCCGGTTGATTTGGTTGAACCGGTAGCTCGTGGTGTGACCGAGCCCGTTGGTGACGGCAATCGGGTTCCCCGCCGGATCGTACGTCAGCTGTCTGACGAGGCGTCCTTCCCCGTCAATAACCGCCTGCAATCTTCCTGCCGCGTCATAGTTGTACTGTGTTCTTCTCCCCAGCGGATCGATGACCGCAATCAGCCGGTCGCCCAAGTCATACTCGAGTGTCGTTTGCTCTCCGTCCGGATGGATCTCAGCTACAAGCCGGTCAGCGGCATCGTAGCGGTACTCCGTGGTGTGGCCCAGCGGGTCCGTCACGCTCGCCGGTTTCCCGGAAGCCGTATAGGTGTAAATCGTTTCCGCCCCGAAAGGGTCCTTGCTGCCGATCAGGTGATCGTCGGCGTCATACCGATACTCCCAGGTGTGCCCGAGCGCATCCTGCGTACGGATCAGGTTGTCATTGCCGTCATATTCGCGTGTGAATGCCTCGCCGAGCGCGTTTCGCACCACCGCGATCCGCCCGGCTTCGTCCACCGCGACCTCGCTCGGCCGCCCTTCCGCATCCTCCCAGGCGGCAAGCTCTCCGTTTGCTCCATAGCGGAACTTGCGGACCGCGCTGTTAAAATCGCGGTAGAACGATTTCTGCCCTTCGGCCGTGTATCCCATTTCCGAGCTGCTTCCGTCCGCCCGGATCACGCTCACCAAGCGATGCCGTTCATCGTATTGATAGCTCGTTTCATGACCTTCGGCATCGATTTCCTTCACCAGTTGATCCCGCTCGTTATACTCAAAGCGAGTCTGATGCCCAAGCTCATCCATGTACTGGATAAGTCTTCCTCGTTCGTCATAGAGGCGGGAGACGATCCGTCCGTCCGAGTAAGCGCAGCCTATTTCCTGACCATGCTCATTGTATGTATAGTTGACTTTACTGCCGTCCGGATAGGCGATTTCCGTGAGCAGGCATTCGCGATCATGGACATACCGCGTTTGGTATCCCAGCGGATTGGTGAAGGTGGTCACGATTTGTCCCGGGAGCGATTCCGTATCATATTCCATATAGGAAATCTGGCCGTTCGGATCCTTCTGGGCCACGATCCGGTGATAGACGTCAAACGTGTTCTCGAATTCCAGCTTCCCGTCCGTCGCCACCTTTAGGATCCGGCCGTCTTCGTCGCAAAGGATGTCCGTGGCTTGTCCGTTCGCATCCACGAGCCGGCTCATGTGGCGATGCTCGTTATACTCGAATCTCACAGTCCGCTTGGCATCTTGGACCGCGATAAGCAGTCCACGCTCATCATAGGTAAAATTTAGGATTCTGCCGGTCAGTTGATCGGTCATTCGCTCCGTGAGCCCTGGCTCGTTCTGCTCTACCCGAAGCGTCTGGCCTTCCACGTTGACCAGCTCAACCAGCCGGCCCTCTTTGGAGAACAGGAATGTCTCCTGTTTCTTCCGGTGGAACAGCTTGTAGCCGTCCGAAACCGGGTGCAGCTCGTCGAACTTGGCATCGAGGTCGTTCGTCCGGTAGATCCCGTCGCTTCCGAGCTCGTACTTGTTATTTCGGGCGGCGTTCCAAAACACCGTGATAACGCTCGGGCTTTCCGCGGAAGATTCCTCTCCAAATTGCAGGGACATTGCATAGTTATGGGTCCACGCCGCCCCCATTTCGCTAACCTGCAGAAGCCCCGAATTGTACTGGAGGATAATCGGCCACGTCGCTGCGCCATACAGCTTAAGCACCGTATGGCTGATCAGTTGGTCGCCCGTTCCCATGTGAATCGGGTCGCCCGTCATACTGCAATTGTTCCGGGTCGGGAGATCCTGGGTCTGCTTTTTGGCGGCATCTACCCCATTCGACGCGCTGGACGCCGCCTTCTTCGCATCGCTGAGCTGATCGGCCGCCTTGGATGCATCGCTGACCACCTCTCCGGCCGCATCGGCGGCTTTGCCCGTCTTGGACATGCCGGCAGCCACCGCTGCGGCAGTTCCTGCGCCGCCGACAGCGACGGCGGCGGCCGCCTCCGCAGCGCTCAGCCCGTCCGCAGCTCTCGCGGCCGTCTCAGCATAATCCCCGGCCTTGGCCGTATCCGCCGCCGTATCGGCCAGCTTCGCGGCGTCGCCTGCCGCATCACCGGCCTTGCTTGTACCGCTGACGACGTTGGCAATGTCGTCCCCATGGCTGAGCGCTTCCGCCGCCACATCATCCACTTTGCCCAATACACTGGCGACCTCGTCGCCATGCTTGGCCACAAAATTCACGACTCCGACAGCTTCGTCGGCAACCTTCAGCACTTTGGCCCCGTTACGCACCGTCTTGCCGAGCGGGCCGGCAATCGCCAACAGCCGTTCCCACGCGGCCAGCTTCTCGCCGGTAATTAAATCGCGACCAGTAATTGCTTCGACGATCCCTTTCGCGTTCCCGATCACCGGGACAAAATCGAGCGCAATACTGACGCCCGTCTTGAAGAGTTCCCACCATTTCCCGGTTTTCAGCTTCTGGCCATACGCGTCGTCCTCCGCAAATTCCTCCCCTTTCCGCTTCGATAGATCGGACAGCTTCAGCAGCTGCTCATTCAGTTCGTTCAGACTCTGGCTGATTCTCCGAAAATTGCCGTCCACGTCGGAGCGGCTGCGGCTCTCCAGCGTCAACCGATTCATCGCCCGCTGCAAATCCGACCGGATATCTTCGATTTCGCCGGCCGCCGTTTTCAATGTTTTCCCGGTTTGCTTCAAATCTTCCGGATTCAATTCGATCTTCAAACCGTCATCCTCCTATTTGTACTTGGCTGCACGAGCCGCAGCTTCGCGTTCCCGGCGCTCTTGTTCCCTTCTCCGGTCCTCCGCAAGATCGGCCTGACGAAATGCTTCCGCAATTCTTTCCAGTTGATCGGCGAACGCCTCCATTTGTTCGCTTGTCCGGGTCAACTTCGTATAAGCCTCCTGAAATCCCGAGGCAAACCTCTGATACGAACTCCCTGCCCACAGCATATTGCTAACGCTGTTCTTCATGCTGGATCCTTCATTCAATAAACTTCTGCTTCCGTTGCGAACTTGTCTGGCGATGCTTTCCAGAACCGCAACATCGACCCGTATTGGCATGACGATCCCTCCTTAAGTACTCTCGTCCGTTTTTCTGAATCTTTCGGCAATGGCGTTTAACTCGTCCCCTACGCTCTTTAGCAATGTAGCTGCGCTCTCCAACTGCTTATGCGCGTCCTGATAGGAGGAATAAAATCTTTCACGGGAGTTCCCCTCCCAGTCCCCCTCGAGTCCATCGATCAATGACTTCAAATCCTTCGCCATCGTCAGGTTCTGCTCGCAGCATTGCAGAAAACGGTCTCCAATCGTTTTAATTTGCTCCGGTTCTATTTTGATGCGGGTACTACTCATGATCTTGCCCCCTCGTTAACCAAATCGAATTTCATGGCCAGTTGCTCCAGCGCTGCAATAATAGGCTCCGGACGATATTGCCTGATGGAAAGACTGTTCTCTTCCGGCTCGGTAAGAAGAAACATATCTTTGCCCGATTGGCGATAGCGATAGCTCGCTTCCTCCCAACTGAACCCGATCCTGTTCCAAAATGCCATCGTTCCCGAACGATCCGGATTCTTTTCCATGCGAAGCACAAAATCCATATCCTCCGGCGCAATTTGACGTTCTTTCAGACAAGTCTCTTTTTCCGGCTCGGATAAAGCATCCCAGGCATTACTATTTACATTTTTCAGGAGCAACTGAAACGGCGTCTCCCCTCGCAGCGTAAGCGGAAAAAACTTGGCGAGAATATTCATCGTCAATTCCGGGTTTGCAACCGGAGCGATCGTGATCATGCCATCCGTATTCCAGGTCCGTTCAACTACCAAATTGGGCGTAAAATAAAGAAATGCCTCGTACGGCTCATCCGGCAGGATCGTCTTCTTCAAGTAAACGGCGGTATCCGATCCGCAGCAGGCCAAGCATATGCTCAGCACTTCGTTCATTTCCAATTCTTCCGATCCCTCCTTTTCATTAAGTATGGCTTTGTCCAAAAGCCGCCGCTTTACTTTCGCAAATTCCTCCTCCAGTTCCTCAATCAGATATCCTTGGAATGGATCTTTAAATCCGGCAATCGATTGAATGCCCAGCATTTGAGTCAGAAAAAAGAATTCCGAGACGGTTAAATGAAAAGCTTCCTCTTTCGCTATCTCAACCATTCGCCACCCTCCTCCTTATAAAGCAAAGTCAGATCAAATACACCACTACAGCGATTAAGAGAATAACCAGCGACAATCCCAAAAGCACGATCCATAGTTTCGCATACAGATTAGTTCCCTCCTGGGTTGTGGCCTTGTATTGCTGTTGTATCTTACCAATATTTGTGGGTCGTTCCGCTTCAGGGATATCCATCTTTTCCTGAATCATCGTCATGACCATTTCAATCTCTCTCCGTAAGGATGAACCCTGCTGGAGCGAGTCGATCAATCGGCCATAATCCCACAGCGCGGCAGCCAGCTTGCCTTGCATTTCCGACGCCCTCGCCCGGTTCAGCATGCTCTCCATTTCTTCACTAAGCATCCGCTCCACGGAATCTCTCTGGTGGATTTCGTTCTCCGAATCCTCTCGAATGATCGCCAAGGTATCCGGTTCTTCGGCAGAAGAATCATCGTTTCTTTCATCGTCTATGGCTTCCGATGCCCGTTTGGCGGCCTGTTCCAGACTTGAGGCTAGAGCGACCGACCATTCCCCGAAAGAAGGACACTGCTGCGGCTGCTCCGCACTCCACAATCTTTCGAATAGCCCGCACACGGATGTGCCATACAAACGCTCAAGCGTCCGAACCATCAATTGCTGCCGTTCATTCGGCTGCTGAAGCTCCTCCGGGTTAAAATAACTGTCTTCCCAGCACTTTACACGTATTTCCGGGTCCGACCAGGTCAGCATCTCGGCCAGTAAAATGCCGCCCGAAAATCTGTCGGCATACGGACTCCATTGCCATTCCGGCCGCACCATAAACGGAGCTTTGTAGCCATCCGGCACATCCGGGAAATCATCCGGTTCCTCAAGCTTGTTCATATAGAGATCTTCCAGGTCCACCAGTTGTACACAAGGCTCTTCTGCCGATGTCTCAATCAGGACATTAGAAGAAGACAGATCGGTGTGGGCCAGTCCGTTCTCTTCCAGCCCCATCATGATTTGAATAAAACTCTCGGCCATTCGTATACTGTGTTCCAATGAAATCTCTTGCCCGGCGATCAATAGATCGCTCCAGGTGTCCCCGTCTATCCAGGGCATCTGGACGGCATATAACAACTCCGGGTATGTACCTAACAACTCTTTGTTTTGTTGCGGATGAATTACCATTCGGGAACAGGCCTTCAATCCGGGGAGGGTCGAGTACTTTGCCAGAAATTCCGCCTTATTCACGATCGTAGGATAGCGGAATGAAGGCCGAAATACTTTTAAGGCAAACGCTTCTCCGTCATCCTGACGTATTATTTGGTATACCGTGCCCTGACGACCCTCCTGACCATAAGGCACACCGGCGAAACGGGGATGCTCTTCAACTCGGTAATTGCGTCCTTGCAGCGAAAATAAATCATCTTGTTCGGGTGGAAACAATTTGTCGTCACCTTTTCTACATTAATCGATTGTGCGGGTTGAAAAATTTTGGCTTTTCTCAATACGGAGGTAAGCGCCGTCCGTCACTTTTAGTTCGTCCAGGGTGCAACTTATGTCAACCGGCTTCCAGTGCTGATCTCCGCTGCTGATGAAATAATGAAATTCCTTCTCGATAAAAGGATAAGGTCCCCATTCCTCAAGGCCAGGCAAAATTCGCTGCAGGACTTCCCTCAGCGGCACATCTCCCGGCAGCTCCAGATCCGCGAATCTTCCTGTCGACTCGATCGTTAAGGTGAGCACCGTTGTATTCATGATCTTCTCCCTTTCCGTTATCTAATGGGGGTCGCCGCGGACATTTGAAATCCCAAGGAAACCAGGTCCGCGCTTGTCCCCGGCAGCATCATCAGGGCTCCTTGCCGAATGGAGTAGGCGGACTCCATCATCAATTCACGGTAAGATTCCGGCAGCACCGAAGACATCCGTTTCAACTTCTCGGTGTACGGATCGCCGGAGAAACTGCCCGGCATCATACCGCCCCATGCCTTAATATCCCTGATCTTCCCCCCCGCGGCCTCGTCGGTAATGAATATATTCTCAACGAGCACATTGCCGTCATCGACCCGCATCGCCTTGATCCGCTCGGCAATCGGTTCCGGGTCCTCTCCCGTGTAAACCCCGTCCGTCATATGACAGACAAGCGGCGCCGGACCATGCTGTAAATTCGGAAGCTCCGACAGCAGAATCTTCTCAGCTTGTCTAAATGCCTTGGCCGTGTCGGTAAAACGCTTTGGATACAACTCCGGCAAGCTTCCGCTATTGGCAATTCGATCGATGGATTTTACACCGTCAAGAAGATCGTAGACTTCGTCACTATAGGCCAAAATGGCTAACCGGTACCTTGGCGAAAGGCGCGAGCCTTTTGTCGAACGATAGACGATTTGCCGGATTGCGGTTCTTAAAGCCTCATTAACGATATCCATTCTTCGTCTGCCTTCAAATTCCAGAGTCATAGAGCCGCTGATATCCAGTAAATAAATGATTAAGGCAGGCGTTTCGGCGGTTGCTTGAATTTGGTAACTCACAAGCATTCATTCTCCTTCTATTGCGTACTGCAGATATAGTAAAGACCAGGTAAGCAAATACCTGGCCTTTTGTAGTTACCTTAGCTTTGTTGATCCGCAGTTCTGAACCGGGTCGCGATCGTGTTCAACTCTTTGGCAACGTCGCGCAGCATCGTTATGTACACTTCCATGTTCTTCTTATCTTGTTCGTATTGGTTGAAGAATTTCTGCTGCGTCATCCCTTCCCATTGGCCCTGCATCGACTGGATCGTGGAGTTAAGTTTGTTCTTCATCTCTTCGCTTTGCTGAGCACTGGTATTAAACAGGTTTGCGACGTTATCGATTTCTTCCGGTGTAATTAAAATACGAGCCATTACATATCCTCCTTAAATATCAATAAATAATAGAATCTAATAAAATAGTACCAATGATCCCAGTATTTATCAATGAAAAATTTGGTAACTTTCGTCGAAAATTATAACTGTCCAACCCTTTCGACCCATGCCGAATTAACCAGATTCACTTGCTCGATAAACTGCTCGTTGCCATGCGAGAAAGCGTGGGCTATTTTCACGCGTTCATGCTTCCGTTTAACATAAAAACCTTCTCCGGACGGAAGCATCTTGCCGCTTTGGTCATACGGAATTTTCATATTAAACAATTGGGCTTCGCTCAGATCCGTAGTGCCAAGCAGCCAGCCGATCTGCGCGGATTTGATTTCTTTCAACCATGCATCCCAGTTCTGATTCATGTCATTGGCCTGACCTGCGGCCACGATATAAACGCCGTATTCTCTACCGTATCTAGCAATATATTCGAGCTTCTCTGTCAACGTATAATTGGACGAGATCCGCTTAGCCATCACGTCGGCATCGTCGATCAGCAGCATAAGGCGCGGCAAAGCGGCTACTGTCGATTCGGACTGGACTCTAGTTTCAATTTCCTGCTTCAGCTCCGTCAGAATTTGCTCCAAAGCCCGCTCATCGGAAGCGAATCCCCGAGTATGAGCCAAATTCCTTAATGAGCCCAATCCGGGAGACGAACGGCGAATATCAAACAAATACAAATGCAGTTCCTCCGGTGAGAATTGACGGGCAGTCGTGATGCCAAGCGTCATCAGCATCGAGGTTTTGCCGCTCTCCATTCGTCCGCCGACAATAAAATACGGTCCATCGTCCATATTCCAGGAAAACTCTCGTAGATTCGCAACTTGCAAACCGAGAATCAGCGTCCCCTTCGCCCGATTTGCGGCTTGATTTGCAGCTTCGTTCCAGATTTCCTCCAACGGAATGGTATCCGGCAATACCCGAATCGGTGCCGGTTTGGAACCCTTCCAGTTGGCATCCAACTGCTGCAAGTGCTCTTTTACCAGTTTGGCCCTTGTCGACTCGTTGGCCGCATCTACAGGCAGCGCCGTTTGGAATTCATAAGGCGGAATATGGCCTTTCACAAACCCGCGTCCTTCCGGAAGATGCCCGGGATTCTTGGCTAAACGGCCCACCGCGTAATGGTAATCGGCGGCATCGGACAACAGGAACGACACCCCATTGGGGAAGTTGCTGCGTACCTTGTCGGGAATATCGGATACTCGGTTGGCCGTGAGAAGGAAATAAACCCCGTAACTGGAGCCCTCCCGGAATAGCACTTCCAATTTATCGTGGAGAGTCTCATATTGCTTTCTGAAATTGACATAACCATCGATAATGACAAGCAATGCCGGCAGTTTATTGTTCGTATCATTGCAGTATGCCAGCCGCGACTTCACGCCCGCTTCCGCAAACAGCGTCTTCCGGCTCAACAGCGCTTCTTCGAGCATGGCGACCAGCCGGACGAGCTTCTCCTCTTCCTCGTCAAGAATCACATCCCCCGTATGCGGCATGAAGAGATAGTCTTTAAGCATTCTGCCGAAATCCATCGCATAGACATGGATATCTTCCGAGGTGCAATTGCCGGTCAGCGAGTAGAGCAGCGTTTGAATAAACGTCGTCTTCCCTGTCCCCGGCATGCCGTATACGACCCAATTCCCCGACTCGATATCGAGCCTGAGCGGATATTGGGTTTGATTGGCCACGTCGTCGATCAAGCCAACGGTGGGATAAATCGGCTTGTCCGAAATTTCCGCAGGCTCCGGCACTTGATCTAGCGTCAAATATTGCGGCAGGGGTGGCAGCCATGGCCCCGGCAAACGGTTAATCCCGGCTTGTTCGCAGTATTCTGCAATAGACTTAATAAGAACGCTTAGCTGCTTTTCCTCGATTCCCGTCGCTTTATTGTCGCTATTCTTGGCCTGCCCCGATGTAACGATATCCAGCGGGTTGACGATTTTGGCACGTCTGCCGTCCAAACCCAATTTATGGGCCGTAAAGGCGGTTTGCTGAACCGATTTGTTCGGGTCGTACGGTGCGCCGCTCCAGGCAAATTGCACCAGCTCAAACACTTCGTTGCTGCCTACCTGCAAATAACCGCGTCCAGGAGTCGTTATGTATGCGGCATCGCTGATCTTCAGCATTTCGCGGCTGTCTCCCTCGTCTTGCACCCGTAAACATACCCGGTATCTGGAGTTGCTCCAAATCTTGTCGTCGACGACCCCGCCCGGCTTTTGCGTAGCGAGGAGCAAGTGAACGCCCAACGTTCTCCCGATGGCCGCAATGGATACCAGCTCGCTCATGAATTCCGGCTGGTCTTTCTTCAACTGGGCAAACTCGTCGATAACGATAAACAGATGCGGGAGAGGCTCCTCGCTCCTCCACTCCGTCTTGTAGTACTCGTCGATATGCTGCACATTGCCGGCGGCGACGAACAATTTCTGCCTCCGGTTTAATTCGGCCTTGAGCGAAACTTTGGAGCGTTCAATCAGCCCTTCTTCTTCCAGGTTTGTAATCGTCGCTATCACATGTGGCAGGTCAGCAAACGTATTCGACATACCGCCGCCTTTATAGTCGATCAGCATAAGCGCAAGATCATGAGGGTGATATTGAACGGCCAAGGATGCGATCATGGACTGGATGACTTCACTTTTCCCCGAACCGGTTGTTCCGGCCATCAATCCGTGCGGGCCGTGCCCTTTCCGCTCGATTTTGTCGTGGAGATTCATGATGACAGGCTTCATGCCGCCCCTAACTCCCACAGGAAAAGGAAGCGTATTCGGATATCTGTGCTCTTCCCACTTACCGGCAACATTCAGTTCATCAATCTTCTGAATCCCGTATAAATCGAACAACGTCAGGACACTGACCACTTCATCCGCAGAGCTTGTCTTCACCCGGTACGGCGCCGCAACTCGCGCAAAATGGTCCGCTTCCCCTGAAGACATTCGGTCAGGCTTAAACGGCTGGACATAGGGAACTTCATCTTTCGGCTTTGCATATGTCGTTCCCGCGGAACCTCCCGTGACGTTGGTGGATCGCATGACCGCCTCTTCCCCGTTCAATTCAACCACCAATTGGCATTCCTTCGGAAGCAGATCCCGCCGTGCGGCCAGCACGATGGACGTCGCTCCGATCGCGTCACCTTCTTTCATCAGCAGCGGCAAGATCGGCTCGTGCTCGAGCATTTCAATATAAGGAAGCAAACAGACGAAAAAAGGAAGCGCCTGCGACTGCTCTTGCTCTTTCATCCATAACCGGCGCTGCAGCAGCGAATGAAGCTGTTCCAGGACCTGAGCCTGGTACCCCCCGTCTTGGAACAGATAACGGCTCGATCTCTTGTCGTCCCAAATGTGCGGAAGCCAGCGAAGCCAGCCCCATTCTCCCGTCTGCATTTTGCTCATAAAAGCCGCCAGCTTTACTTCATCCGGCGAATGATGCGTGGCGATCTGAGTGACCAAAGCTCTGCAGAACCCTTTCATCTCTTCCTCATCGCCGACGATCCCCACGACTCTATATTTGTTCAAATCCAAGAGTGCCGGGGCATTCGGAATGGTGGAGAATCGTTCGGCCAACTCGTTGGCCCTTTCGATCAGCGGGTCCTTTTCAATCCCTTCGCGCTTTGGAACCGAAATTTCAAAACCGCTGGGCACCGTGCCGATGCCCGCTCTAATTTTCAGAAAGTCAAAATCCTGAGGAATCCGTTCCCAAATTGAAGGGCTTTTGTCGATAAAAGCTTTCGTACAAAATTGAGGCTCCAAATGAGTCTGGTGCCAGTTTAGAATCAGCTCATTCTTCCAGTTCTGCAACTGTTCGCGCTGTTCGTTTAAATGCGCATCGTATCCTTGATTCCGTTTCTTAATGATGCGTCTATGCTTGCCTTTCTGCTGCAAATGAACCAATACCGGAACGAAATAAGACGCCACCATCGTACAAAGCGAGATCATCTGCACAACGACGTAAGAGGCATTCCCGGCCCGCTTATAAAACATCATCATGGCGGCAGCCCCGGTTACCGTAACGATAATGGGAACCATGATCGAAATCAGATTCAATGAGGGAGGTTGCGGAATATTCGGCGGTCGAAACACTTCGAGCTTGCGTTCGCCCTGCTCTTTAATAATTCGGGGCGATCTGCGATAGTAAAAAGAAGACATGCCTCAAACCAACTGCCTTTCATTAATTTAAGGAATATTAACCTATGCCAATAGTCATAGGAAAATTATATCACCTAAATTCTGAGAATTTTGTCGAAATGTGTAGGCTGTTGGTTAAAATTGAAATGAGAAAAGCTCCGCCGGAATATTCCAGGGGAGCTAGTAAGTTTAAGTCTTATTTACATCTATGTTTTTTGATCGTATTAATAATTTCATCTAAATAAACTCATCTATCGATTGGTTTAGTATGACGGGCGCGACATATTGAGAATAGTTCGAAATGCCATTGAAATCCGTTACTAATGGAGAATCCCAACAAGTCTACAATTTTAGTGGGTAGTTTCAAGTTTTAGTCACCTCTAAAATTTAATGCACACTACATCGATAATTGTATCTGAATGAATAGGCCCTTTCCTTGCTCCTCCACCTGTTCTTCCTCCTTGAATAAATCCATACCTCTACTAGGTATTGTTTCTATTGATGATCTAATTCCATCAAGACTTGGAAGTCTGAATTGGACAGTAACGAATGGACCTTATCGCGAAATGCTGCCCAACTCGTCAGTGAACATTGCCAACTTTCTTAGGACAACTTGGCTGTTTGTTAAGCTATTTAAATTCGTCAACTGCTCCAATCCACATATCCCCCCGGCCTACGATGCGTCACCTTGCATCCAAACTGCATAATGATCAGCCTTATTGTATGAGAGAATAGACCGTTTCGAGGAAGTGGATTGCCCACATCTTAGCAACCCACTTACAAACTCCCAACGGATCCTCATACCCCCAACGCCTCCCCATTAAACATAAGCAACCGGTTCAAGGTCTGTCTATCAGTGAGATCGCTGAGAATGACTTCTCGGTCCAAGAACCGTTTCAGTTCCGGGATCGTAGTAACGAGCCCACAAATGGTCCCCTTGGTAATAACCTTATAATTCTTTCGTAATTTCATCTAAAAATTTTAATGTTGAAAATTCTAATTGTCTATCGAATAACTTCTATATCAAACCCTTTAACCTGAGTTAAGTATTTAAAGATATTAGTCAAAATCACTTCCCGTTTTTCTGAGGATATTATTTCATGATCATGTGGCGACTTCTATTTTTTTATCTTCTCATAATATAAACATGGAGTTTTATCTCGAAAATCAATTTCTACCGACATAATATGATCACCCTCTGAATACTCCAAGCTATAAAAATGAGGAATTGATATTTTGTAACTTTGCTCGAAGCTCATTCTAATAACCTCCAGTGAGAACATTAACAATATCCGTATTTTCAAGTAATGCTGGGTATTCAACTGTATTAAAAATGCTACTTGGTCTAGCACTTTTTACGAAACCTACTGCAGTTCCAGATGCACTTTGAGCATACCTTTGGGAAAGTCTTCCCCATACAGCTGAAGCTTGCTCAGTAGTTAGTGGGCTTCCTTCTTCAAATAGCTTAAGTTCATCTAACCACTTACCTCCCGTTGTTTGTTCAAGGGTTGTTTTCCCATTTAAGATTGCAAATTCTTCTGCCCTTGCTCTGTTTCCCGGCCCTGAGTAAAAAACAGCACTATTTCTTTCTGTCGATACATCTAGTTCCTCAACTTCATGTTATAAGTATAACGTCACCTACCATATTTTACCATTTGGTTGCCAGGGTCAAGGCCCTCCCCGTTACTCTTGTAGAGCAGATACCGTCCGTATCCATCCCCGCCGGATAGTCTCTCAACTTACAGGCGTTAGAGGTATAACGGAGAGAAAAGGCGTTACCTTCTAAAGAATCGCGGGTAAAGGTCAGGTTACCGCCCAGGTCGTACTCGTAGGTGACGATTCAACCTTTAAACGCTCCACTGTTAGTTAAGATGCTGTTTTTCTATTTTATCTCCAAATAAAGACAGTTCATTTACAAAGAAACCTTAAATGGCATGGAGCCATTCAAGGTCAGTGGTAAATGCTTCTCTTTTTTACCCGCTTGGTGTTCATCATTAGTTTTCGTATAATTACTTCGCAGAATCTATATATCCTTTTACCTCTTCGCTAGTTTATATTAATGAGTTTTTGAATTATATTATTCTTTTTCAACTTAGTTATTCTTATTGTGAATTGTAATCTAAATTTAATAATTCACAAGATATTTTTAACCAACTTATCTGAGGAGATGTAAGAATAATTTCTCCAACATTTTGCAATTCCTTTGAATTGCATCTGTTACAAAAAACCACAGCATCATCTAATATGAATATCTTCCCATTTGAGCTTTTTTCAATATAATAACTCAGTTTGGAATTGAACTCCTTTGCAATTCTCATAGTTATTTGATCATTATACTTAAAATTTGGAATAAGTTTTTGCATTAAATCCAAGTAACCCCCCTTAGTATAAGTGGGAAGCCATTTAATCTCGTATCCATCTTTTTCTTTATATTTTACTATATCATCCCCGTTTGACATAAAATATTCAAACTCGTGTCCGCACGACTTACACATATAAATATCTTTTTTTATCCAATAAATTCCGGGTATTTCAGGGGGGCAATATTTCATTATTGTAAAACCTCCAGTATCGATACTTTTTTAGGATCAAAAATCACAGTATTGACACCTTTAAAACCTTGTTCTTTAGCAGCATTTGATAAAAATGTAATTGAATCGTACCCATGCTTCCTGGCAGCTCTTGCTATAGCTTGACCCATATCATAATCAATAATTCCTCTATTAGTGACATCCAGATTCTTGCCCGTATCTGCAATTATCTTTAGGATTGTTCCGCCTGGTCTCTCTGCTAGGGCTGTTTCGGGAGAATCAGCTAAGTAAACCCCTCTCCCAAATCTGTTATTTTTCCATGCTGCTTGTGGATTTGGCAAATCTGTTCTAAATCCATTTTCTTTCATTATGTCAACTACAGTTGGGTTTGCAGAGTGATAATATACGTCACTTGTCCCCTCTATCTCACACTTAAACAACCCCAAAGGATCCACATACCCCACTGGATCGCCATTGACATAAGCATACCGGTTCAAGGTCTGCCCGTCGGTCAGGTCGCCGAGGATTACGTCCCGATTTAGGAACCGTTTCAGTTCCGGATCATAGTAGCGGGCCCGCATGTAATACAGCCCGTTCGGGTCGGTCATCACGCCGTCCCGGCCGTTGTATTGGAACGGTTGGGAGGTACTGCCTTCGTGCTGCTCCAATGCGCCGTAGATTCCATACATATATCGGTCCGTGACTCTGCCGGTTTCGTCGGTGAGTAAGGTCGTGCTGCCCCGGATGTCGCTATGGTAGCTGAGGTAACTACCGTCCGCATCTTCCCGGCCGATCAGGCCAAGGCCGTAGACATAATAAGCCTTCGGCGTCCCTTCCTCGTCCAGTTCCATCAGCACCCGGCTGAGCTCGCCCAGGTCGTCGACCACATACTGGGTCGTCTTGCCCCTCCAACTCATGGAGGTCCGATTGCCGAGCATGTTATAAGTATAGCGCGCCTTCCCGGATTTTACCAAGCGGTTACGGGCGTCGTATTCATACGAAGCCATGCTCTCCCCGTTGCTCTTGTAGAGCAAATTGCCGTCCGCATCCATCTCCACCGGATAATCCCCAAGGGCGTGCAGCCGGTTATCGGAGGTATAACGGAAGGAAGAGGCGTTACCCTCCAAAGAGTCTCGGGTTAAGGTCAGGTTGCCGCCCAGGTCGTACTCGTAGCTGACGATTCGCCCTTTAAACGCTCCGCTGCTTAAGCGCCGCAGCTTATCATACGTATACTGCTTGTCTTCCTCCTGAATGATTTGGCCGATCTCGTTATAGGTAAGCCGGAACTGCTGCAGCATGATTCCTTGGGCCGTGCTATCCTGAATGCGGATCAGCTGCCCCGCGGCGTCATACGTCCGCTTCTCCTTGCTCCCGTTGGTTCGGCAAGTCTCGATCAGCTTGCCGCTTTGGTCATAGCTATAACGGGTCAACCGGCCGCGCCAGTCCTTGACTTCCACCATTTCGCCGGCCGCGTTATAGCGGTAGTGCACCTGCTTGCCGTCCGGGTAGGTAAGCATCGTCAGGCGGCCAGCCGCATCATAGCTGTAGCCGATCGTATATCCCAGCGTGTCCGTGCTGGAGACCAGTCGTCCGGCGGCGTCATAGACGCGGGACATCACGGCTTCGCCTTCCGTCAGGGAGGTCACGCGTCCGTTCGCATCATAATCAATGCGGATATCACCGGCTTCGTCCTCCAGACCGATGAGCCGTCCGGCCACATCGTAACGGTAGGCGGTCGATTGCCGCCGGGCATTCATCCGGCGGGCCAACAGTCCCTGCAGATCGTAGGCATACGTGATCCCGTGGCCCGAGGCGTTCTTTTCTTCGAGGAGTAAACCCGTACGGTCATAACGCAGCTCGGTCCGGTTGCCGTTTCCGTCTTCGTAAGCCGTGACTCTCCCTTCCCCGTCATACTCTTGACGGTAGTGGGCCTGTTCCGCTTCCTCCACTTCCGTCAGCCGGGAGAGCGCATCATATTTATACCGCGTCACCCGTCCGGAAGCGTCGCTGACCTCGGTCACCCGGTTGATTTGGTTGAACCGGTAGCTCGTGGTGTGACCGAGCCCGTTGGTGACGGCAATCGGGTTCCCCGCCGGATCGTACGTCAGCTGTCTGACGAGGCGTCCTTCCCCGTCAATAACCGCCTGCAATCTTCCTGCCGCGTCATAGTTGTACTGTGTTCTTCTCCCCAGCGGATCGATGACCGCAATCAGCCGGTCGCCCAAGTCATACTCGAGTGTCGTTTGCTCTCCGTCCGGATGGATCTCAGCTACAAGCCGGTCAGCGGCATCGTAGCGGTACTCCGTGGTGTGGCCCAGCGGGTCCGTCACGCTCGCCGGTTTCCCGGAAGCCGTATAGGTGTAAATCGTTTCCGCCCCGAAAGGGTCCTTGCTGCCGATCAGGTGATCGTCGGCGTCATACCGATACTCCCAGGTGTGCCCGAGCGCATCCTGCGTACGGATCAGGTTGTCATTGCCGTCATATTCGCGTGTGAATGCCTCGCCGAGCGCGTTTCGCACCACCGCGATCCGCCCGGCTTCGTCCACCGCGACCTCGCTCGGCCGCCCTTCCGCATCCTCCCAGGCGGCAAGCTCTCCGTTTGCTCCATAGCGGAACTTGCGGACCGCGCTGTTAAAATCGCGGTAGAACGATTTCTGCCCTTCGGCCGTGTATCCCATTTCCGAGCTGCTTCCGTCCGCCCGGATCACGCTCACCAAGCGATGCCGTTCATCGTATTGATAGCTCGTTTCATGACCTTCGGCATCGATTTCCTTCACCAGTTGATCCCGCTCGTTATACTCAAAGCGAGTCTGATGCCCAAGCTCATCCATGTACTGGATAAGTCTTCCTCGTTCGTCATAGAGGCGGGAGACGATCCGTCCGTCCGAGTAAGCGCAGCCTATTTCCTGACCATGCTCATTGTATGTATAGTTGACTTTACTGCCGTCCGGATAGGCGATTTCCGTGAGCAGGCATTCGCGATCATGGACATACCGCGTTTGGTATCCCAGCGGATTGGTGAAGGTGGTCACGATTTGTCCCGGGAGCGATTCCGTATCATATTCCATATAGGAAATCTGGCCGTTCGGATCCTTCTGGGCCACGATCCGGTGATAGACGTCAAACGTGTTCTCGAATTCCAGCTTCCCGTCCGTCGCCACCTTTAGGATCCGGCCGTCTTCGTCGCAAAGGATGTCCGTGGCTTGTCCGTTCGCATCCACGAGCCGGCTCATGTGGCGATGCTCGTTATACTCGAATCTCACAGTCCGCTTGGCATCTTGGACCGCGATAAGCAGTCCACGCTCATCATAGGTAAAATTTAGGATTCTGCCGGTCAGTTGATCGGTCATTCGCTCCGTGAGCCCTGGCTCGTTCTGCTCTACCCGAAGCGTCTGGCCTTCCACGTTGACCAGCTCAACCAGCCGGCCCTCTTTGGAGAACAGGAATGTCTCCTGTTTCTTCCGGTGGAACAGCTTGTAGCCGTCCGAAACCGGGTGCAGCTCGTCGAACTTGGCATCGAGGTCGTTCGTCCGGTAGATCCCGTCGCTTCCGAGCTCGTACTTGTTATTTCGGGCGGCGTTCCAAAACACCGTGATAACGCTCGGGCTTTCCGCGGAAGATTCCTCTCCAAATTGCAGGGACATTGCATAGTTATGGGTCCACGCCGCCCCCATTTCGCTAACCTGCAGAAGCCCCGAATTGTACTGGAGGATAATCGGCCACGTCGCTGCGCCATACAGCTTAAGCACCGTATGGCTGATCAGTTGGTCGCCCGTTCCCATGTGAATCGGGTCGCCCGTCATACTGCAATTGTTCCGGGTCGGGAGATCCTGGGTCTGCTTTTTGGCGGCATCTACCCCATTCGACGCGCTGGACGCCGCCTTCTTCGCATCGCTGAGCTGATCGGCCGCCTTGGATGCATCGCTGACCACCTCTCCGGCCGCATCGGCGGCTTTGCCCGTCTTGGACATGCCGGCAGCCACCGCTGCGGCAGTTCCTGCGCCGCCGACAGCGACGGCGGCGGCCGCCTCCGCAGCGCTCAGCCCGTCCGCAGCTCTCGCGGCCGTCTCAGCATAATCCCCGGCCTTGGCCGTATCCGCCGCCGTATCGGCCAGCTTCGCGGCGTCGCCTGCCGCATCACCGGCCTTGCTTGTACCGCTGACGACGTTGGCAATGTCGTCCCCATGGCTGAGCGCTTCCGCCGCCACATCATCCACTTTGCCCAATACACTGGCGACCTCGTCGCCATGCTTGGCCACAAAATTCACGACTCCGACAGCTTCGTCGGCAACCTTCAGCACTTTGGCCCCGTTACGCACCGTCTTGCCGAGCGGGCCGGCAATCGCCAACAGCCGTTCCCACGCGGCCAGCTTCTCGCCGGTAATTAAATCGCGACCAGTAATTGCTTCGACGATCCCTTTCGCGTTCCCGATCACCGGGACAAAATCGAGCGCAATACTGACGCCCGTCTTGAAGAGTTCCCACCATTTCCCGGTTTTCAGCTTCTGGCCATACGCGTCGTCCTCCGCAAATTCCTCCCCTTTCCGCTTCGATAGATCGGACAGCTTCAGCAGCTGCTCATTCAGTTCGTTCAGACTCTGGCTGATTCTCCGAAAATTGCCGTCCACGTCGGAGCGGCTGCGGCTCTCCAGCGTCAACCGATTCATCGCCCGCTGCAAATCCGACCGGATATCTTCGATTTCGCCGGCCGCCGTTTTCAATGTTTTCCCGGTTTGCTTCAAATCTTCCGGATTCAATTCGATCTTCAAACCGTCATCCTCCTATTTG
>NZ_JAZHPZ010000027.1:0-23966 GCF_036553665.1 Paenibacillus haidiansis | reverse complement strand
TAAACTGGTACCCATACACTGGACACTTAGAAAAAAGTGTTTAGCGTATGGGTACCTTTTTGTATACTGGAATCAATAGTGGGGGCGAGGGCATGAGTAAGAAACTCTTTAATAAAAATGAACGTACGCTTTTAGCGAATAATCCAAATGTTTTGCGGGTCAGTGAGAAATCAATCACGTATGCCGATGCGTTCAAACGCGTATTCATCGACCAGTATCTATTAGGAAGGACTCCTCGAGAGATTTTTGAAGCAAACGGCTTTGACGTGGAGATGCTCGGGATCAAGCGAGTCGAGCAGAGTGCGGATCGTTGGAAGAAAGCCTATGACAAAGACGGAATCATCGGACTGGCGGATTCACGCAAAGAGGCAGCTTTACGTCCGTTGAAACCAACGTTATCACCCGATGAGATTATTGCCCAACAAGAAGCAAAGATCAAGCTGCTGGAGGCACAACTGGAATACGTAAAAAAGTTAGACAGGAGCGAAAGGAGGCTGTTAGCAAACGGAGAAAACCTAGGTAAAAGTGAACGATTCGAACTTATCCAGGGCGCGATTGAACAAGGATACACACGCATGACGGGCTTCCTTTGTGAGCTGCTAGACGTATCACGCTCAGGCTATTACAACTACCTTTTATCTGCCGGTAAGCGTGAAGAACGTATGCGAAGGGATGAACAAGCCGGAGCCCTTGTTAAGAAAGCCTTTCATCGAAGAGGATTCAAGAAAGGTTCGCGCTCGATCAAAATGACACTGGAACATGAGTATGACACGGTGTACAACCTCAAGCGAATCAAACGACTCATGAATAAGTTTAATCTCATATGTCCCCATCGACGGGCCAATCCGTATCGGCGTATGGCGAAAGCAACACTCGAGCATCGCACCGTTCCTAATGAGCTGCAGAGGGATTTCAAGAAGGGGATTCCCGGACTTGCGCTGCTCACCGACATCACCTATCTCCCGTATGGCAAATCGCAGACGGCTTATTTGTCGACCGTGTTGGATGCCGCCACAGGCGAACTGCTTGCCCATAACTTCTCCACTACCCTCCATTTAAGTCTTGCGACAGACACCGTTAAATCATTAACGAGACAGCGTCGATTGAAGCTCCATAAGGACGCCTTCATCCATTCAGATCAAGGGAGCCACTACACAAGTCCCACCTACCAGCACTTATTGAAAATGAAAGGCCTTGGACAGTCCATGTCGCGACGCGGAAACTGCTGGGATAATGCCCCTCAGGAGTCCTTCTTTGGACATTTGAAAGATCATATAAAAAGCCGAAACTGTGCAACACTGGCTGAATTGGAACGAGAGATTCATCGCTACATTCGCTATTACAATTACCACAGATATCAATGGGGACGAAAAAAAATGACTCCTGTTCAATACAGGAATCATCTTTTAAGTGCGGCTTAACCCTTTTTTTAAAGTGTCCTTGACTAAGGGGCCAGTTTAAAGCGATGCTTCGTCCAACCTTTTTTATTTATAATCTGTAATTCATTCGGCAATCCCCTTTAAGGTTTCCCACGCTTCCGCGGAAGCAAAGCTCCGATTCCAGGAGGCGATTCCCGCGAGTCCCAAAGACTTCGCCAATTCTACCCGCCGGCCGAGCGATTCCGCATCCTCCAGCCAAATCCGGTTGAGTGCGCCGTCTTCCTCATACTCCACGTAATTTTGCCCGGTTTCTTCCGACAGCTTCGGACTCAGCTTCTTTTCTTTAATAATGCTTTGGGCTTTTTCCATACCGATCGCTTTCGACTTCACCTCGGTTTGGCCATCCTTTTCGGTTTCCGTCCAAACCCGGGTATACAGCGGGACAGCAAGAATCAATTGATCCGGGGACACTCCGTCCTCCTCCAAAATCCGCGTCGCCGAGGAACTCGTCCAAGGAAGCGACGCCACCGAGCCCGCTGTCGGGCTGGAAGCCCAATGCTCGTCATAAGCCATTAGAATCAAGTAGTCCACGGTATTGCTAAGCGCTCTGCGATCGAGGAAAGCCGACCACATCTCGCTGTTCGACTTGGGCGTCACATCGATGGATACCACCAGCCCGTACTCCAGGGCGAGCGGTCTCAGTTCCCTCATAAACTGAGTCAGATTGGGACCGTCCTCGGTATACACATTTTCATAATCGATATTAATGCCGTCCAGATCATATAATTTCGCGTAGTGCAGCATCTGCAAAATCGTCGTCATCCGGTTCTCGAAGGTCGACAGCGCCTCCGTGGTCAGATCAGGGTCGAAGCTGTTGCTGAACAAGCCCCATACCTGCATCCCTTGATCGTGCGCCCATTTCACATAGGCCTGATCCGCTTTGCTTCGGACATTCCCGCTGCCGTCGACCAGCGAAAACCATGTCGGACTCACCACGTTCACGCCCGGAAGCTTTCCGATGGACGCAGGCTTCGGGGCCACCTCATAGACCGCTTCCCAGGTCATATTGATCTTTTTGGATTGCCATTTTTCTTTCCCCGGCGAAAGCACCGGCGCTAGTTCGGGAACAACCCTGCTTCCCCCAGGCACCGTATCTTGTTTCTTCACAAACCCCGTATATCCGTTATAAAGCTGCACATAATACCATTCATCCAGGGTCTCTAAAATCCGCAGCTTCGTTCCCGGCTTCATATCCGTCAAAATCGGCGTATGAATGCTTTTGCCGACGCGAAGCGGAACGGTAAAATTCTTTTTGCGGGAAGAGTCCCTGACGGTGACATGCTCCAGGCTTTCTCCCGGCTCCATCAACAGCACGGCCCCCGAAGCAGAATCTTCATGAACTTCCATTCCGTAAAGGTCCTCAAGCAAGTCCGCAGGCAAATACAGAACGCCGTCCTGCTCCTCTGGAGCGAACCGCAGGTTCACCGGTTTATTGTTGATCTTCCCCGTTTTCTCGTCCGTCTTCAGCAGCACCAGCTTTTTGGGCGTGGTCAAAATCACCGATTTCGTATCTTGCTCATACCGGATATTCGGGTCGACGACCGATTGAATCACCGGCAGCGGCAGCTTAAGTCCGTCGCCTTCGCCGATCGCCGTTCCCTCCAAAATTTCTCCCTTTGCAAAAATAGGTTTATTATAAGTCCCCTTCCAGTCGGGATCGATGTGTTCGCGGTTCGGCAATACCTCTGAAGCAAACCAATAGGCTCCGGCGATGATAACGATCAGTGCCAGCAGCCACTTGCCGCGGCCTTTGCGCCTGGGTTTCCGGTGGGTTCTTTTTCTGCTATTCAATGATCATACCTCCGTATTCAAAAATAAAAACGTGAAGAATTCCATCCGGAATCCCGCACGTTTCCCTAAACCAGCAGGTCAAATGAATTTATAAGTTACGGCAAGTTTCACAAATCCCGTGCAATTCCATGCGGTGTCCGTGAACGACAAAACCGGTCATTTCTTCGGCTTTATGCTCTACCTCCGACAAGGAAGGGTAGGAGAAATCCTTGATCTTCCCGCATTTCTCGCAAATGATGTGATAATGATCGGACACATCGGCATCGAAGCGGCTGGAATTGTCGCCGTACGTGAGCTCGTGCACCATTCCCGCCTCTATCAGCATTTTGAGATTGTTATATACCGTGGCAACGCTCATATTCGGGAAACGAGGCTCGAGGGCCCGATAAATTTCATCCGCAGTCGGGTGAGACATCGACTCCAGCAGATAAGTAAGAATAGCATGACGCTGCGGCGTAATGCGTACACCGTTACTCTTCAATTGATCAAGCGCATGCTGTACGCGAGTAGCCATATAGTCCACCGCCTTAAAAAATACAAATTAGAATCTTTACAATTTTATTGTACGTTTATAATAATTCTTTTGTCAACGAAGTAACTCCCTGTAACAAGCCGGATTACTCCTATTCATAAAGGAATTTTAGCTTTTGGTCACAATTAGGTTGCTGTTGCCGTCGACCTTGATCCAATGCTCCCCATTGCCGCTAATGCCCTGAATCTCTTTGTTTTCAATAATAAAGGGCAGGTCCGTGGTAATATCCCCGTATCCGCTGGAGCCTTCAAGGGTATAGTCACCCGTTTCCGGAATCTCCAGCAGCATTTCGCCGACCGCGCTGTACACATTCCAATCCCCGCCGATTTGTTTCGCGGAAATTTGAATTTTCCCATTGAGCGATTCGGCTTGCAGCGCCGCGGGCGCCCCGTCAATTTTAATATTCCCGTTCTTTGTATTTGCCTGAATCTCGCCCTCGGCGCCCACCAGTGAGATGTCCCCGACCAGCGTCGACAGCGAAGCGTTTCCCGTAATTCCGTTCGCTTTCAGGTTTCCTCCCTGAGTATCGATCGCCGCGTCGCCGAAGATACGGTATAATTCGGCGTCGCCGTTCAACGTTTTGGCCGATACATTGCCGATCACGTCCCAAAGCCGCAAATTCCCGTTCCCAGTCTGAAGCTTGATCTCCTTCATCGCGTGCACACCCGTTAGCGTAATCGCTCCGTTGGAAATCGCGACATCTACATCCAGGAAGCGGTTTTCCGGCAAAAAGACCGTCATATTGACGCGCGGATGCCGTTTGCCGGCGTTTCCGTAGGGATGATCCTTGACGGTAATCGACAGCGCTTTGCCGACCGAAGTATCGATCGTCGTCC
Organism: Paenibacillus haidiansis; assembly: GCF_036553665.1. Lineage (NCBI taxonomy): Bacteria > Bacillati > Bacillota > Bacilli > Caryophanales > Paenibacillaceae > Paenibacillus > Paenibacillus haidiansis. The sequence goes on along the minus strand of NZ_JAZHPZ010000027.1, from coordinate 19,368 downwards.
TTTCGGCCACCGCAGCGGCTTCCTCCGAAGGGAGCTGATCGACCCAAACGGTCGATCTGACCAGCACGCCCTCGATTTCCGCCCGTTTAATATCGACGCTCCCGTTAATTCCGCTAATCGTCACTTGTTCAGTATCCAAATCGATCGGAATACTCAACTCCGGCAGATCGGCTTGAAAACCTTCCTCCGTGCTGAAATCCGATCCGGCCGCGGCCAAATCGAGGCTGACGCGGTTCCATAGATGCAAATAATGATCCTGTTGGGTCACCGCGAAAACCGATACGCCGGCGCACACCGCCAAGACGAGGCCGCGGATATCCAACCGCAGCCGACGTGCCGGACGCGAGGCATGCCTGCGTTTCCGGATCAGAATAGCAATATGTTCGATCCCGACCAGGATGAGGATCAGCGGCCACCACTTAGGCAATTGCAGGATGAGATCCCGGTCCGTGATCCGGTCATAGAGTAGCAGTATGCCGACCGCGATGATCAAGGCGGATGCCGTGAACCGGCCGGTCCGGATATAATGGCGGCGGCATTCCCGCCAGATAAGGACCGCTCCGGTCACAATTAGCGCAGTGGACACGATATAGCCTGCTGACCACTGGATAAATCCTTCTAGCCAAGGCGGCTTTTGTCTCAGCAGAAAAAGAACCCCGCCTCCGCACATCAGCAAGACGCCGGCCAGTACGCCTTTTCGCACCCCGGAAACCGAGGATGTCCCTTCTCCGGCAGCGCCGGAGTCGTTGCCGGCTTCGGCCCCTGTCCTTTTCATACCGGCATTGACGGCATCGGTGGATTGCAATACATCATAAATACTGTAGAAATAAATGACAGGGATCATCAGCCCCAGCAAAATCAGGAACGGGACATTGATTCCGCTTCGCACCGAGGAGAAATAAATCAGGGCGGACATGTCAAGCAGCACGAAATAAATCAGCGCCGCACCCTTCAGGAACATTTTCAGGTAGAGATGGCCAAGGCCGGGTATAACCGCCGATAGCAGACAAGCGATGAATTTGCGCTTCCGCCGTCTCGGCCGATACCTTTTGGCCTTTGCTTCGGGATGCGTCGCCTGCCCGGTCTGAGTATCCACGGGTGTCTTCAAGTTCGCCATCTCCTTTCCGTCTACCTGCACAATTTTCCGGCAGAATAGATTCATAGTTTATATAATAATAACCCATTGCGCCACTCTCTGTAATGGAATGAACTGGTGGATACCCGCCCGTGATACAAAAAAAGCGCCCCATTCTCTACCCTAATCAGGTTAGAATAAGGCGCTTATTTTTAGCTGCGATGATAGCGGAACACCGTGAGGTTGGCTCCGGCGGCCGAGGTGACGCTCTCTCCCGGCACGAAACCGAACTTCCGGTAGAGGGATACCGCAGGAGTATTGCGGGTACCCGCGGTAACGATAAATGTGTTCGTATCGGGATGACTGTCGAGCACATATTTCAGCAAGGAGGCGCCTATGCCTTGGCGCAGGTGATCCGGATGGATCATCAGTCTGGCGATCTCCAGACAATCCGGGGATGCGGCGGGGGTGACGACAATGGCACCGAGCAATTCCCCGTCATCGGCAAGGATCCCGTAAAAATGATCGCCGCTGCTGCGGATGGAATCAAACGTTTCCGGCAGAGGCGGGTATTCTATAAGTCCGATCGCGGCGGCCTCCATACGGTAAGCCGCATGCTCCAAACTCCACAGCTGCTCCACCACCTCGGGGTCCTGCAGCGACAGTCGTACGATCATCCTCGTTCCCCCTTAAAGACAATAATCGCCTCTCCTTGTCTAAATCAGTCTTTCAGCACCTCGACCAGCAGTTTGTTGACCAGTCCGGGATTGGCTTTCCCCTTGCTTTGCTTCATGACCTGGCCGACCAGGAATCCGATCGCTTTGTCTTTGCCCGCTTTGTAATCCTGAACGGAGGCCGGATTGTTCGCCACGACTTCTTTTACGATCGCCAGAATGGCCCCTTCATCGCTGATTTGCACCAGGCCCTGCTCCTCGACGATCTGCTGCGGCAGCTTGCCGCTTTGCAGCATTTCCTTGAAGACCGTCTTGGCGATCTTCGAGCTGATCGTCCCTTTCTCGATCAGGTTGATCATCTCTCCGAGGCCCTGTCCGGTCAGCTTCACTTCGGACAATTCCAGACCGTTGCTGTTCAGATAGCCGAGCAAATCGCCCATAATCCAGTTGGATACCGCTTTGGCGTCCGACGTATGCTTCAGGGCGCTCTCAAACAAATCGGCAAGCGCCTTCGATGATGTAATCACGCCGGCATCGTAATCCGGAAGTCCGTATTCCGACGTATAACGTGCTTTGCGCGCATCCGGCAGCTCCGGAATCGAAGCTCTGATCCGGTCCTTCCAGTCCTGGTCGATATGGATTCTGACCAGGTCGGGATCCGGGAAGTAGCGGTAGTCATGCGCTTCTTCCTTGCCGCGCATGGAGAAGGTTTTGCCTTGGGCTTCATCCCAGCGGCGCGTTTCCTGCACGACTTCGCCGCCCTCGTCCAGGATTTCCGCCTGGCGGTATTGTTCGTACTCCAGACCGCGCTGCACGCCGCGGAAGGAGTTCATGTTTTTGAGTTCGGCCCGCGTGCCGAATTCCTTCTGCCCCACAGGGCGCAGGCTGATATTGGCGTCGCAGCGCATCGAGCCCTCTTCCATCTTAACGTCGGACACATCGCAGTACTGCATGATGGCCCGCAGCTTCTCCAAATAGGCCCGCGCCTCCTCCGGCGAGGAGATGTCCGGCTCGGACACGATTTCAACGAGCGGGGTGCCGACGCGGTTGAAATCGACAAGCGAGGCGTAGCCGCCGTCGACATGCGTCAGTTTGCCGGCGTCTTCTTCCAGATGCAGCCGGGTAATTCCGATTCGTTTCGTCACGCCGTCGACCTCGATGTCGATATAGCCGTGCTGTCCGATCGGCTGATCGAATTGCGAGATTTGATACGCTTTGGGTGAATCGGGATAAAAATAGTTTTTGCGGTCGAATTTGCTGACGTCGCCGATTTCGCAATTCAGCGCCATCGCCGCCTTCATGGCGTAATCCACGGCCTGGCGGTTCAGCACCGGCAGAACTCCGGGATGGCCGAGGCAGACCGGGCAAGTATGGCTGTTGGGCGGAGCGCCGAATTCCGTGGAGCAGCCGCAGAAGATTTTACTCTTCGTATGCAGCTCCACATGCACTTCCAACCCGATCACGGTTTCATATTTGGATGTTGACATGTTGACCCTCCTGTAATTGCCGATTACAACGCCGGGCGTTGCTTGTGATGTTCCGTATGAGTCTCGTACGCGTGGGCTACGCGCAGAATGCCGCTCTCGTCGAACGGCTTGCCGATGATTTGCAGCCCCACCGGCATTCCGTCCGCAAAGCCGCAAGGAACGCTGATCGCGGGAACGCCCGCCAGGCTCACCGGAATCGTCAGGATATCGTTCAGATACATCGTCAGCGGGTCGTCAACCTGCGATCCCAGCGGGAAGGCGGTCGTCGGAGCCGTCGGCCCGATGATCACATCATATTTTTCCAGCGTTTCGTCAAAATCGCGTTTGATCAAGGTGCGTACCTTTTGCGCTTTTAAATAGTACGCGTCATAATAGCCGGAGCTCAGTGCATACGTGCCCAGCATAATCCGGCGTTTAACTTCCGGACCGAAGCCCTGGCTGCGCGACTCCAGATACAGGTCGAGCAGGTTGCCGGCATGGTCGGCGCGGACGCCGTAGCGAACTCCGTCGAATCGCGACAGGTTCGAGGAAGCTTCCGAAGAAGCGAGCAAATAATAAGCCGCGACCGCGTATTCCGTATGCGGCAGCGATACTTCTTCCCATGTAGCGCCGAGGCCCTCCAGCACTTTCAGCGCGTCCAAAATCGCGGCCTTCACCTGCGGGTCCACCCCGTTCAGATACTCCTTAGGTACCGCGATTTTGAGGCCCTTGACGTCTCCCGTCAGAGCCGCCAAATAATCGGGCACATCGACATTCGCCGACGTCGAATCCTTCGCGTCGTGTCCGGCGATCGCCTGAAGCACGTAGGCGGAATCCTCGACATTTTTCGTGATCGGTCCGATTTGGTCCAGCGAGGAGGCGAACGCCACCAACCCGTAGCGGGATACTAGACCGTAAGTCGGCTTCAAGCCGACCACGCCGCAATACGACGCGGGCTGACGGATGGAGCCGCCCGTATCCGAGCCGAGAGCAAAGTACGCTTCCCCTGCGGCCACCGCGGCGGCGGAACCACCGCTGGAACCGCCCGGAACGCGGGACAAATCCCACGGATTGCGCACCGGGTGGAAGCTGGAATTCTCATTCGAGCCGCCCATGGCGAACTCGTCCATGTTCAGCTTGCCGATCGTGACGGCGTCCGCCTGCTTCAGCTTCGTTACCACGGTCGCGTCGTAAATCGGGTCGTAATTGCGCAAGAATTGGCTTGCACAAGTCGTCCGCAGACCCTCCGTGACCATATTGTCCTTGATACCCGCCGGCAAACCGAACAGCAGCCCGCGTTCCTCTCCGGCTGCGAGCTTATTGTCCAGCCGCGCCGCTTCCGCGCGGGCCCCTTCCTCATTGAGCGTCAAATAGGCGCCTACGCGCTCATCCCGCTCCGAAATTTTGGCGAACGCTTCGCCCACCAAATCGGTGACAGACAGCTCCTTCTTGTCCAGCCGATTATGTATTTCCTGCAAACGCAAATCAAACAGCGTCACTAGCGCGTCCTCCTTTTCTTATGCACATGTTGCTTCCGTTTCGATGCCGCTTTTATTCCAGTACGGCGGGAACCTTGAATTGTCCGTCCTCTTCTTCCGGCGCATTCCGGAACACTTTCTCCTGCGGCAGGCTCTCCCGCACTTCGTCCTCCCGCATCACATTGCTGAGATGCAGTACATGCGTTGTCGGCTCCACGCCGTCCGTGTCCAGCTCGTTCAACTTCTCGGCATATTGTAAAATAGCGTTGAGCTGCTCCGTGAACATCTCCCGCTCTTCATCGGTCAGGTTCAACCGGGCCAGCTTGGCTACATGCTCCACGTCTTTCACCTGGATGCTCATTTGCCTTTCCTCCTTCATTGGTGGCCCTTGCCGGGCCTTGACTTGTCCATTCTAACATGACGAATCGGTTGAATAAAATTATATTGTAGAATGGGATTCAGTTCAATCCATTAACGCGAAACACGAAGAAAGCTGGCGGATTATCGAGCCCGGGCCGGATAAAAAGCAATAGGCCGCCGAGTGAAATCGGCAGCCTATCTGTTAATACCGCTTACGCTTTACCATTTTCCGCATCATACTCACGGGATAGCTCTTTCAGCGATTTGATTTCGCCATGATGGGGCTGCTGATTCTGCTTGCGGGATTTCGCCGCAGCTTCCTTTCTGCGCTGTTGCTGGCTCATCTTTAGGTAGCCTCCTCTGAAACAGTCTGCATTACAAGCATTATTTTATTGAATACGGCGGTAAATCATACGCATCCCTTGCCATGCCACCAGAGACGCCCACACTCATGCAAACTCATCACTAAATCGATAGAAAAAAAGAGCCGGCATCGCCGACTCTTATATCCATGCTCGCAAATTCACCTGTTTGATGAATTCCGCCTGAGATATAACTTCCTTTGTTGGTTCCTTCTGTTCGTCCGCATCATTGTCTTCGCCATTCAAAATTTGCAGAAACAGCTTCTCATTATGCGTCGCCAACGCGTAATCGATCAATGCTTCCTGAATAGCCCGTTCCGCTTCGTATTCCAGGAGAAGCTCCTCGGATTCCACGTCGCTTGCAGGGACATAATAATTCCGTCCCGGCTTCGGCGCGCGGATTACGTAATCGAAAGCATTATCCGGATTGCGATCATAGGCAATAACGTAGCCATATTCCCCAACAGGAAGATTTTGCTCAAAGGCATCTCCGACGATTACAACTCTCTCTCCCAAACGCAGCATCGTCTACCTCCCTGATTATTCAATAAGTTATTTTACTATCCTACTAAAAAAATCAGAGATGGGCAACTGCCGGACCGCTATTCCACTTTCATCCGCTTAATATCTTCATCCAGGGACGACAATAACGTCTCCAGATTCGCGCCTGATTTCAATTTCACCGACAGTTCGAGGTAGATTTCATCTTCCCGGCGCTCCGCTTCAAATCCGAACACGGAAATATGTGTTCAAAGCCGATAAGGACGCCGCATGCTCCCGCAATCAGGACACGCAATAACAGTTCAACTTCCATCATAAAACCTCCGGTCGCCATGCCATTATCAATATCTTATCAAAACCGGAAAGGGATAGAAAACATGCATTCAAGCCGCCCCGAAAAAAGACAAAAAAAGAACGCAAACCGGGATAATTCCACAGCTTGCGTGCTTCGCAAAAGTTACAATTATTTAATGACTTGATTTTAGCAAAGCGAGAAGGACTTGTCCAGCTTTTTTGCACTTTTTGTGTAAAAATTTGTTGTAAAAACGCTCAAGCCGCTGAAAAACCTACTGAAAACTCAAGAAACGTAAGGATTGTTCGCCCGTTCATACCCGATGGTCGTTCTTGGGCCATGCCCCGGGTATACCTTCGTTTCGTCCGGAAAGCGGAACAGGGTACCCCGGATGGAATTGTACAGATCGGCTTCCCGGCCCCCCGGAAGATCGGTGCGCCCCACTCCCATTTTAAACAGGCAATCGCCGGAAAACAGGTCGTCCCCGCACAGGAAGCTCACGCTGCCGGGAGAATGCCCGGGTGTATGATACACGGTGAATTCATGGCCGATCATCGTAAATTTTTGCCCTTGTGCCAAGTCGAATTCGGCGGGATCTGTAACGATCGGGCCGGAAACCTCAGGCCACAGGAGCGAGCCGTTCAGCTTCGGCGTCGTCAGCCATTCGCTTTCCAAAGGGTGGACGTAAACGGGACATCCCTTCCGCTTCCGGATCTCGTCCACGCCTCCGATATGGTCGAAATGGGCGTGCGTCAGTAGAATCGCTTCGATCTCCATGCCCTCGATCCGCCGAAGCAGCGCCCCCGGATTCATCCCGGGATCGATAATGACCGCCTTGCTCTCATCTTCCCCCCGCAGCAGGTAAGCATTGGTCTGGAGCGGTCCCAGGGAGAAACTTTCTATTTTCAGCATTTCATTTCACATTCCCGAAATCAGCTCCCGCAGTTCGGCAACAACCGACGCGTTCACTCCGGCTCCTTCCTCATATTTTTCCGCCATCCTTTTGCGGACGACGGCGATCTTCTCTTCATAATCCGCGGCTTCCCGGACCGGGTTCTCGCGTTTGAAATCCACCATCAATTGCTGCACGTGCCGCGGCCGCGGCCCCCAATGCCCGAGTACATGACCTCCCGGATCCGCAAGGATAACGACCGGCACGGAGCGACCGCCCATCGTCAGAAAATGGTCCATCAAATCCTGATGCTCTTCCAGGATTAGCACTTCCGTCTTCAAGCCGGCCGCCTCCAAGGCCCGGAATACGACCGGTACGCTGCGCACGACGTCCCCGCACCATTCCGCCGCAAGAATCAACACGCGGAGATCGTCGCGGAATTGCAGGCTTTCGAAAAATTCGCGGTCTTCGTCGTTCACCCAGACGAAAGCCTCGTATCCGCGCGCAAACTCCTCTTTGTTTCGCTCCATACTCTCCATAAACTGCCGGGGAGAGATTCCCTTCCCGAATTTGTAGGCCACGTTGACGCTCAAGTTAAGCATCTCCTTTCTTTCTCGAAGCTCCGAACCATTTTACGAGCACGTAAACAATCAGCAAGGCGAGCGCGACAAGCAGGATCGGCATAACCAGCGGCCCCGCCTTTTCGTCGATATGCTGCCAATTTTCGCCCAGCAAGAGGCCCAGGTAAATGAACAGGACCGACCAGGGGATCACCGCCAGCGTCGTCAGCAGCAGAAATTTGCTTACGGGCATTTTGGCCATCCCCGCAGGGATGGAAATCGCATGTCTGGCGACCGGAATAAACCGGGCGGTGAAAATGACGCCGGGCCCGTATTTCAGAAACCAGGCCTCGGAAACGTCGATATGCTTCTTCTGGATCAAAATATATTTGCCGTACTTCTCCAGGATAGGCCGCCCGCCGTAACGGCCGATCCAGTAAATGAACAGCTGGGCGATCACGCCGCCGACCACGCCGAAAAATACCGCGCCGACAAAGCTCATCCATTTGCTGTCAAAAAAATTAATGTGCCCCGAATGTACGAGGTATCCCCCGTAGGCCAGCACAATCTCGCTCGGGATCACCTCGATCATCAGGCCGAGCATAATTCCGAAAAAACCTAATTGTTGAATCCATTCAAACAAAACCCCGACTAGATTAGAAATCCATTCCACGTTACTCTCTCCCCAGACATGATCGACACGAACCAAGCTCTATTTTCCAGTCTATTCTACCATAGCCGCGGACATGCATTCTACTTTGCGGCATGAGGCCGGTGTCCCCTTTACGGGAGACCGCATATGTTGAGAAAAAAGGAGGCGGTACGATGGGTAATACGCCGGGAAAGCATGCTTCGCCGCTCCCCACGCCGCGGAAAATCCGCCGGGGCTGCAGCAAGGAATTGTACCGGACGATCAAGCGTCTCGGTGTCTACATTCCCGAAGACCTGGTTAAACAAGGGGAGGCTCTGTATTACAAAAAAGTGATCGGAAACCTGTTGTGGATCGCGGAGCATATCAGCAACCGGAAGGTGCTGGCGGACTGGTGGGACGAGGCGGTCAGCGCCGAGCTGGCGGAGCTTTGGCAGGTCGACCGGGAGACGCTCTCACGGGCGTTCCGCGACGCATTCGGCGGATAATAAGCGATAGGTCGACGAACGGTTGCGAACAACGCCGGTCCGGGCTATTCCGGGCCTATGACGGAAAGCGAAGCGTGGAAGGAGGCCCGGTCAACTGCCGGAGCGAAAGACACCCGGCCTCCATGCCGCCAGCCGCTTGGCCAAGGCCGCGGCTTCCGCGGTCATCCGGAAGCCGCGATCATTGCGGCCCGAGGCGGCCTGCAGCGCAAGCCGGGCGTAGCGACGGTAGGCCGCCTGCCCCGCGGCAGCGGCACGGGCGGCCTGCTCCGGGCGGCCTGCAGCGGACAGCCTGTCCGTCAGCAGGCCGATTCCCCGCAGCGCGGCCGTTTGCGTGCCGCGGCTGTAGCGGTCCAGCTCCGCCGAGCGGCGCAGCGGCGCCAATGCGGCGGGGTCGCCCTGCCGCGCAAGAGCGGTCCCGAGCGCGAGCGCCAGCCCGGGATGGCTTGGCTCATAAGCCAGCCCGCGGGAAAGCGTCTCGGCCGCCGCAGCCGGGGCCGAGACATCCGCGAGGGCGAGGCGGGCTTCCGCCCGCGCGGGGGCTAGAGCGACGGCGCGCTCCAGCAGCCGGGCGGCGGCCGGATCCGCGGGGGCGAGCGCGGCGGCACGGTGCGAAAGCCGCAGGCTCCCGGCCTGGCACAGGCCGGCCACACCGCCCGCCAGCAGCAGCGCGGCGGCGGTTCCGGCCGTGATTCGGCGGGCCAAATGCGATGAGCGTCCCGCCGTGAACCGCCGGAACGGATCGCGCGCAAAGCTTGGAAGCCGGCCTGGCGGCGGGACAAGCCCCGGCATCTCTGCGGCGTATTCCCCGCGGCCTGTCCGGCCGCCCTGCCCTCCCCAGGCAGCCAGCCAAAGAAGCAACAGCCACAATAGCCCGTAGCTCATATCGAAATCAACCGCGCTATGCAGTACAAGTACGATGAAAGGCGGCAGCAAACGGCGCTCTGAACGGTAAATTCCGGCGGCCGCCAGGGCCAGCCAGCCCGCAAGCACCGTAAGTCCGGCTGCGCCCAAATCCAGGGCGATGTCGAGATAGCCGCTGTGCACTTCGCTGCCGACATAAGGGGCGCTCTGAACGCCGCGATAGAGCGTCCGCCAGGTGTCGCCTCCCTGGCCGAGCCAGGGCGCTTCGCCAAGCAGCCGCAGGGCGTCGGCGTACAGCTCGCCACGCGCGAGCAGCGTGGCGGGGTTGGCCAGCCGGCCGGACAGTCCGGCAACCGCGGCTACGCCGAGGCAGGCCGCGAGCGCGGCCAGGCCGGCGCAAAGCGGCACCGCCCGGCGACGCGACGCGCCCGGGCCGGCCCAATCGGCGGCGCGGGCGGCAAGCGCGGACAGCGCCAGGGCGGCCGCCAGCCCGGCGACCAGCGCCAGCAGCCCGGGCAGCGCGGGCGGGGCCAACTGCGCGGCGGCAAGCTGCCGGGCGAGCAGCGCGCCCGCGGCGACGGCCACGCCGCTATGCAGCGCGTAGCGCAGCCGCTGGCGGCCGCGCAGCAGCAGCCAGCCCGCCGCCCAGCCGGCGGCCGCGGCGGCGAGCGCGCCGCGCGACTCCGACAGCAGCAGGCAGAGGGCGAAGACCGGCGCCAGGGCGCCGGTCCGGTAGCCGCGCAGGCCTGCCGCCCGCGAGAAGGCGGCCCGGGGTAAGCGGGCCAGGGCGGTCAGCCGCTCCAGCAGCGCGGCCGCCATCACGGCCCCGAACAGGTTCGGGTACTGGAGCAGACCGCCCAGCCTAGCCCCCGCCGCCGCAATGTCGCGATCCTCCGTGCGCAGGATCGCGCCCGGCACCGGCAGCCAGCCGTACACGGCTGCCAGCGCCGTCGCGGCCAGCGTGCCTGTGACAAGCAGCCAGCCCCGCTCCATAAAACCGGAACAGTCTCGTATTCCTGCCCCACTCGTTTTCCGTAAGGCCGCTCCGAAACAGCCATAAAACAACCAGCAAAGCGCCGCAAGCAAGGTCGCTTGGTAGGAAGCGGGTCGGCCCGCCAGATGGAAGGCATACATCGCGGCGATCGCAAACGGCCCGGCGGCAAGCGCCGCGTCCATGACTCGGGAGAAGCCCTGCAGCTTCTGCGTCTGCGAATTGCCGCTCTGACTCAAACGCCCCACAGCTCCTGCCGCATAGGCGCCGGACGCCAACAGCCAAACGGCTGCGGTCAACAACACCGGGAGCGAGTCGACAAAAAACATGCCGCCCGTGAGACACAACAGCAAGGCGGTCGCCAAAACGGCAGTCGGTATGAACTTTTTTTGCAACCGAAGCCCTGTTTGTTCCTTCACGGTCAGCCCTCCCTCTTTTACATACATTCGTATATTCGCGAAACCTATTCGCCATAAAATAGCTGCCTTTTGGGACCTTATTTAGCGCGTTTTAAGCCTATGGCTTCAAATAGGGGTCAAAAAGGACTCTATATGCCGCCAATCCCGTCATTTTTCCGCTTTTCTTCCACTTTTTCCTCGAATAAGGGCCTTTTGGGACGTTATTTCTCCGTTTTGTTCGCGGAAAGCCGGAATAACGCCCTGGAAGGCCCTTATTTGGCGGGGCCAGCAGGATCGCCACACTTGCCGGACCGCCGGACTTAAAAAACCGCACCGAACATGTTTGCTTTTTCTCCATACATGTCAAAAAGACATGCCAAAAAGGCCAACACTTCAAGTGTTGACCCCATCGCACCGCTTCAAACGGTTATTTATTTTTAATAGGGGCTCGTCAGCCCTTGGAGGCTTCCGCTCCCGACTCCGAGTCCGGGGCTGCGGGAGCTCCCGGCAGCAAATCCCGGCAGGCTTGTTCCAAATAAGGTGCCGCACTCAGGAAGTCGCGGAATTCCGTATATTCCCGCCATAGGCGGTTTCTTTCGGAGGCGGAACCCGCTCCGGAGCCGCTTCCTTTGACCGCGCGGATTAAAATGTTCTTCGGCGTATGCTCCATGTCGATGAATTCGAGTAGCTGCGTTTTATAGCCCATGATGTCCAGCAGCTTCGCCCGGATCGCGTCGGTAGCCAGCGCGGAGAAGCGTTCCTTGAGGATGCCGTGGGACAACAAAGGCCCAAGCACCGGGCTGTCGATCTGCCCGAACAGCTCGTGTTGGCAGCACGGAACCGACAAAATGACGGAGGCGTTCCAACGGACGGCCTTCTCCAATGCCGCGTCGGTCGCGGTGTCGCAGGCATGCAGAGTAACAACCATATCGACCTCGCTCAATTCGTCATAGTCCGCGATGTCCCCGACAAGAAAGCGCAGGTTTTGATATTCCAGCTTCTTCGCCAGCGTTCCGCAATGTTCGATGACATCCGCCTTCAGATCAAGGCCGACAACCTTCAGCTTTCTTCGCATTTCGATCGACAAATAGTGATATAGCGCAAAGGTTAGATACGATTTGCCGCAGCCGAAATCCACGATCGTAAGCTCGCGGCCTTCCGGCAAAAAGGGCAGCACATCCTGGACCATTTCGAGAAACCGGTTGATCTGCCGGAATTTATCGTATTTTTTGGCCAGCACTTTGCCTTCCGGGTTCATGATACCGAGTTCGACCAAAAACGGAATGGGGCGGCCCTCTTCAAGGATGTATTGCTTCGACCGGTTATGCGTCAGAGCGCCCGGTTTCTTGGTGGGCGATTTCGTCAAAATCGACACCTTGTATTTCTTGCTGATCAGCACCTGATAATCGGCTTCCGCCGTGCAAAGCAGCCCCTGCCGGAACGTTTCTTCAAACAGCTTCATTATGCCGTCCTCCAGGGAGGAGGCGGGTATATTCTCATGGGTGACTTTGTTGCTGTAGTGATAGGCGAACTGGTAATGCAGCTCCCCTTTTAACAGCATCGGTTTAATCACCGTCTTCGTATAGGCGTTCTCGCCCGCCTTGCGTCGCTGGCTTAACGTGGCGGAGATGAGTCCGCCCTTTTCGGCGATTTGACGGATAAGACTTCGTAATTCTTGCATAATCGTGACAGCTCGCTTTCATTGTACAAATATATTAAAGGCGGCCGGTCTTCTCCCGGGCACCCCGCATCATTTATCACTCATTATCTTCCGCAGGCGCCCAGCCGCGTTCCAGCCAGGAGTCCATCCCTTCCCTGACTTCCTCTTCGGGAAGGCCGCCCCGCTCCAGCCGTTCCTGGGTCAACGTAAGCAGGCGCCGGTAAAAATTAACGCCCTCCTCTTTGTCGGCAGCCCCGAGTCGCAGCAAGCGGTAGAGCGCATCTTCCGCGCGATCGTACCTGCCTTCGCTTTCTTCATAAGCCAGCAGCAGCCGTTCGGTGTCGGCCGGAAGCCGATAACCCTTAAGCCGGGTCAACAATTGCCCTATCTCTTCGTCCAGCTTCCATACGTTTCTGTCCGCGCCGTATTGGGCGGCGGCCAGAAATAAATGCAAGGCTTTCATCTGCCTGAGAATTCCCTCATCCCGTTCTCCCGACTCCGTGAACAATTCCCCTTCTTCCCGGAGCAGGCGGGCCAGGCTCTGCAGTTTATCGGCCTCCACTTGGCCGCCGGTCCGGAATAGCTCGACGGTATCCTTGGCGGAAAGGGAGCCGAGAAGCGCGGAGTTGAGCCGGAATTGCCGCTTGTACAGCTCGTCCAGCTCCCATAAGGCTTCCGTCCATTTCCGCCGCTGTTTCAAGTCGAACACTTTGCCGAGGATCTCGGTCATCTCTTCAATCATCCGGACCAAATAATCCTTTCGCAGCATGCTCCCCACCCTTTCTTTCACGGTGATCATTAGAAACAAATTGTAAGCTATTTTATCGCCGATTTCCAGCGGAGGGACGGCGAAGGCGGCATGGACGGCAAAAGACCGGAGTCCCCAAAGGACTCCGGTCTGTCAGAACCGGGATTGCTCCGTTATTTTTCCGATCCGGCAATACTGCCCATAAAATCGCCGATGACGGCCGCCAACCGCTCCGGAGCCTCATACATGCTCATATGCCCCGCTCCTTTGATGACCGCCTTGGTCACGGCCGGCCCTTCCGTCGTGAAGGTGCGCTCGGCCGGGACAACCTGATCGTTCTCGCCCGCGACGAGCAGCGTCGGCAGCACCGTGGCCGACAAGACAACCCGGCGGTCAATCCGTTCCCGCATCGCCATCGCCGCCCCGGAGGCTCCTTGCGGCGGCGTCTTGTAGCCGATCTCTTTCGCGCGGTTCAGTTCGTCCGCCAACGTCTCCCGCAGCTCCGGCGCAAACAGGCCCGGAACCAGCCCGTCGACAAAGGCGGTGATGCCTTCGCTGTTGATGGTCGCTACGGCCTTAAGGCGTTTTTCCTTCGCTTCTTCGCTGTCGGGATATGCCGTGGAGTGAATCAGGCCGATGCCGTTCAATCGTTCGGCATAGCGCTGCAATACGGATAATGCTACGTAACCGCCCATCGAATGGCCGAGCAAGGTATATTTGCCGACGCCCAATTGTTCCAGCAGTCCGGCGACATCGTCCGCCATCTGCTCGATGGTATATGCACCGAGCGGGGCGTCGGTATTGCCGTGTCCGCGAAGATCGGGGGCGATTACTCGGTAGGATTCCGCCAGCAGCGGAGCGACCCGCTCCCAGTATGCGGAGCTTCCGCAGAATCCGTGCAGAAGAACAAGCGCTTCCCCTTTACCCTGCTCTTCGTAAGCTATCGTGATTCCGCCAACCGATACTTTTTCCATCAAGGTTCCCTCATTCCGTATTAAGATATTGAAGCAGTTTTATATGTAATTGCCAAATTGCCTTGATTCCTATAATTAAGCCAATTCATATGGTTCTGAAACCGGATACGATAGAATCTGCTAAAACGTCCGCCATCCGCATAACCTGATAAAGCGAAGTCATTTGCAAGGTCCAATACGGCTTCGGTCCGTTCACGTTCACGACGGCGGCTACGCTGTAATGGCCGACGGCCGGCAGCGTAACGCCAACGGATTGGGCCGGAACGAGCGGCTGGCCGGACACCAAGTAACTGCCCACGGAAGCGGATGCGCCAAGGCAGGCGTCGATCGCGACGATGACATGTTCCCGGGGAATCGCCGCCATCCGCAATTCCAGATTATCGGCGTCGCACGGGAATTGCAGCGTTCCGACCACATGCGGGAATCCGTGTTCCGCAAGACGGGTGCCGACGAGCGGGCCGAGCGCATCCCCGGTGGAGCGGTCCGTGCCGATGCACAGAAAAGTGATCTCCCGGTCAGGATACCTTTGCCTGATCCCGCGAAAAAAACCGGGGAGCTCGCTTGCGGTCAATTTTTTTCGTTCAAAGCCGTCAACCGGCAATACGGTTCTCTCTTCCACCTCAGGCTAGGCCCCCTTTTAACATCCAAGGTAACCTGATTGTACCAGAGCCTCCGGCCAACCGCAAAACACGGTGTGGGCTTGCGGCCCCGAACATGGTACAATGACCGGGAAACGAAACGAGAAAGGATGAGTCCATTGGATTTAACCCAAAAAACCCAGGAAAATGTGGAATATATGATTGAGGGCATCAAGACGAAGCTGAAAATGGCGACCGGAGCCGCCATGAACGCCTCCGCTTTTCACGTGGACCGTTATGAGGATATCCAGGATATTTACGACCTGGTCATGAGCAAGGAAAGGCTCAGCATCTCCGAAGTGGAAGCACTGGCCCAGGAGCTCGGCAGATTGCGCGGCAAATAACCCGCGCGTCGGCCGCGCGGGCGAATAAATCAAGGCATGTCGATAATCATCAGCTCGGCCGGTTCTTCTCCGGTTTTACGAATGACGAGATCATGGCCGCTTTGGATTCTGGCCGCGTCTCCCGGCCCCAGCGGAAAATGCTGGTCCCCGGAGCGGAATTCCGTATGCCCCGAAATCTGGAACAAATGCTGTCTGCGCTTCTCGGAGGGGACAACGATCTCTTTGTCGTCCGCCAAGACGGGTACGAACAGCTTCACTTCCTGATGGATCTGTAAGCCGTCCCCTTCTCCTGCGGCCGCACTTGTCACGACCGGATGCAACGCTCCGGTCCGCTCCCGGCGGGAATGATTCCGGGAATGGCAGGAAGGGGGCAGGTTTTTGCGGTCCGGCAGGAACCACAACTGAAGATATCGTACCGGTTCGTCCGGTGACGGGTTAAATTCCCCGTGCTCGATTCCGCTTCCGGCGCTCAGCGTCTGAAACGCCCCTTCCTTCAGAATTTCCGTCCGGCCCGCTTCGCCGGAATAACCCATTGTACCGGAAATAACATAGGTTACAATTTCAAGATCGCGATGATGATGCGGCGTAAGCTTTCTGCCCGGAGCAAGCATATGATCGTTCAAGGCCAGCAGGCAGCCGAAATGGGCGTTCCCGGGATCAACATATTCGGCAAAGGAAAAGCTGAATTCGGAACGGAGCGGACCGCTTCGGGCCGTATGGCGCTCCTCCGAGGTTACAACCTTAATCATCCTAATCCTCCTCGCTCTCTGTAACACCTCCATAGGTTTGCTATTTTCTTACCCTCAACCAAATCGCGCTAATCAACGCCTTATTGCAGCACATTATTCCGCGCTTTCCAGTTTAAACGCCGGTTTGGAAAATCCGACTTCCCATCCTTCATCATTTCGGATCGCCGGGTCGAATGCGCTGCGCAGTCTATTTAAAGTGTCTTCATTGTCATATCCCAGCTGCGTCAATATTTCCAGGGTAATCATTCCCCATTCCTCTTCCGAGCCGTCCAGCACTTTAAACGCAATTCCAAGCCGTTCCTTCCGCATGCCAAAGGCATACACGCCTTTAAATCCGCCCTTGGCGACCAGATTGCCGTCCTCAAGCAGAAGGGTGTCCAGCCGTCCGCTGCCGCTGACCAGCTGCGGGTACCGGTTCATGGCCCCTGTTATAGCGGTTGCCGCCTTGGCCGTGGCCGGGTCGTCGATCCGGTCCGGACATGCCAGCTTCATATAAGCTGTCGCAAGCGCCGAGAGCGGGAGATTGAATACGGGAAAACCGCATCCGTCAATCGCCCGTTCGATATCTTCCACCGGGTAATCCGCCAAATAGCCAAGGGTATCCAAAATTTCCCGCTGAACCGGATGCGAGGGATCGCTGTAACTGTCGAGAGGGTAGCCGCTCATTTTGCTGTAAGCCAGCACGCCCAAATGTTTGCCCGAACAATTATGATACAGGCGCCGCCGTTCTCCCCCTTGGCTCAGCAGGTGCTCCATGGCATCCTCGTCCAGTGGCAAGCTCGGCGCGCAGACCAAATCATCCTCCGCAAGTCCGGTCTTGCCGATCATGTTCTCCAGCGTTCCGACATGCACATCCTCGGCCCGGTGGGAAGCGGCCATGATGGCTATCTCCGCATCGCTGAAGCCGTACTTCTCGGCCATGCCTGCGCGGATGCCGGGAATGGCCTGAATCGGCTTGGCCGCCGAGCGCGTAAATACTCTATAATCCGGTTGTCCCGCGAATTTGACGACCCGGCCCTTTTCATCAACAACGCATATATGACCGCGATGTACGCATTCCAGCATTCCACCGCGGTATTCTTCAACCAGTAAGCTATCCATGTCCATCTTGTCTCCTCTTCGCATCGGACTGTTGCATCCGTCTTTCCATCATTACAGTATAGTACAGCGGTCCGCCAATGGCTATAGAGGGAAGGTGGAAAACTCACCATTCCTCACCGGCAAGCCAGTTGTTTCAGCCTCTAGCTTAACGTTTATATACGAAGTAAGAAAAGCGTCTTTCCATGTAGAGTTCAGAGGGAGACGAACCGCGGGACAGCGGTGGTTTTCTTGCGATTATGGAACTTTCCGGCATCCCGCCGGAATCGGTTCTGCAATCTCTAGAATTTCGTATAAAGTCCAGCGGTATGATGTCAAGTCCCTGATTCGTGTAAATTGGAAAAAGTTTTGAGGGTAACCTCCTACGAGTCAGGAAAAAAGGCATCACGAAACTAACCCAGTTGAAAATGGCGAGTATTTACCAAAAAATAACTGGGAATTACCGTAGGGATTCAGCTAAAGGAGGCGGTCAATCCTTAGCCGCATTCACCTTCCTTCGAGGCGTGTAAATTTGGTCGTTGCGTAGCAGCACATCGACCAGCCGCACAAGTTTTCTTGCCGTTAAGACGAGGGCGCGTTTGTGTTGGTGCTTAGGTACTTCCTTGTATTTCTTCCGGTAGTAATCGCCGAATTCCGGATCGCGGTTCTTCACCGAGTTGGCAGCTTCAACAAGGTAATAGCGAAGGAATCGGTTGCCGGATTTAATGCGTTTCGTATCCTCTGCGTCGAACGCACCGGATTGATGCTTACGCCAGACGAGACCGGCGTATTTGGCAAGAGCGGCCTGGTCGTCAAATCGTGTAATGTCGCCGATCTCCGAGAGAATGCCGGCGGCGTACACGGGACCGATGCCCGGGATCGTCTGCAATGTATTTGGGATTCCGCTCAGGATGCGCTCAATGGCCTGATCGAGTTCCTTGATCTGCGCCTGGATGCTGCGGATCGACTGGATCGATGTACCGAGAATGAGATCGATAGAATCCTCAACCACCTTAGAGAGGCGGTAAGACGCTCTGGCAGCCTTCTGGATGCATTTGGCGACTCGCTCTGGATCAGGGAAGCGATTCTTCCCGTGGTCCTTGAGGTAATCTGCAAGATCCGCCACGTCCATAGCGACGATCTCGTCAAGGCTATACTTTTCGAGCAGGAGTTCCGTTATTGCATGACCGAAGACAGAGCTGTCGACTTCGGAGGTAAAGGCGCTGCACTTGTAAAACAGGTTCGTCAAGAAGTACTGCTTCTCTCGCGTCAGATTATGAACGAGGTGGAACCTCATTCGGGTTAGACGCTGGAGAGCGATGTACTGCTCCTGCATCACCATGGTCATCGGCAGACGGCCGAAACGAAGACGATCTGCAATGAGCCAAGCGTCAATGTGATCGTTCTTATCGAGGTCGACATACGCTTCTTTAAACTTCGTGATGAGCTTTGGGTTGATCGTAAACACTTTGGCTTTCCGCTTCTGAAGCGCTTCATCTTCGTGAAGAAACATGGCAAGATGCCAACTGTACACGGAAGTCGCTTCAAGGCCGATATGAATCTCTTTGGAGGGCAGCTTGTCCGCAACAGCGACGATTTGATCGCGTAGGTGCGAAGCGCCTTCCAGGTTATTGTCCACGGTGAACGACTGAAGCGTGTCGCCTTCGCCGTTCATCATGCAGACCTTTAAATCTTTGGAGCTCACGTCAATACCGACAAATAGCTTCAATGGAATTCCTCCTTTCGTGTGGGATTCAGGGACTGGACTTTTCGGCATGCCCCTAGCGCGCTCGCAGCTCAATCACCCTCGCATATGAGAACATCCTTCGATCCACGAGCTGCCTCGAAGCTGCTATCTTCGAGCGTGGGTTGCCGAAGGGAACAGCCAGCGGGTAAGAAGTTCAAACGAGACGCCAGGGAAACAGACTTTTTATGTAGACGGTGCTACAGGAGTGAAAAGAGTTTCCCCGAATGATCCCTAAGGAATATTTTCTAGGGGCATCCCGAAAAGTCCAGTCCCAATATTCATTTTTCAAAGAACAACAAGCTGGAAATTTTAAAGGCTCGCTCCAGTCCCCTAAGGGACTGGAAATCCTTTAGAAGTTGGCTACAAAACATATGATACGAGGAG
>NZ_JAZHPZ010000026.1:0-32589 GCF_036553665.1 Paenibacillus haidiansis | reverse complement strand
GACACAAATAACGTTGCAAGGGAAGGTGATTGAATGGCTACTAAAGAACAGAAGATCAAAGCAATACAAGAAATGCGAAACGACCTAATAGTCAAATTAGAATACGATGAACTAGATCAAGCTGAAACCGAACTTATCGGCTCTTATGGCTTTCTGGCGTGTCTTAATCATAAGGGACTCGATCAATATTTGACGTTGCTGGAAGGATGCGTAAGGGCGACGGGAAGCGTTAATAGGAAAGATTATCTATGACACAGTACGACACAAAGAGCGAAGGAGAGAAAATGTGAAAAATTATTTTAAATATAGGTTTGGATATGACGTTGAAGCTTTGATAATGCTGGTTCTACTTGGGCTTCCGCTGTGGACTTTGCTATTAGGACTCTGGATTGGAATTAGATTTTTCTAATGCACATTTCGAAAATGGAGCGCCAGAAGGGAGGTTCAGTTTGTACCCGTCAATGTACGACCTTTACAACCGTAAAGCGGGCGTTACGCCATGCCGGATAGGTAATTGCGAAATATTCGTCAACTTCAATCGCTATAATAAGCCGTTTATCAGGGTGAATGTTTACCCTGAAAAATCTAAGACTTTCCCTTTTACGAGGCGGGGCTACAAGCAGGCGATTGAATTCTTGAAAGGTGGTGATGAAACTGGAAGACCTGGACCTTCTGATTCGTAAATTTGAGTTGATGCGGATCCGCTGGGGCATAGAAAACGGCCGGGTGCCATGCCGTGACGAAGCAACGCGTGACGGAGCGCTGTGGTGGTTGAATCAAGAAATCGAAGCCCTGGAAAAAGAAAACAGCTTCTCGCGGGGTAGGAGCCCGGGAAGCTGCACAAGTAAAACCATTCTAAGGTCAGTGTAGCACTGGCCAGGAGGAGAAATCAAGCATGGGATGCGATATTCATTTGTTTCTAGAAAAGCGGAATGAAGCTTCCGGTAAGTGGGAAGCCGTCAAGGGAGTAAATGAGCCGGAAGTTAAGTCTTTGCACTCCATCATCGAAAAATGTAAGTCGCGTGGTGAAAGTACGGAATATTGGGAGCAACGTATCCAGGAAGAGCAGAATGGGACCTATGACTTCATTTATAGCGGCCGCAATTATACCCTATTTTCCATCCTTGCTGGAGTTCGGAATTCCTGCTCGTTGAAGCCGATCCGTGAACCGAGAGGGATTCCTTCGGACGTTTCTGATTCAGTCATAGCTGGTTCAGATGAATGGGGCCCTGATGGTCACAGCCATTCCTATCTATCCGTTAAGGAACTATTGGAATTTGATTGGAGCCAAGGTTTTAAGCGAGAAGGCTGGGTGAATTCCGAAAATTATAAGGAATTCAAAGAAAATGGTTCTCCTTCCACATGGAGCCGTTCGGTTGGTGGCGGAGGCGTTGACCATGTCACGAATTACGATATGGATAATTTTATTGCCGACAACGGAGAGTATTGGGCCTTCGGAAGAAGTCCTTACACATTAGTTCATTGGAATGAATCGTTCAAGGATTGCGTGGGATCTTTTTATTCTTGGTCCATCCCCAAGATGAAAGAACTGGCTGGGGATGATCTGGAGAGCGTGCGCATTGTCTTTTGGTTCGACAACTAATACAAGGAGGGCTCGCTTTGAAATCCACCGGAATTGTACGTCGTATCGATGATTTGGGCCGTGTAGTCATCCCGATGGAGCTCCGCCGGACTCTCGGGATTGCCGAGAGCGATCCGCTCGAAATCTTTATGCAAGGAGAGTGCATCGTCCTTCGCAAATATCAGCCGGGCTGCTACCTTTGCGGGAACGTAGAGGGCCATATGCACGACTTCTACGGCAAGCAGGTCTGTGATAAATGCGTCGAGCAGGCTGCCCGTTACAAAAATAAGATCAAAGCCAGTTTGAAAGCCTAATTTCATTTTAGGAGGACTTATACATGAATAAAAGTGTTGAGATTAGATTGGAATCTCTGGCCGATGGTAGCATTTCTGAACGTTTCAATCAGGAACTGCAAAAGGTATTGGCCAACATTGCGGATCCTAACACTACCGCAAAAACGGTACGCAAGATTTCCATCACCCTGTCCATTAAGCCAAACGATAACCGCGAGATGGCTGAGGTTTCCATTCAGGCCACAAGCACGCTGGCGCCGGCCAAGGAAGTCATGACCACGTTCATCATGGATCGCGACAACGATGGCAAACCGGCCGCTGCTGAGCTGAAGTCGGGTCAGCGCGGGCAGACCTTCATTGATGACGACGGCGACGTTGCAGACGATACAGGCCACAAGATCAAACGCATCTATTAATTCAAAATTATAGGAGGATTCATTCATGCTTAATCGCGAAGCTCTTGAATTTCTGTCTCAGCAAGGACAACCGGAAGTGATCGAAGTCAATGGTCAGCAATATTCTACTCGCCCGATTTACAAAGTATTGGAGCCGACGCCGGTACCGCTCGTTGTCCGCAACCTCTCCGGCCTGGTGGATTATTTGAAATCGGAGTTTGACCATCAGGCTCCGCTCTTGGTGCATGTCGTAAGTCCGGATGAAGTAACGGTTATCTCATCCTACAACAACGATTTTCAGCGAAAGGAGATCATCCGAGCAGAGGCTCTGCTTCCAGAGTTTAGATACGGGGTGTTTTACGACGCCGAGAGCTTTAACATCAAATTGCAATCGGTGTTTGTGGAGAACGAATACCGTACGAAGCTCCTGAAGGTTGTCGGAAATATCAAAGAGGAAACTGTTCGTCAAGTTGGTGACAATGGAGTCTCCCAATCTGTAGTAGCTAAGAATGGCGTGGCAAACGTTGAAGAAGTGATGGTTCCAAACCCTGTGCTGCTGGCTCCGTATCGGACGTTTGTCGAAGTAGATCAGCCAGAATCGTCGTTCGTATTCCGCATGAAAGACGGACCTGCTGCTGCTTTGTTTGAAGCTGATGGTGGGGCGTGGAGGAATGATGCTATCGATGCTGTTTCTACGTATCTCGCCGAAGAACTTTACGATCTGATCGAGGCCGAGCGTATCGTCGTGATCGCTTAACAATGCAATAGAGGCGGCCTTCGCGCCACCTTATACTCTAATAACATTGTAAACGGGGAGGTTTATACGTGATTAAAATAAATAAATTGGAAATCGAGAACGTAAAACGTGTCAAGGCCGTGAAGATTGAGCCGACAACATCTGGCCTTACTATCGTCGGAGGCCGTAACCGCCAAGGAAAGACAAGTGTGCTCGACTCCATCGCCTGGGCGCTCGGAGGTAACAAATACCGGCCGTCACAGGCCGAGCGAGAAGGTTCCGTAGTTCCTCCATACCTTCATATTACCCTCTCCAACGGCCTAATTGTGGAGCGGAAGGGCAAGAATAGCGACCTCAAGGTCATCGACCCGAACGGTCAGAAGGGCGGCCAACAGCTACTGGATAGCTTCGTCGAGGAGCTGGCGATCAACCTTCCAAAGTTTCTTAATGCCACAAGCAAGGAGAAGGCAAACATCCTTCTGCAGATCATCGGCGTCGGGCAGCAGCTTCATGAGTTGGAGGTAAAGGAACAGGAGATTTATAGCCGCCGGCACGCCATCGGCCAGATCGCCGATCAAAAGGCCAAATTTGCCAAAGAGCAACCATATTTCCCGGACGCACCGAAGGAGCCGATTTCCGCTTCAGAGCTCATCAACCAACAGCAGGAGATCCTGGCACGGAACGGTGAGAACCAGCGCAAGCGGCAGCAACTGGCACAGATTCAGGCAGAGTACGCCAGCCAAGGGCAAGAAATCGAACGGCTGCGCTCGCTGCTGGCTCAGGCAGAGGCCAAATACGCACAGCTCGGCGCGGACCTGGAGATCGCGCAGAAGGATGCCATCGACCTGATTGACGAATCGACTGCAGAACTGGAATCCAACATCCGGCAGATCGACGAAATTAACCGGAAGGTCCGGGCGAACCTGGATAAAGACAAAGCCGAAACGGATGCCGGGGATTATCGCCAGCAATACGATTCTTTGACAACTGAAATAAACGCGGTGCGGCAACAAAAAACGGACCTCCTGACGAACGCGGATCTTCCGCTGCCAGGATTGTCGGTGGAAAATGGCGAGCTGCTGTATAACGGCCAACGCTGGGACAACATGAGCGGCGCCGATCAACTTAAGGTCGCAGCGGCCATCGTGCGCAAGCTCAAACCAGATTGCGGATTCATCTTGCTCGACAAGCTGGAGCAGATGGATATGGACAGCCTCAAAGAGTTCGGCGAGTGGCTGGAACAGGAAGGACTGCAGGCGATCGCTACCAGGGTCAGCACCGGAGAAGAATGCAGCATCATCATTGAGGACGGCTATGTCGCCGGCCAGGAAGGCATTCAGATTCAACAGCCGCCGGGCGAAATCGATCCCGGGGAAGGTTGGAGCGCTCCTGCATCAGCGCCGACTTGGAAAGCAGGTGAATTTTAATGTTTGAGATCATTAGCGGCACCGTTCAAACGGCTCAGAAGGTCGTGCTTTATGGTCCGGAGGGCATTGGCAAGTCATCGTTAGCAGCTCAGTTTCCTACCCCGGTGTTTATCGATACGGAGGGATCAACTAAGCAGTTGAATGTCCAGCGCCTCCCCAAGCCATCAAGCTGGGAGATGCTCAAGCAACAGGCCCTATGGGTGAAACAGCAGGGAGCTTCACGGTTTGGAACGCTTGTCATTGATACGGTCGACTGGGCAGAAATGCTTTGCGTTGATAGCATATGTGCTGCCCATAACAAAAACGGTGTTGAAGATTTCGGTTATGGCAAGGGCTATATCTACGTAGCTGAGGAAATCGGGCGTTTCTTGAATCTGCTTAGTGATGTAGTCGAAGCGGGAATCCATGTTGTACTTACCGCCCATGCACAGATCATCAAATTCGAGCAGCCTGACGAGATGGGGGCTTACGATCGTTATCAACTCAAGCTCGGGCAAAAGACCGGTTCCAGAACCGCTCCACTCGTCAAGGAATGGGCCGACATTGTTCTTTTTATCAATTATAAAACCTTCAGTGTCGCCACTGATAAGGAAGGAAAAAAGAACAAAGCACAGGGTGGAGCCCGGACGATGTACACTACGCATCACCCGGCGTGGGATGCCAAGAACCGCCACGGCCTGCCGGACGAATTGCCTCTGGATTACAGCCGGATCGCTCATATCTTCAACGTTCCGACACAGCAGCAGGCACCAGCACAGTCTGTACAAACTGCACCGCCATCTTCGGTAGCACCGCCTACAAGCACTTCGGCACCGCAGACGTCATCTGCACCACCGGAACAGCAATCTGGTCTTAATCCGAATATTTATGGCCCTTTACGCGATCTGATGATACGGAATCAGGTTACTGAGGCAGAGATTCAGGCGGCAGTAGCCAAGAGACAGTACCTTCCGGCGGATATGCCAGTTGCAGACTACCCATTAGATTTTGTTGAAGGAGTGCTGGTAGCAGCATGGGGCCAAGTATATGCAATCATTCTCGAAATCAGAGATCAAATACCGTTTTAATAAACCATTCAGGAGGTATTACACATGAATCAAAACATCGAAAGAGAACTGGGTTGGGACGACGAGATTCAGAAAGACGGAGGAGAATTTACCCTCCTCCCTGCTGGTGATTATGATTTTACGGTGACTAAATTTGAGCGGGGGCGTTTTACTGGAAGTGAAAAAATGCCGGCATGCAATCAGGCAAAGCTTGAGATTACCGTCCATTCACCGGAACACGGCGACGTAGTGATATTCCATAACTTGTTCCTTCACACAAAAACAGAGGGGTTGCTGTCCAATTTCTTTGCCGGGATCGGCCAAAAGAAAAAAGGGGAACCCCTTCGGATGAATTGGAACACGGTTGTCGGCGCCCGCGGTCGTCTGAAACTGGAGATCAATAAGTTCAAAGGTCGGGACGGCGTAGAAAAGACCAATAACCAAGTGAAAACCTTCTATTCATATGAAGAATTGAATCAACAACCGCAACAACAGCAATACAATCAGCAGCCTCAATATAACCAAGCTCCATTTCCCGGGGCTCAGCCACAGGGCGGCGGATTCACTCCGGGCCAGTTCTAAGGATAATCCATGGAACTTAGAACGTACCAGCAGGAAGCACGCGAGAGCATTCAGTCGGAGTGGGAAAAGGGCATACAGCGAACACTGCTTGTCCTTCCGACTGGATGCGGTAAGACGATCGTGTTTTCCAAAGTGATCGAGGACCGGGTAAGGCTGGGCGAGCGTGTGCTCGTCCTGGCCCATCGCGGCGAGCTGCTGGACCAGGCAGCCGATAAGTTGGCACAGTCCACCGGATTAGGTTGTGCTACCGAAAAGGCTGAACAGACTTCCATTGGTAGTTGGTTCCGGGTCGTCGTCGGCAGTGTTCAAACGATGATGCGAGATAAACGGCTGCAGCAGTTCGCCCCGGATTATTTTGACTCGATTATCATCGACGAAGCTCATCATTGTTTATCAGATAGTTATCAGCGAGTGCTGGCCCATTTTAAAGACGCGAACGTCTTGGGTGTCACGGCCACGCCGGACCGCGGCGATATGCGGAACTTAGGTAGCTACTTTGAGAGCCTAGCATACGAGTACACGCTGCCGAAGGCTATCAAAGAGGGGTACTTGAGCCCCATCAAGGCTATGACAATTCCGCTTAAGCTGGACCTATCTTCCGTCCGGCAACAGTCCGGCGACTTTGCAGCCAATGACCTGGGGACGGCACTTGATCCGTACCTGGAGCAGATCGCCGCCGAAATGTGGAAGGTTGCCCAAGATCGGAAGATTGTCGTTTTTCTTCCCTTGGTTAAGACCAGCCAAAAATTCACGGAAATATTGAACCGTATTGGCTTTCGGGCCGCTGAGGTCAACGGGGAGTCGCAAGACCGGGCGGAAGTGCTGGCTGACTTCGACGCAGGCAAATACAACGTCCTGTGCAACTCCATGTTGCTGACGGAGGGCTGGGATTGCCCAAGTGTGGATTGCGTCGTTGTCTTACGGCCGACAAAGGTCCGCAGTCTCTACAGCCAGATGGTCGGGCGTGGTACCCGGCTGTTTCCCGGAAAAACTGAATTATTGCTATTGGACTTCTTATGGCACACGGAACGGCACGAGCTTTGCCATCCGGCACACTTGATCGCGGAGAATGAGGAAATCGCCCAGGCGATGACCAAGCAGATCGAAGAAGCGGGCGTCCCGCTCGATTTGGAAGCCGTCGAGAAGCAGGCCGCGGAAGACGTGATTGCGCAGCGTGAGGAAGCTCTGGCCAAATTACTTGAGGAAATGAAGCGGCGTAAACGGAAGCTCGTCGATCCTTTGCAGTTTGAAATGAGTATCCAGGCAGAGGACCTTTACAGCTATGTGCCGTCGTTCGGCTGGGAAATGGCGCCGCCGAGTGAGAAGCAGCTTCAAACATTGGAGAAGTTGGGTATATTGCCGGATGAAATCGACAATGCCGGCAAGGCGACGAAGTTGCTGGAGCGTCTGGATAAACGACGGGCGGAAGGACTCACGACTCCAAAACAGATCCGCTTCCTGGAGCAGCGTGGATTCCAGCACGTCGGAACCTGGTCGTTTGAGACAGCCAAGCGGCTGATCGACCGAATCGCCGGAAATGGATGGCGCGTGCCGGAGGGCATTAATCCTAGGGAGTATCACGTGGAGTAAAAAGGACGGTGATACCTTTTGAACATTGGTTATAACCCTCATTTGGGTTACGAAGCGGACGTAATGCGAGAGTATAAGAAAGCTGTTCACTCCGTAGCTAACAAATTCCGTAATAGCCTTAATGCTGGAGTAGACTATGAAGATTTAATATCTGTGGGAAATATGGGACTGCTCCAAGCCTTTCGGAATTATGACCCTGATCGGTTTAACGGAAAAGTAAATTCGTTCTTAACTTATGCATTCCCCATGATAAAGTGGAGCATTCAACGATTTCTCAGAGAAAAGCGATATTCTATTCGGATTCCACGTCCGCTACAAGACAAGGTAACGACCATTCTAAAACAGGGTTGGACAGAGGAATCTTCCAAAGTAATTGCTGAATTGAGCGGGTGGAAGCTTTCGGAGGCAGAAGAAGCGAAGCGATTTCTGGATGGTTGGTCAATAGCTTCGCTAGATCAGACAATATCAATTTCCTCTAATCATCAGGAAGAGGTAGCTTTAATAGAGTTGATTCCTTCGAACGGTGATTTCAGTGAGGTTCATGTTCAAGAATTTTTGTCCTACTTGAGTGATATTGAGAAAACCATCTTATGCATGCGAATTGACGGTCATGTTCAAAGTGACATTGCTGCAAGAACAGGGCTATCACAAGCACATATAAGCCGAATTATTGGGCGGATCGGTGATAAATATTACCAATTTCAACAAGGAAGCTTAATAAAAATACGGGAGGAACTAATCATGGGTAGACCGAGAAAGCAAGAAGATTTTTCAACCGGTGACTCCGGAATTAATAGTATTGAATGGTTTGTAGATGAAGCGGTCCCAACGAACCCTACTGCCGGTCTTAATGGCCAAGGTATTCATTTTAACCGCAGAGCCATTCATGAGACTGGATGGAAGCCGGGCCAATGCTTGCAAGTTGGTTTCAATGCCTCAGAAAACAAGCTTATTCTCCGAACTTCAGCTAATGGAGTTCTGCTGCGTAAAGTGAGCGGCGATACAAACGGAGCATTACGAATTGTGAACAAAAGGCTGTCAAATTGGTTGAAAGTAAAGGGACTGTCTCTAAAACGATATGCACTTCAGGCGGATCCGAACGGATATCATTACATTGATTTTAATGCATAATCACTTCCCGCACAGGAGGCGTATGTAGTATGACACAACGCCAGATGGACCTTAAGAATGATCGGGAATACCTAGAGCACTGCATCCGTAGCTGTGAGTCATATATTCGAGGATATGAAGAGTTGATCGCATCAGCGGAAAGGCAGATAGAGGAAGAACGTCAGGTTAGGGGGAAGGGTGCTGCAATCGCCAAGGATCGCATCGCTTATCTGACGAAGAGTTTCATCCCCTATCAAAAGGAAGGTATTGAGGATGCTCAAGAAAGTTTAAAACGGTACAAGTCGAGGCTGGAAAACCTCAGTTTTATAGAAAACGACGGGCAACTTGAATTTATATTTTGACCCCCGGATTACAGCTCAGGAAGAGGAGGAAATATGGAACATAAACTCGACCTCGTTGCTTTATTGGAATACATCGACCCTGCCTTCCTGAGTTATCAGGAATGGGTCAACGTCGGCATGGCGTTAAAGTACGAAGGCTATACGGCCAGCGACTGGGATGGGTGGAGCCGGCGCGATCCGGCCCGCTACCATCCCGGGGAGTGCTTTAAGAAGTGGACCAGCTTTGAAGGGACGGCGAACCCGGTCACCGGCGCCACCATTACACAAATGGCAAAGGATAACGGGTGGATGCCGCGGTCTGCTGATCGCGAAGATCGCGAGCTGGGCTGGGATGACGAGATTTCTGGCGGCGATTATGTGGTCGTCGACCGCAATTGGATCGAAGGGAAGGAGATCCACGAGCCGGCGACCTGGAATCCGGTTCAGCAGCTGACCACGTACCTGAGCGCGCTATTCGAGTCGACGGAGAATGTCGGCTACGTCACGGAGACGTGGCAGAACGAAGAAGGCAAATATCTGCCGACGAAGGGTGCATGGGACCGGACGGCCGGGGAACTCATTCAGCGGCTGAATGAATGCGATGGCGACATCGGTTCTGTGTTCGGCGACTACAATCCGGAGGCCGGTGCCTGGATCCGCTTCAACCCGCTTGATGGATGCGGCGTAAAGAATGAGAACGTGACGGAGTTCAGGTACGCACTGGTCGAGTCGGATGAGATGGATATAGAGAAGCAGAACGCGATCATGCGCGAGTTGGAGCTGCCGATCGCCGTCATGGTATACAGCGGTGGCAAGAGTCTCCATGCGATCGTACGCGTCGAAGCGTCCAACTACGACGAATATCGGAAGCGCGTCGACTATCTGTACAACGTCTGCAAGAAGAACGGAATCAACGTCGACACGCAGAACCGGAACCCGTCGAGGCTGTCCCGCATGCCTGGCGTCGAGCGCAATGGCAAGAAGCAATTCATCGTTGACACGAATATCGGTAAGGCGAGCTGGGCCGAATGGCATGAGTGGATCGAGGGTATAAACGATGACCTGCCGGATCCGGAGAGCTTGACGGATTTCTGGGACAACATGCCAGTCCTGGCGCCGGCACTCATCGAGGGTGTACTGCGGCAAGGGCATAAGATGCTGATGGCCGGACCATCAAAGGCTGGGAAGTCGTTCGCACTGATTGAGCTGTGTATTGCTATAGGTGAGGGTGTCAAATGGCTCGGATGGCAGTGTACGCAGGGGAAAGTCCTATACGTCAATCTGGAACTTGACCGGGCTAGCTGCTTGCATCGCTTCCGCGACGTTTATACGGCTCTCGGGCTACCACCGCAGAATATCTCCAATATCGATATCTGGAACCTGCGCGGAAAGTCTGTACCGATGGATAAGCTGGCGCCGAAGCTGATCCGGCGGGCGGCCAAGAAGAACTATATCGCCGTCATCATTGACCCGATTTATAAAGTCCTGACAGGTGACGAGAACAGTGCCGACCAGATGGCCCATTTCACGAATCAGTTTGACAAGATCGCCACGGAGCTCGGGGCAAGCGTCATTTACTGTCATCACCATTCCAAAGGCGCCCAGGGCGGCAAGAAGTCAATGGACCGGGCTTCCGGTTCGGGAGTATTCGCCCGGGACCCCGACGCGCTTATCGATTTGGTGGAACTCGACGTGACGGAGGCTCTGCTGAAGCAAGAGGAGAATAAGGCCATATGCGCCATGTACAAGCGGCTGTTTGAGCAGCATAACCCGGCCTACCTGCAGGAGCATGTGTCTCAGGATGATGAACTCAGCGCGAAGGCGATGGAGGACCATGCCAAGCGGGCTATACCGCACATCATGGCGGACATCATGCCGACGATCCAGCAAGTCATCAAGTCCGTGAAGGCCCGCTCTGCATGGCGAGTGGAGGGCACGCTGCGGGAATATGCCAAGTTTGAGCCAGTCAATATGTGGTTCCAGTATCCGATCCACCGGGTCGATGATGTGGGCAGCTTGAAGGATATCGAGCCGGAAGGGGAAGCTCCGGCGTGGAAGAAGGCGACGAATAAGCGGAAGGAATCGGCGCAGAAAGAACGCCGGAGCAAGGCCGAGGAATTTGAAGCTGCTGTCTTCAATTGCAAGATGGGTGAGGCGCCGACGAAAAAAGATGTCGCCGAGTATATGGGGGTTTCTGAGAAAACGGTTGCTCGTTATATGAAGGAACACGGAGGATTCACATACGATGCAAACAACAACTATACGATCATTGAAAAAGAAGATCAAGAAGAGTAGACAAACAGCAATGGACAACGTGTCTAGGGAGGGTATAGACAAAATTAATTTCATGGTCGTGTCTATACTGTCTAGGGGTAGACAGCACCATAATTTTATGGTCATGTCCCCTACTGGACACCATCATAAAAACATGGTCATGTCCTGTCTGTTCGGTATGATTTCGTCCTCCCTTATATAACGCGCGCCCGTAGTAATATGTTTATTGACTTAATCTTATATGATCTATGTCTATGAAAGACTGATAAGTCAGGGTGGTGTGTAGGGAGGGGTGGTGGTGCTTGCTTACGCCACCACACCCCTTTCTACCACCCTGCCAATCACTGACTTCCGCGTGAGAGGAGAAAAGAAAAAATGAAAAAAGATAAAACGTACGGGAACAAATATTGGGAATCGGAAGAAGGGGAAACGGTTGAGATTGGTCCTCGTTCCGCTATTCGTTGTTTTGATATAGCAGGCAAACTCCAGTTTGGCACTATCCTCAAGGATCGGGAAACGGGAGAAGAAAAATTCATTGTCAAGTTTGTGATAGATCGCAATGAGTTGTGTTCGAGCTTTCAGGGGGTTGCCTATCTGAGAGGCTTGCTGGATGAGTGGGAAGAAATGTGGGAGGCGGAACGGGATGACGACTGAATTCTTCATGCCGATGAAAAAGGTGCCCACGATCACGGCCCAGGAGAAACAAGTCGCTGTCGTAAATGACAAACCAGTATTCTACGAGCCGGACGAATTGAAGGCCGCTCGGGCGAAGCTCATGGCCTACCTGGGACAGCATGTGCCGGGGCGGCCCTATACGGGACCGGTACGATTGATGGTCAAATGGTGCTTTCCGCTGACGAAGGGGCGGCACGACGGCCAGTACAAACATACAAAGCCTGATACGGACAACCTGCAGAAGCTACTCAAGGATTGCATGACCCATTGTGGATACTGGAAGGATGACGCGCTGGTCGCCTCTGAGATCGTGGAGAAGTTTTGGGCAGAACGACCAGGCATCTACATCCGGATCGAGGAGCTGTAGCCTATGGATTACGGAGCATTTTTCGCGGACGTACAAGTGTGGATCGGTCAGGCGAATCAGGCGGCAATGCGGTACGGGATGGATAATCCGGAGTTTTGGCAATGGGTTGCTGACTCTGCCGGGGCGCTGTGCAAAAAGTATAACGAGCACCGGCTGGCGATAAAGCAAATGGTCATGATGACCGAATGGCTGGAAGAAGTTTACGAAAGTAGGCGATCCGCATGAACTGGAAGCAGGCTACGGATACAGAGCTATTGCAAATCATCTACCACGAGCCAGGAGTGCCGCTGTCTTGGATTCAGGAGGCGGCGGAGGAGTACGGCCGCCGGCATGGCCGCAAGGGGAAGTGGTGGGGGATGGAGGGAGGAGCGGTTCGATATGAATGAACAGGATCCGTATTTTCAAGATATCCCTTGGGATTTGATATATGACGATAACGGCGAACTGATCGGGGAGGTATATTTGTTCCTTCCCACTCCTCCGCCGAGAAAGACAACCCAGAAGGGAGCGTGATCGTGATGGCTAAAAACCATAGGCCTTATAAAATGCGGTTCAAAGTGTGCAAAATCTGCCGCCGGCGGTACAAGCTGAGCTATTTTCCAAATCATAGATGCAAGCGAGGTGAAGACAGATGGACTTCGTAAAAACATATAACGATATCACCAAAGAGATCGAAATCTTGGAGCTGCGGCTGATCGATCTGGAAGCGGAACTGAAAGAGGCTCGAAAGCTTTGCTTCTCCGGGCAGCTTCCTTCCGATCCACTGCCGGTTCACGTCCCCTTGGATAAGGCGCTGGAGTATTACGATGCTGTGGTTATTAAGATTGGGGAGACATCAAACCGATTGGCCGCCAAGAAGCTGATTCGGCAGAAGATTGAGACAAACATACGGGATTTTCAGGGGATCGAGTATCAAGTAGCTTATATGCGTGACGTCGAAGGGCTGCCGTTGTATAAGATCGCGGACAAACTAGGCTACTCTTACGATTGGATCCGAAAAGTCAGCAGCCGCATTAAGGCACAACGAAGGCACAAAAAAATTGATTTTTCCTGATATACTGGGATTGTGAAAATGTATCAAGACGCAGCTGGCAATGACCTCAGGCCGTTCGGCGGCTGCGTCTTATTAACCGGATGTGGTGTAGCTGGGTAGCACATTTGCCTTGGGAGCAAGATGGTGCAGGTTCAAATCCTGCCGTTCGGATTATTTCGCCTTTTTGATCCTCCCTTCCTTGCCGGTGCCTTCGGGTGCCGGTATTTTGTTTGCAGGAAATATACCCCTTTACGTCGAAATATGACATAAGGAGGGGATGAAAATTTTAAAGATAACTAATGAACAGATCGCTGCTCAAACCAAGATGATTGAAGAACACTATATGCAAATTCAAGAGGATATCCAAAAGCAAACTGAGGAATTTCTTTCACAAGGATATGCAGAGGATCAAATAGAAATTGTTAAAAAGATGCGTAATGGCGAAATAGTACACCTAGTTCAATTAAAAGAAAATGCTAAACCCAAGTCACTCTAAAGAGTGGCTTTTTCTATTTTCCAAAACAAACTCTACTTTGGAGGTGGTGAGCGTGAGAGATGCAAAAGAAAGCTGAGGCCGACTACCAGCGCGGCATGAAATATAAAGATATCGCCGAGAAATATGGTGTATCGATTAACACGGTAAAGAGCTGGAAGCAGCGATACGGCTGGCAGCGACAAAAGGGCGCACCCTCTGAAAAAGGTGTGCACACAAAAAAGCCGGGCGCACCACCGGGGAATAAGAATGCCGTCGGTAATAAAGGCGGCGCAGCTCCTAGAGGGAACAGTAACGCGGTCACACACGGCCTATTCCAGAAATACCTTCCTGCCGAGTCCCTGGAGATCATGGAGCAGTTGCAGGCCCGCTCCCCGCTAGACATCGTTTGGGACAACATCATGATCCAGTACACAGCAATTATCCGGGCGCAGCAGATCATGTACGTCAAGGATCGGGACGATTCCACGACGACCAAGGTGGAGGAGAAGTTCGGAAATGTCAGCGGAGAGCGCTGGGAAGTGCAGCAGGCTTGGGACAAGCAGGCGACTTTCCTACAAGCGCAAAGTCGGGCCATGGCTACATTGCAAAGCCTCATCCGGCAGTATGACGAGCTGCTGAAAACAGAGCTGGCTACTGAAGAGCAGAAGGCTCGTATCGAGGTATTGCGTTCGAAGGTTCCGAACAAGGACGGCATCGATCCGAATGCACAGATTACCGCGCTGGCGGACTTGATCAATAATCCGGCGCCGGCAAGGGTGATAAGCGATGATTGAGTATGCGCCCCTTACCGCCAAGCAGGCCGAGTATATTCGGCGTTCCACGGACTCCTGGCTTAACGTGGCCGAGGGAGGCAAGCGTGCCGGGAAAAACATTATCAACCTTATCGCCTACGCCATGTGCTTGGAGATCCACCCGGACAAGCTGCACCTAGTCGCTGGCGTTAGCCTGGCGGCGGCCAAAATGAACGCGATCGACTCAAACGGCTTCGGCTTACAGCATCTATTTGCAGGGCGCTGCCGGGAAGGAGAATACAAAAACCGGGATGCATTGTACATCCAGACCAAGACCGGCGAAAAGATCGTTATTATTGCCGGTGGCGGTAAGGCAAATGACGCGGCACGGATCAAGGGTAACTCTTACGGCACGGTTTACATTACCGAGGTCAATGAGTGCCATCAGTCATTCGTCCAGGAAGTGTTTGACCGGACACTGGCAAGTGCAAAGCGGCAGCTCTTCTTCGACCTGAACCCAAAGCCTCCGGCGCACTGGTTCTATCGGGACGTGCTGGACTATCAAGACGAGCTTAAGGCCCGCGGCGAGAATCAGGGATACAATTATGAGCATTTCACCCTATTCGATAACTTGTCTATTCCAGATGACCGGTTGAAAGCCGTGTTGCAAACTTACGACAGATCGAGCTTGTGGTATCAGGCTGATATCAAGGGCAAACGAACAGCGGCCACGGGGCGGATCTATACCGGGTACGTCAGTAAAGAGGTTATCGTCACGCGCGACCAGGTTAAAGGTCTTCGATTCCTGGAGTTCTCGATCGGCATAGACATTGGCGGCACGGATGCCACGGTCGCAACGCTGACAGGATTCACGTTGCAATATAAGGACGTCATCCTGCTTGATGGCTATTACCATAAGCAAGGCAAGGAGAGCGGCTATACGCATGATCGCTATGCCAAGGAGATCGTCGACAAGATCGAGGAGTGGGGTAAAACATACCCTGCTTTTTTTGCGTCCGCTTATATTTTTGCAGAATCAGCTGATAAGCTGTTTCGCCAGGCTCTCGCGAACGAGCTGCGGCGCCGTGGGATCAATATACCGGTGACGGCTGCCTACAAGAAAGAGGGCATTGTAGACCGGATCCGGCTAACGAACATCCTGATCAACCAAGGGCGATATAAGGTCATGCAGCATCTCAGGCCATGGATCGAAGCGCTGGAGAATGCGACATGGGACGAGGATGAGCGGCAAAAGGGTGAATGGGTCCGGACCGATGACGGCAGCTATCCTGTAGACTGCTTGGACAGCAGCGAATACTCTGTGCAGCCGTTCAAGCGCAGATTGGAGGTATAGGAATGGGGTGGTTTAAGAATATGGTCATGAAAGTGTTGCGTATCAATCCGGCACCGGAGAATCAGATCATCACGATTACCGAGCCGTTTAGCTACAGGACAAACGTGTTGCGGAACCGGCTATGGTATCGCGGCGATCCGTCCGAGCTGGAGCAATTTTATAAGCAGGCCACCACGGACAACGTCGGCAAATCCCGTTTTTGGGCAGCGGTACCGTCGGAGGGGCTTCGGATCAGGAAAATTCACTCCGGGTTACCGGCAATGATCGTGGACCGTCTGGCAGATATCGTTATTGCGGATCTGGACGGTGTAAAGCTGGAGAAAGAGTCGGATTCGGAAACCTGGGAGGAGATTTCCAAGGACAATGAACTCGATGAGCTCCTGGGCGATAGCATTGCGGAGGCGCTGGCCGTCGGGGATGGGGCGTTTAAGATCACCGTGGACCAAGAAGTAACCGAATATCCGATCATCGAATTCTATTCGGGCGATCAGGTGGATTATCGCCGAGAGCGCGGACGGTTAAAGGAGATTGTCTTTTACTCGGATTACCGGGTCAAGGATCGGGACTATCGGCTGGAGGAGACATTCGGCTACGGTTATGTTCGATGCCGGTTGTTGAATTCCGACGGTCGGGAGGTTCCGCTCGCAACGGTGCCGGAGACGGTAAAGCTGGTGCCGGAAATCACGTTCACCGGCGATTTTATGATGGCGCTGCCGCTCATGTTCTTCAAATCCAAGAAGTGGCCAGGGCGCGGTAAATCGATCTACGAGACCAAGGCGGACAGCTTTGACGCCTTGGACGAGGTTATCAGCCAATGGATCGATGCGATCCGTGCGGGCCGGGTTCAGAAGTACATCCCCGACGATCTGATTCCGAAGGATCCGAAAACTGGCGTACCGATGCGGCCGAATCCGTTTGATAACCAGTTTATCAAGCTAAATACGGTATTAGCCGAGGATTCAAAGGGTCAGATCGATACGGTGCAGCCGCAGATCATGTATCAGGCGTTTGTGGAGTCTTACGCTAACGCTTTGGATATGTGTCTGCAGGGCATCATGTCACCTGCCACGCTGGGCATCGATCTGAAAAAGACGGACAATGCAGAGGCGCAGCGCGAAAAGGAAAAGGCAACGCTGTACACTCGTGGCAAGATCATCGAGCGGTTGAACGAGGTCATCCCGGCTTTGGTCAGTACGGTGCTGAAAGTATACGACACGATGATGAGGCGGACGCCAAGTGAATACGAGGTAAGCGTGAGCTTCGGAGAGTACGCCAGCCCGAGCTTTGACAGTGTGGTTGAGACGGTCGGCAAGGCTCGTACCTACGGCATCATGTCTGTCGAGGTGGCCGTCGATGAATTGTACGGCGATACCTGGACCGACGAGGATAAGGCCGCTGAGGTGCTGCGTCTGAAAGCGGAGCAGGGGCTTCTTGAAGCAGAGCCGCCTGCAGTCAATCAAGACGCCGATCCGAATGCAGACCCGGAGGCGGTTGAGGGCGCCCGTTCTACCGGACTGAACGGGGCGCAGGTAGCCAGCCTGTTGACGGTAGTTAGATCGGTAAAGGCCGGAGAGATTTCAAGCTCTGCTGCCATTGCACTGATCACTTCGTCGTTCGGCATGTCTGATACGCAGGCACGCAGTATCCTGGAAAGCAATGATGCCATTTAGGAGTGATGCCGTTTGAAGCCTTATGACATTGCTCAGATATTCGAGCAGATGGAGCTTGACCTAATCACGTCGATGAAGCGAAATTTAACCCGCCATGAAGCGGAGGAGGAACGAGAAGGTTTTGAGTGGGAACAATGGCAGAAGCGTAAGCTCCTGGCTCTCAGCCGTTACCGACGTGAGAACCGAAAGCTACTGCAGGATTACGGCAAGGTAATCGATTCTGAGACTGGAGAGCTGATCATGAAGTCGTATTTTTCCGGCGCCCGCGGTGTCGATAGTTTGATCGATCGGCTGCTCCGTAGGGCACAAAACTGGCTGATCTCCGGGCGCGTGACAAAGCCGATTACGGATGTGAGCGACGACAGTTTTTTCCGGATTAACGAACGCCGGATCAATGCCTTGATTAATGCGATCCAGAACGATCTGCGAAATGGCCGCGATGCCATGCTTCGGCAAGCTGACGACGTTTATCGGCAAACTGTTTTGAAGTCGGAAATCTATCTGAACACTGGGGCCGTATCGCTCAACCAGGCGATTGACATGGCTACCCGGGATTTCCTGGACAAAGGTTTCAACTGTATTGAATATAAAGACGGTCGCCGGATGAATATCGCATCCTATGCGGAGATGGCCCTACGGACATCGTCCCAACGAGCTGTGTTTTACGGCGAGGGGGCGCGCCGGGCTGAGTGGGGAATCCACACCGTCGTGATCAGTTCCCATAATAATTGCTCCGACCTATGCCTGCCTTGGCAGGGGCGCGTCTATATTGATGACGTATACAGTGGCGGTAAAGCCGGGGACGGTCCGTATCCACTGCTAAGCACGGCTATGTCAAATGGGCTTTTCCATCAAAATTGCCGGCATAATAAGAGTACGTACTTTCCGGGCGTCAGCTCGCTGCCCGGCCAGGTCAACGAGGAGAAGGCCGAGGAGCTTTATCAAGCCGAGCAAAAACAGCGATATATGGAGCGATCGATCCGGCAGTACAAGCGCAGGGAAGCCGGCAGCATCGATCCGGCGAACGAAGCCGCTGCAGCCGCAAAGGTTTCAGAATGGCAGGCCCGGCTCCGCGAGCACATGGAAGCCAACCCGCAACTGCGGCGTGATCGAAGCCGCGAGCAAATCAAGATACCGGTTTAAGGCACTCTCTTGCGAGGGTGCTTTTATTTTGCCCTGTCATAAGGCGCAAAACTGGGCGTGCTCTGGCCGGAGCATAACGGCCCGCTCCCTTAGCTGGAGAGCAGCTATAAAAATCAATGGAGGCTGATGATAAATGGATTGGTTGAAAGAGCTTTTGAAAAAGTTGGGCGTGGCCGAGACCGAGGTCGAAAAGATCGATGCCGAGGTTCGTAAGGAGCTGCCAATGCACTTTGTACCGAAATCGCAGTACAACGAGGCGGCCGAAGCCCGGAAAAAGGCCGAGAAAGACGCCGCTGACCGGGATAAGCAGATCGAGGAACTGGGTAAAACAGCCGGATTGTCAGAAGACCTGAAGCGCCAAATTGAGACCCTGCAGAATGAAAACAAGACAGCCAAGGAAAAGTACGAGTCCGAGCTGAAGGATCTCACGTTAACCAGTGCGATCAAGTCGGCACTGAATGGCAAGGTCCATGACGAGGCGCTTGTCGCCGGCCTTTTAGACAAAGGCAAGCTGGTGATCGACGGGGACAAGGTCGTCGGCCTGGACGAGCAGCTGAAGACGCTGCAGGAGTCCAAAGCGTTCCTCTTCAAAACCGAGGATGGTCAGCAACAGCAGCAACCAGGATTCCGCGTCGGAGGAGGCGGTGGGGGCAATGCAGGCGGCGGGCAGCTTTCCCTTGATGAAGCGATTGCCGCACACTTTCAAAAATAAGATTGGAGATGATTAACTATGGCAGTAACACTGGCCGAAGCTAAGAAAAATGTACAAGACGCCTTACAAATGGGCGTAATCGATGAGTTTCAGAAGAATAATTTTCTTTTGGCAAACCTGACTTTTGATGATGCGGTATCGCCTACAGGCGGCGGTGCTACTCTTACCTACGGCTATACCCGTCTGATTACACAACCTACGGCACAGTTCCGGGCGATCAATACGGAATATAGTCCGCAGGAAGTAACAAAACAGCGCTATAACGTGGATCTGAAAGTCTTCGGTGGAGCGTTTGAACTGGACCGGATCATTGCCGGTATGGGCGGCATCGTATCTGAGACTACACTGCAGATGACGCAGAAGATTAAAGCAGCGCAGGCACTGTTCAATGATACGGTAATTAACGGTGATTCTGCAGTGAGTGCTGAAGCATTCGATGGTTTGGAGAAAGCTCTGACTGGTTCCACCACTGAGTATAATCCGAGCACCGTAATTGATCTTTCCGACTCGGCTGCTGTGGATACGAATTATAAGGCGTTTTTGGACCAACTGGACGAGTTCCTGATGGGGCTCGATGGACGTCCATCTGCGATTATGGGGAACTTGAAGCTGATTGCAAGAATTCGCGCAGCAGCTCGCCGGTCCGGTGCCTATACTTCTACACTCAATGGCTTTGGTGAGCAGGTGGAAGCCTATAATGGGATCCCTCTGGTTGACCTTGGGGCAAAGGCTGGTACAAATGATCCGGTTGTGCCAATAGGTACAGGTGAAGATGCTGGGCTAACCTCTTTGTACGCTGTCCGATTTGGTCTGGATGGCTTCCACGGGGTTTCAATGGCCGGTCATCCTCCTGTGAAGTCCTGGTTGCCTGATTTCAATACGGCCGGTGCTGTGAAAAAGGGCGAGGTCGAAATGGTTGCAGCTGTTGCTCTTAAGGCGACCAAAGCGGCCGGAGTTATGAGGAAAATTAAAGTTTCTTAATAAACAATCTGGCTAAGATTGGAGGGAAATATATGGCTAAAGTAATTGCGCCGAATAAACAATATTCTGGGATTTCTGCAGGAGTACCGTTTGCAAACGGTGTAGGGGAGACGGACAATCCTAACCTACTTAAATGGTTTGAGTCTAAAGGCTATGAGGTTGGCCGACCAGAGCCTGAGCAGGATAATATTCCAATTGAAAAAATGACTGTTCCTCAGCTCAAGGAGTATGCTGCGTTAAAAAAAATTGACCTCGGCGAAGCGAGTAAGAAAGAGGATATCTTGAAGACTATTCAAGACTTCCAGAACCAAGCTGTAGGTGAACCGAAAGTCGTAGAAGAATAGGCGGTGATCACATGGCCTACGCAACCGCAGAAGACTATGAGCGGTACGGTGACGGCTCGATCCCAGCGGACGAGCTCGACAAGGCGCTAGAACGGGCTAGTGACCAGATTGACCAGCTAACATATAACCGGATCGTGGCGAGGGGGTTAAATAACCTCTCGCCTTTTCAGCGTTCCAACGTGATTAAAGCCGTTTGTCAGCAGGCGGATTTTTCCTTTCAGTATGGAGACTACTTGTCCTTTCCGCTTGCCGGCTACACTGCCGGCAGTGTTTCACTGTCGTTTAAGGCGGTCGAAGGTGCAGGTGGGATCCAGACAACCGAAGGAGTAACGGGTTTACTGCGGGCCACGGGGCTCTCCGATCGGAGGTTATGCTGATGCGTGGTAAGCTTCCGTTTCCTAAATGGATCCTGAACACCCCGGTCAAAGTCTACCAAACCGAAATCAATGAGGACGGTGAGCCTGTCGAGGAGTTAATCTTTGACGGGCTTTGTTGCTATGACGAAAAGTCACGACAGGTCATGGATGCGGAGCGCCGGTTGGTACAGCTCTCGGGCAGAGTAATCGTCGAGGGCGACATCCTTCCCGATAAGCTCATCCAGGGGTATGTGAAGTTCGGGAAAATTAAACGATCCATTTTTCGTTCGGCGCGGCCGCACAATCCGGACGGAAGCATATTCAGTACCGAACTGGAGCTGAGCTAAATGGTTAAGGCGAAAGTGACAATGAACCGCCCCAAGCTCAAGAACTTGTCCGAAACCCAAATTAAGGCTGTTGTCCTAACTGCCGAGGCTGTAAAGACCGAGGTTATGACGGCTGCCGTCGTACCAAAACAGTCCGGAGAGCTCGAGCGAAGCGGCCACGTCGACGACACACTGGCCCGCAAAGGTCGGGTTAAGCTCGTCTATGATACGCCATATGCCCGGCGTCTTTATTGGCATCCGGAATATGATTTCCGCCAAGACAAGAACGCGAACGCCCGCGGGCGATGGTTGGACGACTGGATCACCGGGAGCAAGAAGGAATTTGCAAAGAGGACCTTCCAAGAGCTGTACCGCCGGCTGAATAGGGGGACGATCCAATGATGACGCTAGCTGAAATTCGTGACTGGCTTAAAACGCAGGTCAGTTGCCCGCAATGGTATATAGGCAAGATCGACGGTAGTAAGGAGCAATGTATCGGCGTTTACGGCCTGGCGGCTAGTGCGCCGAACATTGCGATCGGTGGCTTGGAGAACACGAGTTATGCCAGCAAAACCGTCTCAATACTGATCCATTGGGGCAAAAACGCAGCTACGGCAGAGCTAAAGGCTCAGGAGGTTTATGCGGCCTTGTTTGGCCAATCTGCTGAGATTGGCGGGAAGCGGGTCATCCTTTTCCAAATGCGAACCGCTGACCCGGTTAGCGTCGAAACGGACGATGAAGGATTTTACGAATACGTGATCGAGACGACGATCTATTACGAAAGGTAGGGGATAGGAATGGCAGAAGGTGTATTTCCTGTACACAACAATATTTTTAAGATCGGTATTAGTGGCCGGTCTTCAGCAGCGTCGGACATGGTTACGGTCAAGGACTTGGAGACCTTCAGCCCGTCAATTGACGGGAATACCGAAGAATGGACACCGATGGATCAGGCTGGATGGGTACGCCGGGCAGTAACCGGCAAGGGATTAACGTTCAGCTTCTCCGGTAAACGGCATTACGGCGACCCCGGTAATGACTATATCGCCGGTCTACTGATCGGTACCGGGCAAGATGTCGAAACAAAGTTCGAATGGACGATGCCAAGCGGTGCCAAACTGAC
Source organism: Paenibacillus haidiansis (assembly GCF_036553665.1). NCBI lineage: Bacteria > Bacillati > Bacillota > Bacilli > Caryophanales > Paenibacillaceae > Paenibacillus > Paenibacillus haidiansis. The sequence goes on along the minus strand of NZ_JAZHPZ010000026.1, from coordinate 9,902 downwards.
CATGGATTGTGTGATCAACTTAACGCAGCCAGCCGGTGGCGACTCGACGAACATCGACGGATTGGAATTCGAACTTTTAAGCGATGGTAAGCCGACATACACGGCTGCTACGACGGGAGGGGAATAAATCAATGTCAAAGCTTATCAATATTACGGAACTGCTTAGCAGCGAGAAGCCATGTATTCAAATTGGGGAGAAATCCTACCCAGTTAATGACGGCGTAGATGCCGTTATTGCTTTCGAAGAGGCAGCCAGTCAAGGAGCGCGCGGTATGATTACAGCATTAGAAGCGGCGCTCGGTAAGAACGCATACAAGGAAATTGGTGTAGGTACTTTTAGCTTGTCAAATCTAAGAGTGCTTGCGACAGCGGTCCTTGCTGCTCAAGCAGGGCTTTCCTATGAGGAAGCAGAGGCCCGATTTCAACGGTCAGCAGACGCAACCGAATAACTGGTACGATCTCCGCGAGGACTGGCCCTTAATCGAGGCCAGTCTAGCGAAGCAGTACGGCATTCGAATCCGGCAACAGGCAGACATGCCTTGGAGCGAATTTTGTACTCTGGTCGCAGGGCTGATGCCAGACACGCCTCTCGGTAGTATCGTAGCAATCCGAAGCGAGCAGGATCCGAAGGTCCGTAAGAATTTCAATGCGGATCAGAAGCGAATTTACAACGAATGGCGTCTCCGCCGGGCCGAGCGGAAACTGGCCGATCCGGCCAAGCTCGAACAGGAAATGAAGAGCCTAGAGGCTGCTCTGGCCCGGATGTTTGGAGGTGGTGGAAATGTCCAATAGCGTCGGCCAGATTGACCTTGACCTCGGCCTGAATTACGGGGCCTTTAATCAACAACTTAATGGGATTGCTGGAAAGGCATCGGGAATGGTGGGCGGAGCTTTTAAGAAGCTCGGCGGTATCATCGCCGGTGCCTTTGCTGTAGGTGTGGTGGTCAACTTTAGTAAAGAAGCCATTAACCTTGCATCCGATCTCCAGGAAGTCCAGAACGTCGTCGACGTCACATTTGGCAGCATGTCTGCCGAGGTCAACGCTTGGTCGCAAAACCTGATTGAGTCATTCGGGCTTTCTGAGCTGTCCGCGAAGCGGTACTCTTCCACTATGGGGGCAATGCTGAAAAGCTCCGGGTTGACCGGGGAAGCGATGAAGAACATGTCGCTGAATCTGACGCAGCTCGCGGCAGACATGTCGTCGTTTTATAACCTGGCGGGTGATGAAGCCTTTTACAAAGTGTTCTCCGGACTGACCGGGGAGATTGAGCCTCTGAAGCAGCTCGGCATTAACATGTCGGTCGCCAATATGGAGGCTTTTGCCTTGTCACAGGGCATCACAAAGTCCTGGATGAGCATGACTCAGGCGGAACAGACATTGCTCAGGTACAATTACCTGTTAAGCGTTACAAAAGACGCGCAGGGCGACTTTGCGCGAACATCAGATAGCTGGGCGAACCAAACCCGGATCCTAACGGAGCAATGGAAGATATTCCAGGGCACAATGGGAGCCGGATTTATTAATATCCTGACGCCGATCGTCAAGGGGTTGAATCTGATTGTTCGCAAGCTGCAGATCGCAGCGGAGTATTTCAAGGCATTTACGGAGCTGATCTTCGGTAATGCGAATGAAGTTTCCAATGCGACCGGGGCGGCCGCTGCTGCGACGTCTCAAACATCTGATGCAATGGGCGATATGGGCGCAGCTACACAGGACGCAGGCAAGAAGGTAAAGAAAGCCGGCAAGGATGTGAAAGGTAGCCTCGCGGGATTCGACCAGCTCAACACGCTTTCCCAGGCTACGGCAGCAGCGATGAGCGACACGGCCGACGCGGCGGGCTCAGGCCTTGGCAATGTCGGTGTCGGTGCCGTTGATCTTGGATCGCTTACCACGGGAGAACTTGACTTGGGGCTCGACACCGGGAAGCTGGATTCCTTTAAACAGTCTCTTGCCGGAATAAAGGATATTGCAAGCGGTGTATGGCAGACTTTGAAAGAAACATTCGGCCCATCGATCCAAACCGCGCTTAACGAGTTGATGCCGGTTCTTGCAGGTTGGAAGGAACAGTTTAGATCCATGTTCTCCGACATCCAGACACTCGGAGCGCCGCTTGCTAACTGGGTTATGACCGGGCTTGTCCCACTCTGGCAGCAAGGCATCGAACTGGCCGGGCATGTCCTGGCCGGTCTTGGAGATAGCGTGCTCATGGTTGTCGAAAGCATCTGGGACGCAGCCTTCCCGATACTGGAGAAGTTTGTAACAGAGGGCTTGCCGCGATTGACGGAGTTTCTGATGGGGGCTCAAGACATTTTCCGGAGCTTGTTCGATTTAATCAAACAAGTTTTTGACGATATCTGGCAGGATGCCGTAGACCCGGCCATGCAGCTCATCTCTCACATAATCCAGGATACACTGGACATTATTTTCGGTTGGTGGGATGAATGGGGTGGCAAAATCGTTGATGGAGTTAAAAAGGCTCTCGATGGTATTAAAGATCTTTGGTCAAGCTTGTGGGACGGCTTTCTGGAGCCATTCGTCAGCAACATGCTTGAAATGCTCACGTGGTTATGGGACGAGCATTTAAAAGGGCTGGTCGATGAGATTGGAGTCTTTATTGGAAAGCTAATCGACGGAGCGCTTGAAATTTACAACAAATTTATCTTACCTCTCATAAGCTACTTGGTTGATAAACTGGGGCCGACATTCTCGAACATCTTTTCACTGATCGGTGATGTCATCGGTACGGCTTTAGCCGTGATAGTAGATGTAGCCAAAGGTATCATCAAGGCTTTAGGCGGCATCATTGATTTTATTGTCGGTGTCTTTACTGGGGACTGGGAAAAGGCGTGGGAGGGTATCAAAACCGTGTTTTCCGGGATTTTTGACGCCGTTGTTGGTATCTTCAAGGGGGCAATTAATCTGATCATTGATGCCTTAAACTTCATGATTCGGCAGCTCAATAAAGTGAAGATCGATATCCCGGATTGGGTGCAGGATTTAACCGGAGCCGGCGAAACGTTTGGCTTCAACATTCCGACAATCCCGAAACTAGCAAAAGGTGGCCTGGCCTACGGCCCAACGCTGGCTATGGTCGGCGATAACCGAGGAGCCGCGGCGGATCCGGAAGTCATTTCGCCGTTGTCCAAGCTACAAGAAATGCTTGGCGGGAGCAATCAGGCCGTCGTCGAAGTGCTCATGCTCATTCTGGATGCAATCCGGAATCAGGACAATCGGGCCGTGCTTCAGATCGGCGAAACTGAATTTGGCAAAGCAGCCATCAAGGCCATTAACAGCGCACAGCGCCAGGCCGGGCGAACATTATTAAACGTGTAGGTGGTGGTTAAATGCAATTGAAAATTAACGGGCAGGAGATCGCCGCCTACCCGTCTCAATTTACCGTTACGACATTAGATCTGGACGACAGCGAATCGTCCGTCCGGACGGCGGACGGGACGCTCAACAGGGATCGGATCGCCGTGAAAAGGCAAATTGAAATGTCCTGGGGTGTTCTCAAGTGGTCGCAAATCTCCGGCATATTACAAGCTATGGATTCGGTCTTTTTTGATTTGACCTATCCGGATCCCATGGCTGGTAATTTTGTGACCAAGACTTTTTATGTGGGGAATCGTCCGGCGCCGTTCGCCGTTGCCCAAGACTCGGAAATAATGTGGTCAGGTCTCAAAGTGACCCTGACGGAGAAGTGATGCCATGTATCCAATATCAGCGCTTTACAGCGATTATTTAAAACGACATGACCGCGAGTTTTTGATCAAGGCGATTGTCAACGGAGTTGAATATACGAATGCTCAAATCGTGGATTTCAGCATTGAGAACAGCCTGACGCTCTCGGACGGCTTCGAGATTGGGACGGCCATTCCCTCAAAGCTCATAATCAAGCTAAGATTGAAAAGTGAAATACCATCCAATGCAAAAATTATCCCTTATCTGGCCCTCTCCACGGAGGGCCTTACTTGGGATCAAGCCGCCTACCCTTGGCAGGAGATGAACGTCCCGTGGGATGGCGGAAGCACGGAATGGCTGCCGCTCGGGGAGTTCTTCGTGGACTCTCGGGAGAAGGTCAATAACATTTGGACTTTCGTCTGTTATGACAAGCTGGTCACCGCGGACGTGGCTTATATCTCTCAGCTCTCCTACCCGGCGACCATGCAGGCCGTATGGGACGAAATATGTAGCCGTCTCGGCTTTACGTATGACAGCAGTGTCGCCATCAACCCGGGCTACACGATTCAAGCAGGCCCAGCCGGGTACACCTGCCGGCAGGTGCTCGGGTATATCGCCGGGGCTAACGGGGCGTCGGTGTTCGTCAGCAAAGCCGGGGTCGTTAAGTTTAAACGTTTCGTAGCGGCGGCCCCGGCCGTATTTGATCTGACCACATCGGATTATATCCGCGCCAAGCAGACCAACCCGATTAAGGTATATAGCCGCGTCGTCGTCACTTATAACACTGAGGACCAGCTCACTTATGAGGCCGGCAACGGAGACGATAATCATACACTTAACGTTGAGAATCCGTTTATGAGTCAGGCTATGGTAAACAACCTGCAGGCGCAGCTTAATGGATTCTCGTACCTGCCACTGTCCATGGATGCCCGGGGCTTTCCGCACCTAGAGCACGGCGATGTCATAGGTTTTGCGCAGCGAGAGGGAGGCAGCTGGCTTGAGACGATCACGACCTGGGAGGAGACAACAATCCCCTGGGATGGAATCGTAGCGTACCAGTCGATTCTGCTGCATCAGGTGCTCAGTTTTAAGGGGGGCCTAAAACTGACACTCGAAGCTCCGAGCATATCCGATCAGCAAAGCGAATTCGCGCTGGAAGGCAGCCTGTCGCAGCAGGTGAACCGGCTCAATCAGAACGCTGTCAGGTATGGAAAGCCTTATTACGGTATAACCCACAGCCGAACCGAGGGGTTTGTGGTCGAGCGGGAGGATCATTTAAGTCGGCTGCAGCTCAACTCCGACGTGATGGATTGGAAGGTCGATGGCGAATCAGTTTTATATCTGGACGCACAGGCTAGGACGCTTAAATTTGGGGGCACGCTTGAAGCTGTAGACGGCATATTTACCGGGACCCTCCAAGGCGTGGACGGCGTATTCACGGGCGACCTCCAAGCGGTAGGCGGAACATTCACGGGGACTTTGCAAGGGGTAGACGGGACGTTTACTGGAACGTTACAGGCTGGCACGGTTCGTAGTAGTGATATTTATAGCTCATACATCGAGAGCGCGGAAATTGAAGGCGGGACAATTACGGGGTCTTTAATCAGAACTAATTACACGGGAAGTAGAATCGAACTCGATGAGGATGGGTTTGTCTCCTATGATTCTTCTAACAGAAGGAGAGTGATTCTTGGAATTAACGCTGAAGCCGGAATGAGTGGTTTTCAGTTTAACGGGCCAAGTGGTTCGTATGAAGGACAAATTTATTCCGTTTCCAACGCACTTCACATTATTGCTGATGATGAATTATTCCTTCATGGGTTTGGCAGTGTTTTGATTCAAGGCGATACAGAATTTGATGACAATGTTGGCATTGGCAAGTATTCAGACATTGAGCGGGAAATAGACGACCTTTGGAATGCAATTATTGCTTTGACCTAAAAAGTGCTACCTTAAATTGCGAAAAACGTATTATAATCAATACGATCGCATATAAGGAGGTAAAATTTATGAAAAAGTTTGCGTATGTTTTTGGCGGAATAATCATCGGGATGGCTATCTCTTTACCATTCGGTCAAACATTTGCCGATCAAATAGCATCATTGGTTGGTAAAACTATTACAGCGGAGTACACAGTAAAAGTTAATGGTGAGGCCTTAGAGGATAAGGCGGTTGTTACAGATAATAAGACTTATGCTCCGGTGCGTGCATACGCCGAAAAAATGGGGGCGACAATTACGGTGGATACCAAACAAAAGGTAGTCGATGTACTAACTCAGGAAGTGCCAGAAGCAATGTCAGAAACTCCTATTACACAAGAAGCCGCAGAAACGACTAAAATTGAAGATGAAATAACCTTGACCGATGAAAATTTAACGATCAACCCATACTTAGAAATGGATGCTGAAAAGCTTGAAACCAAACGTTGGATACTTGAAGATAAAATTATTGCTCCAAGTAAAACGGCTTTAGAAGAAGCTCAGAAAAAGTTAGCTTCCCCTGATGCTCACGCAAATATTGAAGAACTTGAAAAGAAAGTTGATTACGAGAAGGAGCGCATAGCGAAGTATGAAGGAGAATTGAAACTTGTACAAGAAGCAATCCAAGCGTTAGAGAATTAACGGGGCTTACACTTCCTAATATATGGTATCATTGAGTTGATAATCGAAATAAGAAGCAGGGAGTGTGTTACATGCTTTATTTCCTTTGTTTTCTTCCTCCAATTGCAGTGTTGTTTTGTAAAAAGCCGGGTTCATTCATATTAAACATTATTCTCACAATAATTGGATATTTTCCGGGAGTAATTCACGCTATTTTGATTGTGAATAGTTACAAGGCAGACAAAAGAAATAAAGAACTAATAAAGGCAATCGAAAGAGGAAGGTTTCAATAAAATAATTTTTATCAAGGTCCCGTCATTAGGCGGGGCTTTTTATTATGCCTAGAAAGGGTGAGGGATGAATGGAGAAAAGCATTAACGCAGGAAGCATAACAGCGAGTGTTGTTTCTGAGGGAATCTCATTTGAAGAGTTCCTACGAAAGATTGTTAGGGAAGAGTTAGCCGCTCACGAGGAACGGCTAAAGAGTGAACCGGTGATAATTGCTTTAAGCGAAGAGAAGAAACTTGCACTTAGCAATTATTTAAAGCTAAGTCCGACGATCTGATCGGTAAAGAGTGCCATCTGCTCGATAATATGTCCTGGACTAGATTGTCCAAACGGGGTAATTTTTGCATTCTTCAAAAATATTACTGGAGGACTCGCGTCATCGATCCGTGAGAATGCGGTAGACAGCATGGTAAGACCTACATCGTCTCTGCTATCAGTATCATAAATTTCAGCTTCGATATGGCCAAAGTTGGTTATAATTAACACACTAAACTTTGATTTAATATCAAATTCTTTAATTGCACCATTACTAAGCCGCAGCACATGATCCAATTCATGAACCGACAGTCTCTTTAGCTCGTTGATTTCTATCGAAAATTCATCCATTTTAAAACCTCCCTTCTATCGATAGTAGGCCTGCCATCCTAACTTTCGACAGCATGGGAGGTTTTTCCTTTATTTTTACGAAAGAAGGTGCCGACCTTGGCTAAAATGCAAACCTACATCGCCGCAGACCTTGACCCATCACGGCCGATCCCGGAGGCGTGCGCGGTGATTGAGGCCCTTATCGCCCACAACCGGATACACGAGGAAGCGATCCTGCAAGGCGTTAAGGAGGCGGTAGAAAAACGCCTGCAAAAACTGGAGGAGTTGAAAGGAGCTGATACGAATGGCGAATCGGTACGGGGGAATAACCGGAAGCAAGAAAATAAGTGAGGACTGGCAAAACATCAATACGGCGTTTGATAATGTGCAAGCAGACGTCGACGCTAAGGCTGCAACGGTCAACGCGCACATTGCCAATCAGGCCATGCACGTTACGCAGGCCGATCACGATAAGCTTAACGGCATTGAGGCCGGCGCTGAGATCAACCAAAACGCGTTCGGCCGGGTCAACGGGATGGACGCCGAATCGCCAACCGACGAGTTTACGATCGTCGGGGACGTCGGGATCGATGTCACGCAGAACCCGAATGACAAGTCCATCCACCTGACTGTTACAGGGGAGTCCGCACCTGGACCGCACGCCGCGACGCACCTCACCGGCGGCAGTGATCCCATCCCTTATGCCACTCCGACCACAAGCGGCTTAATGCCGCCGGAGAGCTTCCAGGCGATCGAGGATAATGTGGATGCGATCGCCGACGTTACTGCGCAGTTGGCGGATTTGGAGCAAGAGATAGACCAACAAATCACCTCCGCAATATCTGATTTACAGAATGAAATTGATGACGCAAACACTCAGATATCCGCCAACACATCGGCTATAGCATTAACACAGCGCTATAAACTTACTCAGGACGACGGTACAGCACACCCTACTAACGGATCAACAGCGACATCAGGTGGAACCTACACTGGAGATATTTTGGAATTACCTCCTGGGTACCACAACTTTAATGTTACAGGTGGTCAGACAGCTAACTTGCCGCCGGCTGTTGGGGATGGACAGACTGTCAATGTTCAAATTCACGTAAGGCCAGGCGTTTTCGGGCGAAAAACGATCGACTTTATATTTGGATACGACAACCGGCAGTTTCGCGGGGTAGTACATGGCGCAGACGGCAGCAATTTTAGAGGTTGGGTCGAGGTAGGAGGAACAACAGGAACAATAACGAATGACGACATCGTTGTACAGCTCCAATCAGATATGGCATTGAGACTAACCAAAACGGAAGCCCAAACTAATTATCAGACGATCCTTACTCAAAATGACGGAAAAGGCAGACGGATATCGTCGTTGAATCCTGTACCAACATCGTTCTTGCAACTAAATAAGGTAGGATTTTGGTATCTTACAACAGCTGAAAACAACGCAATGACTGATGCGAGCACATTACCGCCCCGATTGCAAAATAGAGGTATTTGGGTTATTATCCCGGCTTATGATCATTCGTCGGGGTTTGTACAGATTATCATGGTTAGCAGTGCTGCAAACCCTTGTATCGCGTGGCGAAACATCTTCACTGATGGAACATACGGGCAATTCACCGAAATTGCCGATGCAACTCAGTTGCGCAAACTATTGGTTGCACCTGATCACTTCAGCAACTCCTTCTTATCGTTTTCCGAGGGAGTTAAAGAATTGCAAACACCGGACACTCTGACGTTTGGTTATATCACAGATACGCACTATGCCACATATGCAACTAATCGTCTCACTCAAAAACAAGCATCTTTACAGCACTTAAAAAACATCAGTGATCTGCAAAAATATATATCGTTTGATTTTAAAGTGCATGGTGGAGATATCGTTGACGGCGACCAAGCAAAAGCAGGAAATGCCGCAGATATCACGAACGCTATGCGCTTATTTTTTGACGATAGTTGCCCGTCTTTTGTCTGCAAAGGTAACCACGACGATGGAAGCTGGTATGCAAGCGAGCACGGCAACTTATTGTCGGATGTTATTAATCCTAACGAGATGTATGCGCGTATTGTAAAACCGACAGAAAAATATGACATAGAGCAAGATGGTAGCAATCGATCACTAGGGTATTATTACTATGATATTGCAAGACATAAAGCGAGGGTGATCATTCTTAATTCATCAGATAATCCGTATATCGCCAATCCAGATGGTACGAACAAATATGTATCTCAAAACAAGTCAGCATTCCGTCAGGATCAAATAAGTTGGTTTGCAAACGAGGCATTAGCGACTCCCGCGGGATGGAGGGTTATTATTTTTATGCACCATCCGATCAACGGTATTTTTGGGAGCGTTGATCAAATTAACGGCGAGGCCATCAAGGGGCTAATCGAGGCTTATAAAAATGGTTCGAGTTATCAAGGTAGCGGAACAATTACGGATTACGTGTACAATATCAACAAAACATTTTCCACTCCTGGTGATGTGATCGCAGTCATAAGCGGTCATATACACTATGACGCATCGATAACAATTAACGGTGTTTTGTATGTAAGTTGCTTATGTTCGGCAGCATTTAAAGACAACGATCAAAGCCCTACGCGAACGGTAAATACATTGTCCGAAGAAGCTCTCGACGTGTTCGTAGTTGACTTTAACAGCAGAACGTTATACGATAAGCGATTTGGAGCGGGTAGTGATCGTCAATTCTCCTTTTAGCTATGAGCAATAGGACGATACT
>NZ_JAZHPZ010000025.1:0-41846 GCF_036553665.1 Paenibacillus haidiansis | reverse complement strand
GTTATTGAAACGTTTCGGGGCCCTGTTCGGGGTACGATAACCGACGTGAAACCGGATCATGTCTTGCTGCAAACAGACAATTCCTCATTTTTTCTGCGCACGCAGCAAATGATTTGGGTTATGCCCTCTTAGCGCTCCGGCGCGGCATGAGACAAACGTTCCCTGTCATAAAGATAATAAGAACTATTAATCTGATAAGGGGATGATGTCCGCCATGTTCAAGCGCATCAATCGATTGCCCATTGCATTGCCTGTTCCCAAACATCCGGACGCCAACGCCGCGGCGGCTGTGCAGGAACTATTAGGCGGCCGTTTCGGGGAGATGTCTACGTTGAATAATTATTTGGTCCAATCTTCGAATTTTCGCAGCAAAAAAAAGCTGAAGCCCTTTTATGAACTTGTGGCCAGCATTACGGCGGAGGAGGTTGGCCATGTGGAATTGGTGATGAATTCCATTAATTTATGCCTGTCCGGTTCCACATTTCCGGCAGATCCGGATGCGGCCCCTCTGCGCAACGGGCTTGACAAACGCAATACCTACCATTTTATTGCAACGGCTCAAACCTCGTTGCCCGGCGATTCGATGGGCAAAGCATGGAACGGTGATTATGTCTTTAACAGTGGCAATTTGGTACTCGATCTGCTTCATAACTTTTTTCTCGAATGCGGCGCCCGCACCCATAAGATGCGCGTGTACGAGATGACAGATCATCCTGTCGCCCGCGAAATGACGGGTTACTTGCTGGTCCGCGGGGGAGTTCATGTGCTTGCTTACGCGAAGGCGCTCGAAATCATGACCGGAGTCGACGTCAAAAAAATGCTCCCTATTCCCAATCTAGAGAATCGGGCATTTGATGCGACCCGCAAATACGAAGAACAGGGAATTCATCGAAAGTTATATACGTTTAGCGATTCAGACTATGAAGATATCGCTCAAATCTGGAAAGGATCCCACCCTTCCGACGGAGAGCGATTGGAAGTCGTCAGAGGAGTTCCCCAAGGAGGGGAAGTGCCCGATCTTGAAGAAGTGCCGGAAGAATTTGCTCCTGGCATCTCGAATGAGGATTTTATGCAGATTGCCCAACGGCTGCAAAAGCTCGCCGGATTGTAAGGTGTTGCGTTCCTATACGGGCAAGAGTTGCTGCTTACATATGGCATGTATACGAAACCTTTATTTATTTCTATTGGCCGTGCGCGACTCCCAGCGTGCGGCTCGTCACATAGTGGTGGTCAAGCACAACCCTTTATTGGAATGGTTTCAATTGTCTCTCCCTTAGTTCTTGAATTTTATTTTCTAAATATTCGATACGAGATTTTAGTTGTGCTTTCTCTATGACATGTTTTCTGCATATTTCCAGAAGTTTCTCGTTCTTTTCCTTCTCATTCTGAAGCGCCTGCTTAACTTTTTCATACCGATTCTCAAGCAATCTTTTACCGCTTGGTCTGGTTGACGTTTCGATTGCAGTAGCTGCAATTTTTTCTGCCCCTTTTTCAATTTCCATCTGCAGCAAAATGGCTTGATCACAGCGTTCCTTAAGATCAGGACGATTATAGATCGTCTTTCGCTCAATGCCAGCTTTTTTAGCAATCGCTGATATGGACAGTTTTTTCTTCCCTTTTCGGAGGTTTGTTATTGCTTGTTCGATACGCTCCAGTGTAACGAGTTTATTTTCTTTAGAAGGGTCACTCATGCCATTCCCTCCCATTCGCTTGGTGTGATATTGTAATCTGAATGATTATCAATTCCGGAATAATTCACCTGGGTTTCCAACTCATCAATAATTCCTACAAGGTATTTTTCAATTGTCTTTAACTTGTTCTCATAAAGGCCCCCAGCAGGTGCAGATGCCAATTCGCTACGAATTTTTTTCAACCGGCCTTTATGAACTTCAAGAAAGTCCGGAGTAGTCAAAAAATTGCGGCATCCTAAACATACCCCGTCGCCTTCACAAGGTTCATTTCGCATTGGATGGTGAAGACAAAGTCCATGTGACAAAATTTGAATCTTATGCGCTTTACGCAATTTATCAACTTGTTCGATGGTCTTTCCTTTGAATGGGTTATTTACTTTAAGCTTTTCTTTTATTTGAAGAGCCTGCTTACCAACAAGAACTGCGCCTTCATTGAATACTTTCGAGAACTTGTTCCTTACATCCTCTTGAAGCAGGTGTGTATAGTGCTGTGTACCTCTAATGGACTTGTGATTTAACAATTCCCGTATAGTTTCCAGAGAGGCCCCACCTTTTAAAGCATACGTAGCGCAAGCGTGGCGGAATGTATGAGATGAAAAATCAGCAATATCTCCATTTTTATATCGGAGATTGTGTTTTTGAAGCCAGGGTCTTAGAAAATTCTTTGACCAATTTGCATGGGAAACTATACACACGGGATATCCTTTGACATTACGTATTCGATTAAGAAATAAATACGGTAAGCCCGATTCTTTTCTTAACGGATCCGTGTATTTTTCAACTTTCGTAATGGCTTGTACGACAAGGGCATTCGCTGGTTTATACACCCTCGTAGGTTCGGCTTGCAGTTTACCGGTGTTGTATACTAATTTTGTTTCTCCGCCAATTGGCTCAATGGAGGCATTATACATCGTAATGATTTCGCTAATGCGAAGTCCAAGCTGCAATCCAACTACTACGCTAGCTGCAACAAGTATATTTTCGTCCATATCTAAATCACTTACTGCTTTACGCAATATCCGATCGATCAACTGTTCGTCCGATATTTTATCAATGTTTACTTGCTCTGCTTGCTTGGCATCCTTCTTTAACGCTTTGTTATTAATAATGAGCTCATTGTACATGCCCTGAACAAATCGAACATCTTTTGGAACATCCCAGCCTTTAATATTTCCCTTTAATAAGATTTCTTTTAACGCCAATGCACTTTTCTTGATTGAAACAGAGCTTATTGACTGACCACTTGTCTCGCTTTTCGCTTCAGGCAAATACGTAAAATACGTCTCCAATAAACTCTGATCAATTTCTGAAAACGACTCCACTTCCGGCGCATATTCTTTTATAAATTTAGAAAATCGAACAACACCGTCTAAATTTCGTTTGGCAGTTGAAAACTTGCCCGTGGTTAACTCATGATGCATAAACCATTTTATTACTTCTAGCATTTTGGGCTTATCAACAACAAATTCAAAATCAATCATAAGCCTCTTGCCAGACAAATGCTCTACATTAATAAATCCGTTAAAATCCCATACATTGTCTGAGAATTTACTATTACCGCAGCGGAAATCTAATTGGGGTATTAGGGGGTTGTAATCAAACAATTGAAGCTTTATACTTTCAACCACTCAGCATCGCCTCCAAACGCCCTATAATCGTTTCTAAGGCGTATTCAACAGTCTCAAGATGATTCGTCGTACCGATGTACTCCTGAGCCATATATGCCTCTCTGTTGGCTCTGAGACGATCCAAATGGTCTTTATGAATTGGTAAGTGTTCGGGAGTCGTGATAAACTTAGGACAGATCACGCACATATTAAATTTAGAGCATATCTTGCCCTCATTATTTATCGGCTTCTGACAAGCCCCATCAGGCAATGAAGCAGACAATAGCGTTTCCGTGTCGATTTTTTTTCCTTCTCCTATTTCCTTCTCACTGATTTCCTTGACTATCAAGCCGATAAATCCAAGCTTTTTATATTCGCTTTCAATTTTTGGATCTTTGACCTTTGCATATAAACTTGTAGAGTGTAATGATTCATGACCAAGATATTCTTGAATTTCAAACATACTCATACCCTTGTTTAGCATGTCCGTTCCAAGCGTATGCCTAAATGCGTGAAAGGTTAATGGGTATAATTCGCCATCGTTATCTCTGATATCATGCTTTTTGACAAACCGATAAAGTTTATCTCGAAATATTTTTTGGAGCAGTCTGGCATACCGTATATTCCGTTTTTGCCAGTAAAGACAAATGTAGTTTGTTGCAAGTTCTTTCCTGGCCACTTCTGAGTATTGTTCAAGTAGTTGAACTGCCCGTTTGACTCGATTTGATACGGGGATATATCTGTCAGCCTTATTTTTCGGAGAGAAAACATACAATACGGGTTTTCCTGTAAAATCTTCAGTTATACACCCCTCGGTTAGGTCCAAAACCTCTGAAAGCCTGATTCCCGAATCGATGCCGATCTCCACAATAGACTTCAAGAGGATGTTTTTCTCCTTTTTTAAAGCTATTTCAATCTGTTCCATTACATTATCGGGTATATACCTTGTCCTTAAAACATCATCTTGCTTAAGTGCTTGGTACTCATCTCCATCAAAAACCTGTCCCTCCGGAAAACCATCATACTCAAAAAACTGCCCATGTTCTATTACCCATTTTAGTGCAGACATAGCAACCGATCTTGTAGAGTTTGCTAATTGAATCTGTTGTAAATAATAAATATACATTTGAGTGATTTGGTGCGATAAATCGGCATAATCCATAATTTTCAAGTTGTATTCTTTCAGGAATTCAAAGAACCGTTTCAATGAATAATTATATCGATACAGTGTTTCGACACTCGGCTTCCCTAGACTCATGCATTCAATTGTTATTTGCTTATGTATTTTCTTGAACCATTTATTTGGCAAATATGAAAATTCAAAAGATAATTTATCACCATAACTCGATTGATACGGAACCTCCCATCTATCAGTTTTTGTATCAACTGTTGAAATATACGCTCTACTCAATTCAACTCCGCGCTCCTTCTCTGACGCATGAAGCTTTCATATGCCGTTGTTTTCGCTTCAAGCGACAAATGTTGATACTTACTCGTAGACTTAACATCATTATGACCTAACCTATCTTGGACATAACGCATATCAAATCCCGATTCGGTGAGTTCGGTTCCATGGGTGTGCCTAAGCATGTGAGAAGTGCATTTAATACCCACTTGTTCAGATAGCTTATTGAAGAGCTTTGTTATCGTATCGCGGATCATATATTGGCCAGGGCTGGTTTCATGATTCACAAATATCGTAAGATGTTTTCCATCATCAGGGCGATGATACAAGATATAATCCTCTATGGCAAAGACAATATCTCTGCTGACGGGTATTTCCCTTTCTAGTGATTTGATGTTGTGGTCTTTATGGTATAGTGGATCATGCTCTTTTACCTTTATAACCCCAACTTTTGTTTGAATCTCATAATCACCTATACGAAGACCTAGTGCCTCACTAATCCGGCAACCCGTTTCATAAAGAAATCTGAACAATAACTGATTTCGGGCATTCAAGCTCTCATCTGACTGTAACATCTCAAGTCCTTGATAGAGCTTTTCAACCTGTTCCCGAGTCAAACGCTTACCCTTAACTGATTTTTTCTCTTTAACTCGGAAGAAATTAAAACCCATATCTTTACGACTAACTTTCTGAACTAGGAAATGTCTGTTTTTTGAATCATCTTTATAAGTTAATGGGTTCTCCGTCACAAAGCCCCCAATCACTTCATAATATCGATAAAATGAGGCTATTGTTGCCATATACTTATTCTTTGTCTTTGCAGATTTCTCTTTGTCCGTTGTTCCGACTTTCGTTTTCAAATACTCAAGCCAAGAAAACATATCCGCTTTCCTAACCTCGTAAAATTTAAGCCCCACTTCGTTTAACCAAGTGAAATATTCCTTTAAGTCTCTACTATAACCTTCGATTGTGTTCTCAGAGTGCCCCTTCTCTTCTAAATAGTGAAGAAACAATGTTATTTCCTCGACAATGTTGTAGTCCTCATCCACAACTACTACATTTCGTTTTCCGGCCTCATTGAGAGTTTTTTCAATTTTCAGATTGCCCATATTCATCACCACCGAGATCAATCCTATATGATGTTTAGCCAATGTTTTCCCACTTTTACCGATCTTGAGTGTGTATATCATCCATCATCTATTATTATAGAGTTAATTGTCAATTATCATAGTTGAGTTCCGGAGTAAACTCAAGAAACAAAAGGAACGATTCGCACATGCAATGCTCTTCCGCCGCGGGTTCAATGAACTCTTTTGTGCTACCATAGAAAAAGGTGTGTTGCCATAAGGCCAACACACCTTTTTCCTAGATATTATCCGTTGTGTACGGAAGCAACGCTACCGCCCTAGCACGTTTAATTGCAACTGTTAATGCACGTTGATATTTTGCGCTTGTTCCAGTCACACGGCGAGGAAGAATCTTCCCACGTTCGCTAATGAACTTTTTAAGAACTTCCGTATTTTTGTAATCAATATGAGTAATTTTATTGACTGTAAAGTAGCAAACTTTTCTACGTTTACCTTTGCCACCTCTACGTGGAGCAAACTTTCTTTCACCACGTTCTTCGTCATTTCTTTGTGCAAATGCCATTGTTATTTTCTCGTTCCCTTCATTATTGCACATTGGTTAACGTGCCAAGTTTTTTCTGACTATCCTCTAGTTCAAAGTTGGGTATGGATAAGTCTTACGACTTACCCACACCCGACTTCTCACTACGGGGCTACACCCACATCTTGAAATAAGGATGGTCATCATCACTAGACTACATTGACGGTCATAACGTATTACACACTTTACTCAACATCGCGCGATCTTAATAAACCGTGGATGCTGGTCGTAAATGAAGATTACCATTACACAGTTAAAATGCTTTAAAACCCCTTGATTTTACTGAGGTCTTAAAGCATTTTCTGATCTCAGATGTTACGCTCTCTAAAATGGCAAATCGTCATCCGAAATATCGATCGGTTTCCCGTCATCGGAGAAAGGATCACTTTGATTGCCGCGCGAGAAATTGTTGCTGCGGCCGCTGTTGCCGCCGCCTCCGAAAGGAGCCTCCTCACGCTGTCCTCCGCCACCTGCTCCGCCTTCGCGGTTCGACTCCAAGAAACGGACATTATCGGCAATGACTTCGGTGACGTAAACACGTTTACCTTCGTTATTTTCATAATTCCGTACTTGAATACGTCCTTCCACAGCCGTCAAGCGACCCTTACGCAAGTAATTGGCGCAAGTCTCGGCAAGCTGTCTCCAGGTAACGACCGGGATGAAATCCGCTTCGCGTTCTCCGCTTTGCGATGTGAAGGGTCTGTCCACGGCAAGCGTAAACTGAGTCACCGCCACACCGGATGGCGTATAGCGCAGCTCCGGATCCCGGGTAAGACGTCCGATCAGAATGACACGGTTCAACAATCAAATCCCCTCCTTCGGGCATGTGTTCTTACAAAACAGGAAAATTAGGCTACGTCTTTCGTAATGAGATAACGGATAACCTCGTCGGAAATCTTCAGAATCCGTTCAAGTTCAGCAACTACTTCAGGAGTAGCCGTGAAGTTGACGAGCACGTAAATGCCGTCACGGACCTTGTTAATCTCATACGCAAGCCGGCGTTTGCCCAATACGTCTTGTTTGGTAATTTCACCGCCGTTTTGGATGATGCCTTGGAATTTGTCGACTGTAGCTTGAACAGCTTCTTGTTCAACGTCAGGACGAATAATGTACATCACTTCGTATTTGCGCATAATGGTTCACCTCCTTGTGGACTATGGCCCCCAGTTTCTTACGCTTGGGAGCAAGGAACGAGTCTAAACTCGCACCATAGTAGTATATCAAATCGGAAGCCGCCGCGCAAGCTACATTACTTTGACTCCGACTCCTTGTTGACCATACTCGTTTGTAGATCCCCATGCATACAATTTGCCGTTGCTGATCCAATAAATATTCCGGCTCGTATTTTCGATATAACTTACATTTTGATTCAGGTCACCAAGCGGTGCGTATGTGTTATAGCTCAGCATCTCATGGTTCTCCGTCAGCAGCAGCACGCCGTTCATGGTCAAAGAAATGGCCGTATAATTCAGCTTCTTGCCGGCCGCGGTCCAACCCGTTTGTTTGTTGTATCTAAGAGGTGTATCCGTAATGTTCGTAGGCTTGTCCATTGTAAAGGGAACCTTATAACCAAGCTGTCTCGCCGAATTGTCCCCGTATCCCCACAGTTCGCCGTTCTTATCCATCGCAATGATATACTCGTTATTCGTACTCGCCGCATCGAACTTTTTGATGTCCTTGAATCCGGCAATTTGTGCAGCTTGGGTGGTCTGACCCTCCACGATCGAATTGTCCCAGCTCCACAACGTTCCGTCTTTTTTCAGCACGTAGCCTTTCATATTGCTCATGGATACGGACACCGCATCGTTAATTAATATCTGTCTGTAATGATTATGGACAAATTCCCGCGCCTCATCGTTGGCCCATCCGACACCTCCCAATTGATAAACGTTCCCGGATGTGGACAAAAGCGCGACTCCGCGGTCATACGCGTTCATATCGGCGATCGGCTCGTCGAACAGAGTGATGCGGATCGGCGTTCCGGTAATGGTCTTGACGCCCAAATGGTTCAAATCGCCCCAACCATAGAGCTCTCCGTCCATTGTAATATATAAGGAAAACTTCTCCCCCGCCTCGATTTTTTTAATCGGTTTATCGGTTGCTATCAGCGTCGGCGGAAGCACCGGCATATCGCTTTCATTGATTTCGTGACTCGTGTTAATCCCCCAGCCGTAAAGCTTTCCGTCTTTTCCGAGAGCCAAGGCATGGTCTTCGCTTGCCGCAACGGATACAGGAGAAGGAACGGCTTTTATCTCAATAGGTTCTCTGGACACCGCCGCTTGGGGTCCGACGCCATAATTTGCAAAATTCACCGGTACGGGTTCTTGGTAACCCTCGCGATACTTTTCGAAGCGACTCGGCCATTCGTAACGATCCCGGAAATCCTGCAGGGAAGTGCCCGCCTGCGAGCCTCCTGGAACGGTCACGTAAACCCCCACGGCGTAGTTGTATTTGGAGTACCTGGATGACTTGAACACCTCTTCTTTAAAGGGAGGCGTAATCAAATGATAGTAACCCTCATTATTAACCTGTACCGTATTGGAATAAAAGGCATTTTCATCCTCGTCCCTTAACTCGATGATCACTGACGAAGCTTCAGCCAACCCTTCAATCAGGATGGAGTTGTCTCCATTTCGTTGTGCGAAAATTTCAATCTTTTCCCCAATCGCCTGAACCGGTTTAACCGATATAGGCAAAAGCGGAAAAATGAGCGTCATGACGATTATAAGGGCTAATCCCCTTATGCGCTTTCCCATATTCAAATCATCCTCCCCATCGTTTTATGTCTGTAAATAATTATCGGTACGAACCGGTACATGATTAAGTCCGCGTTACAAACAATATGCCTGATACCCGCGCTTTGAGGCGGAAAGGAGGAAGAAAAGAATGGGTGAACAAACGGAATTTGAAGAAGGGCAACGCGCTCCGAACCCCGGAGTTTATGTGGAGGTCGGCGAAGCGCGCAGCTTCCACACGCAAATCCAGAATCCGAAGCGGATTACAATGGAGCGCGGCGACACTTTTCCGGAGACGACCAATAAGAACCGGAAGTGGAAGAAGGCCGAAAAGGCCCGTGTGCACTAGCTTAAACTGCAGGTAAAAAAGAATTTATAAACCGGCGTATAGAACTTTGAATCATGCACATAATACAATCAGACGGCGTTGCCAAGAGAGGTGTGGTTCCGTTGGAGGTATCCGCTGGGCAACATCATTCAGGAGTCTTATTCACTTCATTTTAGAAGCCAAGATGCCGGGTTAAACGAAGACCCCTCTTCCTTAGTCCGGACCGCGTACGCGCCAAATCGACCGTTTCTTACCGTTGTGAGAGAAGAATTCCCAATAAGCGCGCCGTCAACCAGAAAGGACCCGCAAGGGTCCTTTTCTGTATGTATCTTGACTTGCTCTAAATACAAAAAAACCTTCCGCGTATTCACGCAGAAGGTTGTATTCTCATCATTAAAGGGAATGGCGGAGAGGGTGGGATTCGAACCCACGCACGCCTTGCGACGCCTAGTTGATTTCGAGTCAACCCCCTTGGGCCTCTTGGGTACCTCTCCGCAGCAAGCATTAATGATTATATCATGTTATTCTCAGGAATGCAATATCCACTTCTTAGTTTTTCGTACTTACTGATTAGCCGGGTTTGTCGGAGCCGATCCGCCCGGCTGTTCTTCATTTCCCGCAGCCGAGCGCAACACCTTGCGCATATTCTTTTCAAACTTCGCCCGGGGGACAAGCACACTGTGTTTGCAGCCCACGCATTTGATCCGGATATCCATCCCCATGCGGATGATTTCCATCTCGTTGCTGCCGCAGGGATGGTTTTTCTTCATTAAAACAATATCGCCCAATTGGAATGATTTCCGTTCCATGGCTTTTGCCCCCTATCCATCTGATTCTGTATCTAGCCTTCCTGTTTCGCGGCTTCCGTTGCCAGCCTCAACTCTTCTTCCTCTTCCAGCGCCTCTTTGGCATACATCTGAATTTCCCGCTCCACTTCCGACCTTACGCCCGGCGGGCATTCTACGGCGATCCGAATCACGTATTCGCTTGCGGTAAGCGACTGCACGCCCATGATGCTCGGAACCGCCGCCAGCTCTCTGCTTTCCTTCAGCTGCAGCATCGCTTTCTTCAGCATTTCCAGGGTCTCTTCCAGCTTTCTTGTATTGCTGAACGGCAGATCGACGACCGCGAGGGCGTTGCCCAGCGAGTAATTGGTTACATTCGTAATCATCCCGTTAGGAATGATGTGCACCTCGCCCGTCCAGCTAACGAGCCGGGTAGAGCGCAGGCCGATCATTTCTACCGTTCCTTTCAGCGATCCGGTCTGGATCACATCCCCCACCGCGAATTGATCCTCCAGGATAATGAAAAATCCGGTAATAACATCCTTCACCATGCTCTGGGCCCCAAACCCGATAGCCAGACCCACAACGCCGGCACCCGCAATCAGCGGACCAAGCTGAACGCCAAGCTCTCCCAAAATAAGCATAACCATAATAAAATTGCTTGTAATTGAAGTAACGTTTTTCAGCAGTTCGCCCACCGTGACAAACCTGCGGGGATTGACCTGCAACCGCCCCTTTTCCCGCCGTTCCAGCGAACGGTCGATGACGCGGTAAATTATTTTCACAAACAGACGGGTCAACAGGAAAATGACAATAATCCGGAGTCCCGAGAACATCACATTTTGCCACATCGCCGTATCGGTGAACCAATCCCAAACTCTATCCTTCCAGGTGACTGCCGCCTCGATCACTTCCTCGGTCGCTCCTTCCTTCAACCATCCATTCATCGCGATTCCTCCTCTAAGCTGATAGGATCATAGCCCTCTTCTCCCCGGCAAAATATTCCCCTTATTTCTACCGACTCGGATATGACAATCTCTCTCACTTTGCCGAAAGACCCGCGCGCAAACTGAATAGATAAGGCACAGCCGGCCGTAATCTCCTTGGGCGTCGGACACAAATCGATCTCCACTTCCGCATATTCGAGCAACATTTCCGCCCTAAGCGCCTGCTGCGTCGAGTCGAAGGCCATGACCAGCCAATCTTCGTTCAAGCCTTTCTCCCCCTTTTTGACCTTTGACGGACTTTATAGAGTGCTATAGGCATTTCATTTCTTACTCATTTCGTGACCTTAGCCCGAGTATATAAATTCAATTATTTCCATATACTAACTACTAATATCCGGAATCCATCCGGCAGACGCCGATCACAATCCTAGAATCAGGAAAGGAAGGTTCCATGTCGCAAATACAGCCTACCGAACCGGGACAAGAGATTCCCTATTTAAAAATATCCCACACTGAGCCCGGCATTCAATCCGTTCTTATTCATCGGTTGCTTCTGCATTTTGCCAAGGTGACGCCCGGTCAGGACCTGGTCGTGGTATGCATCGGTACTGACCGTTCCACCGGAGACTGCCTCGGTCCGCTCGTCGGCACATCCTTGGCAAAAATGAATACGTTCAACTATTTCCACTTGTACGGAACATTGGAAGAACCCGTGCATGCTATGAATTTAAAAGAAACGCTTGAAAAAATCAATCATACATTTCAAAGTCCTTTCATCATCGGGGTGGATGCCTGTCTCGGCCAAACATCCAGCGTCGGCTCCATCCAAATCGTACAGGGCCCTTTGCGCCCCGGTGCAGGCGTAAATAAAGAACTGCCGCCGGTCGGCGATATCCATGTCACGGGAATCGTCAATGTCGGCGGCTTTATGGAATATTTTGTATTGCAGAATACGCGTCTTAGTCTAGTTATGCGCCTTTCGGATATTATTTCCTCCAGCATCTATACCGCGATAAAGGAATGGAACCGCGGCTTCATTCCTCGTGCCCGGCGAGAGCAATAGCTTCGAGCTCTTCGGGCGAGAGCGCATGCGGCGACTCTCCTTTGGTTAAAGCCTTGGCGTAAACGTATGACCCGTCCCGGCTGTATAAGCCTGTAATCACGACACCGTTTTTCAGGTCGTCGACAAATGCGACGGAAAAGCTGAGTTCATTCCCCCGCTCTCCGAAAGCATTATAACGCTTGATTCCGACCTTTGCCTTTTGTTTAGGGAGCAAGGCACTGATTCTGCCAATTTGCTGCTGTTGTTCAGCTTGCGCGTCTTCGATTTTCCCCTGTCCGATCTTCAGGTCGATCAACAGGCTTTCCAAATCTTCAATCCCGGTGCCTTCCATCATTTGATTATACTTCCGACGCATTTTCCGCAGCTTGCTGCCTTGCATAAAATTCCAGATGATCAGCCACACAATGAATACGGCCAGTCCTCCTATAATCCATGCCAACTGATCGATGATAAGTTCATTCCACTCCCGCATGCTAGTTCTCTCCTATGTCCAAATATCACGTTGATCCTGATGCAATGATTCTTATAGCCGTAATGAGCGCGTCGGCATCCCCGTATGTCGTCGTATATCCGACACTGGCGCGTACCGCTCCTCCCTGTACAGTTCCTGCCGTCATATGTCCAAGCGGAGTACAATGATAACCCGCTCTCACAGCGATCCCGTATTTCCGGTCCAACTGAAAGGCTACCTCGGAGGCATCCAGACCTTGCACCGTAAACGCGACGATGCCGGTTCTCGGCTGCCCCGGTTCCGGTCCCAGCAAATGAAGACCCTTGGTCCCGCCAAGACCTTCCATTAGATGCTGCGTTAATGCCCATTCATGCCGGTATATTTCATCAACCCCCCGCTCAAGCACCTCGCTTACGCCGGCACCCAATCCGGCGATTCCCACCGTGTTGAGCGTGCCCGCTTCATAGCGGTCCGGCCGTACGGTCGGCATCTCAAGCGCTTCCGATTGACTGCCGGTACCGCCGTGCATCAACGGCTCCAGGTCTACATCCGGATGGATGTACAGGCCGCCTGTCCCCTGCGGACCGAGAAGTCCCTTATGGCCGGGAAAAGCCATTAAATCGACACCCAATTCCCGGACGTCGATCGGGTAGCCTCCGGCTGTCTGCGCGGCGTCGACGAGCATGAGCGCTTCATGCTCATGCGCCATCCGCGCGATCTCTTTAACGGGCAAAATGCTGCCTAACAGATTGGAGCTGTGCGAACATACAACCAGCCTCGTTTCAGGCCTGAACGTCTTCCGCAAATTCGTCAGATCGATATCGCCTCGCGGACCAATATCGATATAATCAACGGAAATTCCGCGAGTCCGCTTCAAATATTCCAACGGTCTTCTGACCGAATTATGTTCTACCATCGTGGCGATGACATGGTCCCCCGGCTTAAGACAGCCTTTAATCGCTAAGTTGAGCGCCTCGGTCGTATTCGAGGTGAAGACAATGTCATTCGGATTTTCAATATGAAACAGCCTGGCCAGGAGCATGCGAGTTTGAAAAAGCGTCCGGCCGGCCTTCAATGCCATACCATAACTGCCTCTACCTGAATTTGCCGACGGCCCGTTTAGTATATCCAACATGGCCTCCCCTACACCTGCCGGCTTTGGCCATGAGGTGGCGGCATGATCCAAATAAATAGCGGTTGGCTGCTTCATATTATTTACCCTCTTTTCCTTTCCGGCAACTTGTTTATTTTACCAGTTTCGGCATACTAGGTTCCAGAGTATTCCAGCACTGAACCTAACCCAGTATATCAAGCAGCCGTTGTAAATCCTGTTTACTGTAAAAATTAATTTCAATCTTCCCTTTATCCTTGTTCGACTTAATTTTCACCGTTGTTTTATAACGTTCCCGCAAACTTTCCTCCACTTCATCCATGTAAGGATCGCGCTTTTTATTTACGGGTTTGCTCTTTTCCTTTTTGTTCCGGTCCAATTGTTGAACCGCATCTTCCAATTCCCGCACATTCCATTCGTGGTCAATGCACTGTTTTGCCAATTGCTTAATTTTTGCGGAATCCTTGATACCGACCAAAGCTCTGGCATGTCCCATCGATAATGTTCCACGTGAAACATATTCTTTTACTTCATCCGGAAGAGACAACAATCTCAGAAAATTAGCGATATGGGAACGGGACTTGCCGACCTTTAAGGAAAGTTCTTCCTGCGTCAATTGAAACTGGTCCATCAGTCCCTGATACGCCACGGCGATTTCCATCGCATTCAGATTCTCACGCTGCAGGTTTTCTATCAAAGCAATTTCCATAACCTGCTGGTCCGAAAAAGGTCTTACTACCGCTGGGATCGTCGTGTTGCCGCAGTATTGCGAAGCCCGAAACCGCCGCTCCCCGGCAATAATCTCATAACCCTTTAAAACACTGCGTACGATAATCGGTTGAATTACCCCGTGCTGGCGGATCGATTCCGCCAACTCCCGAATCGCTTCTTCGTCAAATGTTTTTCTTGGCTGATAAGGATTGGCACGAAGCTGATTCAGTGGAATTTCGATTACCTTGTCGTCATCCTGAACGGAGAGCGACGGGATCAACGCATCCAAGCCTTTGCCCAGGCGTTTATTCATAAGAAACCACTTCCTTTGCCAACTCTAAATACACTTCGGCACCCTTTGATTTTGGATCGTACGTTATGATGGACTGACCGTGGGAAGGCGCTTCGCTAAGACGAACATTCCGGGGAATCACTGTTTTATATACTTTCTGCTGGAAATATTTCTTAACTTCTTCAATGACTTGAATCCCCAGGTTTGTACGGGCATCAAACATCGTCAACAATACCCCCTCAATTTGCAGGGAAGTATTCAGATGTTTTTGTACAAGCCGTACGGTATTGAGCAGTTGGCTTAATCCCTCGAGCGCATAATACTCGCATTGAATCGGGATCAGCACGGAATCCGCCGCAGTCAAGGAATTGATGGTCAATATCCCCAGCGACGGCGGGCAGTCGATCAAAATATAATCATATGAAGATTTGATCTGCTGCAAAGACTTCTTCAATCGAACCTCACGAGAGATCGTCGGAACCAATTCAATTTCCGCCCCTGCCAATTGAATCGTAGCCGGAATAATATCCAAGCCTTCAATTTCGGTATGCGATATCGCTTCTTTGGGATGGACTTCATTAATAAGTACATCATAGATGCAATTGGCTACATCCGCTTTATTAATTCCTACTCCACTGGTTGTGTTCCCCTGCGGGTCAATATCGATAAGAAGCACCTTTTTGCCGATCGATGCAAGTCCCGCCCCCAAATTGACGGAAGTCGTCGTTTTGCCGACGCCCCCTTTTTGGTTCGCTATGGCAATTATTTTAGACAATCCATTTCACCTCAATATAATAGAAGAATCTTTTTGTAGAATAATAATCATGTAGTCTTCGCCAAGTTGTGCTACAAAAAGACCACAGCGTTCCTGCCGCCTACCTCTTGCATTTCTTTGGGGTAAAGCGTCCGTTTGTTCAAAAAAGAAACTGACCTTTGCACCTCGCGGTTGCGGTCAGTATTCATTTATTTCATTATCGCTTTGGAATTTGAATCACGATTTCATAATGATCCTCATGATCTTTTTCCGCCGTTTTGATCGCCAGTCCGGAGCCGGATACCATATCGATCGATTGACGAATCGTATTCAGGGCCAGTCTGACATCCTTGGTAAAAGAAATCCGCTTGGAAGCCTTCTTATTCTTCGCCGTTTCTTTGTGGAAAGCAATGCGAGCTTCCGTTTGTTTCACATTCAATTCCTTGGTAATAATTTCATCCAGAACTTTAAGCTGGAGTTCTTCCGAATCCAGAGAAAGTAAGGCACGGGCATGGCGCTCCGTAATCTTCCGCTCCATAAGCGCCGTTTTGACCCCTTCAGGTAGGTGAAGCAGCCGGATTTTGTTTGCGATTGTCGACTGGCTCTTCCCCAGCCGCTGAGCTAAGCTCTCCTGGGTAAGCTGGTGCAAATCGATCAGATTCTGATAAGCCAGTGCTTCCTCAATCGCCGTAAGCCCCTCACGCTGCAGGTTTTCGATCAAAGCAATCGAAGCAGCCTGGGAATCGTTGAAATCCCGCAGGATGGCCGGGATCGTGTCCAGGCCCAACTTTTTAACCGCACGCCACCGCCGCTCCCCGGCGATGATTTCATACTTCTCATTGCGAAAACGGACGACAATCGGCTGGATAACCCCGTGAGTTCGAATCGTCTGGCACAGTTCATCAATCTTCTCGTCATCAAAAATAGTCCGGGGCTGATAGGGACTGCCAACGATATCCCCTACCGGAATTTGCTTAACTTCATCACTGTTACTACGTTCGGCTAAGCCAAACAATTTGGAAAATTGTTCTTTCATTCCGCGAATTACCACCTAATTTCATAGTGACATAAGGCATACCTTATAAACACATTCCCGCTGCGGAGATGTGATGAAACCGGACTGAAAGCCGTCCCAGCTTAAGGCAAGATCCCCTATGTATAAGGTTGTACATATGGATAACCCATCATTGAAGCTCATGCCACGTCAATGATTAACGATATATCTATTCTACCACTTTTTCCTCTATAATCCTATTCTCTTTATCCATGAATTTTAATATAAAAGCGGCAGCTTAATTAAAAAAGCCCCTTAACAAAATGTTCCACGTGAAACATGAAACATTCGTTAAGGGGCAAAGATACAAAAACATTAAATAATCGGTGATTTTAAAGGCGTACCGGCTTTTCGCGGATACTTTTTGGGAGTAGATCCGGTTTTGTCGATTAGAATAATATGGCGATCCGAATTTTCCACGGGTAATGATAAATGATGGTTCTGAACAAGTTTACCTTTCAACTCGCTCAAACTTCGCGCCGCTTCCGTCAACTCATCCCCAGGGTCGCTCCCCTTCATCGCGGCAAAGGTTCCTCCCTGTTTCACAAAAGGCAGGCAAAATTCGTTCAATACCGCCATCCGGGCTACCGCCCGCGCGGTGACAAGATCGAATGAATCCCGCAGCCCCTCCTTCCGAGCAAGGTCTTCCGCGCGCCCATGCAGCAATTGCACATCTGTGAGGCCCAGCTTGTCTACCACATTTTGCAAAAAGTGAATTCGCTTATTCAACGAATCGATAATCGTAAGCTCTATATGCGGAAAGCAAATTTTTAAGGGAATGCCGGGAAAGCCGGCTCCCGAACCAATATCCGCCAAGCTTCCGATCTGCTGCATATTAATATAGAAGGAAAGTGTCACGGAATCATAAAAATGCTTGATATAAACCTGGTCCCGCTCCGTGATCCCTGTAAGGTTCATTTTTTCGTTCCAGGAAGCCAGTTCTTCATAATACGTTTCAAATTGCTGCAGTTGCTCGGGAGACAGCTCAATCCGTTGTTCCCCCAATAAGGATTGGAATTGCGCCTGTATAGGATCCAAAGCTTACCCTCCCGCTGCGGTTACCCGGTTATAATGCTCCAGGTACACAAGCAAAATTGAAATATCGGCAGGAGTTACTCCGGAAATCCGCGAAGCCTGACCGATGGAAAGCGGACGAATCTTCGCCAGCTTTTGGCGGGCTTCGGTCGCCAGTCCATGGATCTCTTCATATTGAATATTCTCAGGGATCTTTTTCTTTTCCATTTTTTGTAAACGTTCAACGTGCTGCAATTGCTTATCGATATAGCCCGCATACTTAATCTGGATTTCCACCTGTTCCTTCATTTCTTCATCGAGTTCAATCTCCGAAGGAAACAAGTTACCCACATGTGCATAAGTCACTTCAGGCCGCCGTAAAATGGTCAACAGGTTGCTTCCGTCTTGAATCGGCGCCGAGCCGATAGATTCGAGCAGCGAATTGATCTCCGATGGGCGTACCTTCGTTTCCCGCAATCGTTCGATTTCGCGTTCAACCTTTTCCTTTTTATCGAGGAAAGCATCGTAACGCTCCTGTGGAATCAAACCGATCTCATAGCCGAGCGGCGTGAGGCGTAAGTCGGCATTGTCATGGCGGAGCAGCAGGCGGTATTCGGCCCGGGAGGTGAGCAGCCGATACGGTTCATTCGTCCCTTTGGTCACCAGATCGTCGATCATGACGCCGATATAACCTTGGGAACGGTCTAGAACAACCGGTTCCTTCCCCTGTACTTTACGGGCCGCATTAATCCCGGCCATGATGCCTTGCCCTGCCGCTTCCTCGTACCCCGAGGTACCGTTGATCTGCCCGGCCGTAAACAACCCCGGGAGGCGCTTAGTTTCAAGAGACGGCCATAATTGCGTCGGGATGACGGCATCGTACTCGATGGCGTAGCCTGTACGCATCATTTCCACGTTTTGCAAACCGGGAATAGAGCGCAGCATTTGGAGTTGAACTTCCTCGGGCATGCTGGTGGAAAAACCTTGAACATAATACTCGGATGTGTTTTTCCCTTCCGGCTCCAGGAAAATCTGATGCTTCGGCTTATCGGCGAAGCGCACGATTTTGTCCTCGATGGACGGACAGTAACGCGGTCCGGTACCCTCGATCACCCCGGAAAACATCGGAGCGCGATGCAAATTCGCATTAATGATGTCATGCGTTTCTTGGGAAGTATACGTTAGCCAGCAAGGAAGCTGCTCATTGTCGGAACTTTTCGTTTCGTAGGAGAAAAATTTCGGCTTCTCATCCCCCGGCTGAATTTCCGTTTGCGAAAAATCGATCGTATCCTTATGCACCCGCGGCGGTGTGCCCGTTTTGAACCGGACGAGATCAAATCCAAGCTCCTTCAGATTCTGAGACAGCTTGATCGAAGGCTGCTGATTGTTCGGGCCGCTTTCATACATCAGCTCGCCCATAATGATTTTGCCGCGCAGGTAAGTGCCGGTCGTCAGCACGACAGCTTTGGCCCGGTATTCCGCGCCCGTCTTCGAAACGACGCCGACGCATTTCCCGTCTTCGACGATCAATTCCTCGACCATGCCTTGGCGCATCGTCAAATTTGGTTCCTTCTCCATCGTTTCCTTCATCGTATGCTGATAAGAGAATTTATCGGCCTGCGCGCGCAGCGCATGAACGGCCGGCCCTTTCCCGGTATTGAGCATCCGCATTTGGATGAATGTTTTATCGATATTGCGGCCCATTTCCCCGCCGAGTGCATCGACTTCGCGCACGACATGGCCTTTGGCCGGACCGCCGATCGACGGATTGCACGGCATAAAAGCGACCATGTCCAGGTTAATGGTGATCATCAGCGTATTGCAGCCCATCCGAGCCGCGGCGAGCGCGGATTCGCAACCGGCATGGCCTGCGCCGACGACGATAACATCATAATTTCCGCCAGTATACCCCACCCTAGTCAACCTCCTAAAATATATAGTGTAAGTGTGCGCACCAGTAACCAGTAGGCGCCACACATTAGTTTAAATTTAAATTATCTATGCAATCTCCATCATCATACCACTTTCTCGTAGGCTGAAAAGCACCAAACCATTATTTTCCCAAGCAAAATTGTGAAAAGATTTGGTCGATCAGCGCATCCGGCGCCGAATCGCCGATCACTTCGCCGAGCTGCTCCCAAGCCAAACGGACGTCGATCTGCAAAATATCGATCGGAACCCCGGCATCCGCGGCATTATAGGCATCCGCCAGCGATTGCTTCGCTTTCTTCAGCAGCGCGATATGCCGTACATTGCTGACATAAGTGAGATCGCCCGATTCCAGCTTCCCGCCAAAGAACAATTCGGAGATGGCCTCTTCCAGATGATCCAGTCCCTCCTGCGTTTTCGCGGACAATTCGACAATGGCATTTTCCGGGAAATAATTGCTGATTTGTCCTCTCTCCAATTGCTGCGGCAGATCGATTTTATTGAGCAAAATGAGTGTGGGACGGCCTTTAAGCTGCTCCAACAGCTTTAGCTCGTCCTCATGCAGCGGCTCGGCGCTGTTCAACACGAGCAAAATAAGGTCGGCCTCCAGTACCGCGGCTCTGGACCGTTCCACCCCGATCTGCTCGACCAAATCCATCGTTTCGCGAATCCCCGCCGTGTCGAGCAGCTTCAAAGGAATATTGTTAATCGTCACAAATTCCTCGATTACATCGCGCGTCGTCCCCGGAATATCGGTTACAATCGCTTTATTTTCCCGGGCCAGTGTGTTCAGCAATGACGATTTACCGACATTGGGCCGCCCTACGATCGCTGTCGTGATGCCTTCCCGGAGTATTTTGCCCTGGTTGGCCGTTTTCAGCAGCGCATCAATTCCTTCCTTTACGTCGGCGCATTTGTTCTTGATAAACTCGAACGTCATCGATTCCACATCATGCTCCGGATAATCGATATTCACCTCGATATGGGCCAGCGTCTCGACCAGCGTTTGGCGCATCGTCTTGATTCGACGCGACAAGTCACCCTCCACCTGCTTCAGCGCCACCGAGAACGCCCGGTCCGACTTCGACCGGATCAAATCGATAACTGCTTCCGCCTGGGACAAGTCGATCCGCCCGTTCAAAAAAGCGCGCTTCGTGAACTCGCCCGGCTCGGCCAGCCGGATGAGCGGCTGCTGCAGCAGCAAGTCCATCACGCGCTTCACGGAGATAATCCCGCCGTGCGTGCTGATTTCCACCACATCTTCGGTCGTGAACGACCGGGGCGCCCGGAACAGCGATACGAGCACTTCCTCCAGCTTCTCGTTGCTTTCCGGGTCGATAATGAATCCGTAATGTACAGTGTGGCTTTCCGCCTCCGGCAGCGGTGTTTTGGAGCGGAACAACCGCCCCACTTCGCTAATCGCCTCGGGCCCGCTGACCCGGATAACGGCGATCCCGCTCTCACCCACCGCCGTCGATATCGCGGCGATCGTATCGCTTAGCATATATTTGTCACCTCGTGTTTTAAAGTGTGATAGGTGTGATAGGTGTGATAGGTGAATCTTTGGCCGCTCCGCAGCCCGTTTGATCCTTCGATCGCGGTTGCAGCCGGATTATTTCGATTATATACATTCATAAATGGTTATAATCCGGCTGCAAAGGCGACCACTTCGTTTCTCCAGATTCAAACGGCCCCGCTCCGCTACATGATTCACCTGAACCCCTCTTTCAATCCTCGCTCCCAAACATAAGCTTGGATTTAGGAAGTCAGATCAAAAAGTCGATAAATTCAGGAAAGCCCGGGCTTCCGATCGCTGTTGCAGCCAGATTATTTCTATTATATAAATTCATAAATGGTAATAATCCGGCCGCAAAGGCGACCACTTCGTTTCTCCAGCTAGCTTTCCCTCTATTCTCCTTTTTAACTGACTAGGATAAACCAACAACATAAAGTTTCTCGTCTTTTCAACATTATAATCCCTGCACAACCCCAAGCGCATCCCGAAGGGACAGCGCCTCCTTGTAAGCATTAGCTACTCTAACGCACGCAGGTTCTGTGTGCTCCCCGCAGGCGCTCCATCGTTGAGCGTGCCCCGTAGGGGCGACAAGCGGCTCATTCCTCGCCGTCCGCCCGGGTGCGCCGAAAGCAGCAGTGCCTCCAACCGGCAGGTGACCCGGGTGGGCCAAAAGTAAGCGGACCCGAAGGGGGAAAAGCGTGTCACGCGCCAACCTTAGCGCATCCCCGAAGGGGACAGCGATGCAGGAGCGCCTCTGGCCCATACCACGTTCTCCAATTTCGGGTAATCCCCTAGGGCGGAGCCCTCGGGGGGCCCTCCCTTACGGTAAGGGAGGGTTTGGGAGGGTTGAGACCCAATTAAAAGAAAAGCAATGACATTTGCCGGGGCAAATCGTCATTGCGTCTCATGCGTCATTTGTTCTGCTTCAGGGTAATAATGACCCGCCGGTTCGGTTCCTCGCCTTTGCTGTAGGTTTTAACCTCCGGATGGTCCTGAAGTTTGGAATGAATCACTTTCCGCTCCTGCGGCGACATCGGTTCGAGAGCCACATCCTTGCGGGTGCGAACGACTCGGCCGGCCAGCCTTACGGCCAGATCCTCGAGCGTCTTTCTCCGCCGCTCCCGGAAATTCTCCGCGTCCAGAACGATGCGGATAAATGAATCCGAGTAACGGTTGGCGATAATGTTCGTTAAATACTGCAGCGAATCCAGCGTTTGGCCCCGGCGGCCAATCAATACGCCCAGGTCGCTGCCCGAAATGTTCAATACGGTATTATCCTTCTTATGGATAATTTCCACGTCGATCTGCAAATTCATGCTTGCTCCGACGTCCCGAATAAATGACGCCGCCACTTCATAAGGGTCCTGCCCGGAATGGGCGCTCGTCCCCTGCTCCTCCCGGATTACAGGCGAGCGCTCCTTCGCGGGGCTCCCTTGCGACGGAACCGATGGGCTGTCTTCGGACAGCAAGGTCAATTCGACCTTGGCCTCCTTGACGCCGATCAGTCCCAGGAATCCTTTTGATGGCTGCTCCAACACATTCACGGCGACTTGATCCTCGGTGGTGCCGAGCTTGGCCAATCCTTGTCTTACAGCTTCTTCAACGGTTTTTCCTGACGCCACGATTTTTTTCATTTCGATTTTTTGGCCTCCTTGGCACCTTTGCCGGGATGACCGGCTTTTAAATTCGAACCGCCCTTTTTCGACTTTCCGGAGGTGCCTGAACCAGTGTTGTTATCGTTGTTGCTATTGACTGCAAGGACGGGATCTTTCTTGCGGTATATAAAATAGTTTTGCGCGATCGTGTACAAGTTACTGAAAATCCAGTACAGCGGCAGCGCAGCGGCGAAATTCATCGCCATAACGAAGATCAGGATCGGGTAAACCCACATCATGAACTGCATCGGCCCTTGCTGTTGGCCCGGGTTCATATTCGACATCATCTTCGTTTGAATGAATGTCGTGATCGCGGCAAGCAGCGGCAAGATGTACAACTTGTCCGGTTCTCCGAGCTGGAGCCACAAGAACGAGTGCTCCCGGATCGCCGAGTTATAATAAATGGAGTTGTACAATGCGATGTAAATCGGCATTTGAATAATTAACGGGAAACAGCCGGACATCGGATTGACATTGTTCTCCTGGAACAGCTTCATCGTTTCCGCTTGGAGCTTTTCTGGATTGTCTTTGTACTGTGCCTGAAGCTTTTGAACTTGCGGCTGAATCGCCTGCATCGCTTTCGAACTCTTAACCTGCTTCAAGGTAAGCGGCAAAATGATCGTTCGCACAATTAACACCATAACAAGGATGGCGAGTCCGTAGGCTCCGCCAAACCATTTTGCAAACGTATCCAAGGCCAATGAAAAATAGTAGACAACGTTCGATGTCCACCAGGAGCCGCTGGTCCGCATGTCTTCCGTGGTCGACGTAGCGCCTGCGCCTTGCGTACCGCAACCGGCCAGCAGCACGACCATCCCGATCGCGAGGATGAGGAGAAGCCACTTCCTTTTGTTATTCATAATACGCGACACTTCAAAACCCCTCTCTTAAACCTATCCATCATCGTAAATAATACCATATTTAAATGGACAAAGAAACAAGCATACTCAGCGCCCGGAAGGCTTAAGCAGCGAGGCTTTTCGCAGCACGTGCAGCACGCTTTTCTCCAGTTCCTTGTACTCCATTCCAACCGCTCCGGCACGGACGATCAAAATCAGGTCCACATGATCGCGGATCTCCGCTTCATGCAGGCGCACAATCTCTTTCAGCATCCGGCGCATCCGGTTTCGCACCACGGCGTTGCCGATTTTCTTGCTGGCCGAAACCCCGAGCCGGAACCGTTCCGTGTCCGGCTTCGCCGAATAATAGACGACAAGCTGACGGTTGGCAAAAGACTTTCCGTACCGGTAGACCCGGCTGAAGTCCGCCCGGTTTCTTAATCTTAGCTTTCTGTGCACGAGCCTTTTCTCCTCAACTGGAATCTATAAAACAGCCCCGAAAAGTGAGATTTTTCACCTATATCTCAAGTATTTAACGAGTAACCCGGAAAATAAACTTGAAGTGCTCCGGGGCCCCGAAAAACAACTTATTTAATGTAAAAAAAGACCACCGTAGTGGTCTTCATACAGTCATTAAGCACTCAATACTTTTCTGCCTTTTTGACGGCGAGCTGCGAGAACCTTGCGGCCGTTTTTCGTGCTCATTCTTTTACGGAAACCATGAACCTTACTACGTTTGCTCACATTTGGTTTGAAAGTCGGTTTCAATTTATTGCACCCCCTTAACAGGAATCGATCACTGTATATTTTCCATTTTCATATCCACAGAAAATGCCTTTTTACATTTAACCATACCCCTATTAAAAAGTCAACTGAGCCCGGCATTTCTTTTCCCTTATAATAACGCCGTTTTTTCCATCCTGTGGACAAATTTTCAAAACAGTTTTCCACAGCCTCCTTGCGTTTTTTTTGCCGAATAAAAGTTATTCACATGTGGAAAAGTAATTTTAAAAAGTGAAATTTCCCTTTTTTTAGCGCCCGTTGATGCAGTCGGAACGGTTTACAGCGATCGAAGATCGGAGTAATATGGATAATGGTGAAGTTGTATACAAGTATACTGGTAAGAAAGGATGTATTTATTATGAAACTAGGCATGATCGGGCTCGGCAAAATGGGCTTCAATCTAGTGCATAATCTGCTTCAGCATCAGCATGAGGTTGTAGCCTTTGACATGAACAGCGAAGCCGTTCAGCACGCTGCAAGTGAAGGAGCCGTACCCGCCTCCAGCCTTGAGCAGCTCGTCTCCTCCCTGGAAGCCCCGCGTATCGTGTGGGTCATGGTTCCGGCCGGCCCTGCGGTCAACTCGGTCGTCGATACTCTGATTCCGCTGCTTTCCAAGGACGATATCGTCATTGACGGCGGCAATTCGCATTATAAGGATTCCCTGGCGCTTGCCGATAAATTGTCCTCGCACGGCATCCATTTCTTCGATGTCGGCACCTCCGGCGGCGTTGAAGGCGCCAACCATGGCGGCTGCTTCATGATCGGCGGCAATGAATCCGTGTTCCGCACGATTGAACCGATCTTCAAGGATATCGCCGTCGACCGCGGCTATCTGTATGCCGGTAAGAACGGCAGCGGCCATTTTCTGAAAATGGTGCATAACGGTATCGAATACGGCATGATGCAGGCGATCGCCGAAGGCTTTGAGATTTTGGAAAAAAGCGATTTCGATTATAATTATGAAGACGTGGCCCGCGTTTGGTCCAACGGCTCGGTCATCCGCAGCTGGCTGATGGAGCTGACGGAGAACGCTTTCTCCAAAGATCCGAAATTGGAAAGCATCCGCGGTGTGATGAAATCGTCGGGCGAAGGCAAATGGACGGTCGAAGCCGCGCTGGATCTGCAAGCGAGCGCTCCGGTTATCGCGTTGTCCCTGTTTATGCGCTACCGTTCGCTCGAATCCGATACGTTCCACGGCAAGGTGGTAGCCGCTCTGCGCAACGAGTTTGGCGGCCATGCCGTAGAATCGGCCAAATAAGATAGGAGTTACTACCCATGAAGTTTCCTTCTTCCTGGCTGAAGGGCGGCTCTCTAGGCGAATTCATCGCCTGTGAGCTTCGCCTGCAAATCATCAACGGCACCATTAAACCGGGTGAAGTTCTATCCGAAAACCGCATCGCCGCGGAATTCGGAACGAGCCGATCTCCGGTTCGCGAAGCCATGAAAACGCTGTCGGGCGAAGGATTGATTACCCTGCAGCGGATGGGCGCCGTTGTGAACGGCCTGCAAATTCAGGATATCGAAGAATTGTATGATGTCCGCTACCTGATTGAAAGCTTCGCCTGGCAGCGGTTCGCGGAAGGCGACCCCGGCCAGGGCATCGCGCAGCTTAACCAGATTATCGACAAAATGGCGCTTGCGGCCAAATATCTCGATATCGTGGAATTCGCTTACCAGGACC
This sequence comes from Paenibacillus haidiansis, assembly GCF_036553665.1. Lineage (NCBI taxonomy): Bacteria > Bacillati > Bacillota > Bacilli > Caryophanales > Paenibacillaceae > Paenibacillus > Paenibacillus haidiansis. The sequence continues at coordinate 15,827 of NZ_JAZHPZ010000025.1, read as the reverse complement.
TCGCTTTTCATGAACTGATCATTATTTCGGCAAAACATTTGCGAATACTGCACTTATGGAACAGCATCCGGCAGATCGTCATGACCGTGATGCTGATTACGACCGAAGAGGTTCTGTCCGAAGGCGAACAAAAAATCGATTATGTCGTGGAGAAACACCGCAAGCTTCTGAATGGGTTGGAGTTGCGCGACCCGGCCGTGATTGCCGCAAGGGTTGAAGAATATTTTGCCGATTCCCGCAATACATTGCATCGCAGTATCAAGGATAACCGTTAGGTTCTGCGCCTTTTCGCAGGCCTTTCCGGATTAACTTGTCGACAAGTATACATTAATGATTTTTCAATCCTTGTTCATACTAAAAGAATCATGGGTCTGTCGAAGGATACGGAACCAAACAGGGTAATTAAAAGGAGGAACACCATGAGCACGATATTCAACATGAGCCATAACGCCACCTTGTTACTATGGACATTGGTGACCATTGTTTTTTTGATCGTACTGATCTCCAAATTTAAATGGAATCCGTTCGTAACCTTATTGATCTCCGCCTTGCTGCTCGGTCTCTTGGTCGGAATGCAGCCGCTCGATGTAGTAACATCGATTACAAGCGGTCTGGGAGGCACGCTCGGGACGATCGCCATCGTTATCGGCCTTGGCACCATGCTGGGCAAAATGATGGCCGAATCCGGCGGAGCGGAACGAATCGCCACCACCCTGGTCGACCGCTTCGGCGAGAAAAGAGTCCATTGGGCGATGATGATCGTCGGCTTTATCGTCGGGATACCGGTCTTTTTTGAAGTCGGCGTCATCCTGCTGATTCCGATCGTCTTCACGGTCGCCAGAAAAACGAAGATGTCCCTGCTGCAAATCGGAATTCCGATTCTCGCCGGACTGTCCACCGTACACGGACTCGTACCTCCGCATCCGGCGCCGATGATCGCCATCGATGCCTATGACGCGGATCTCGGAACTACCATTTTGTATTCGCTGATCATCGGGATCATTGTCGCGATTATCGCCGGTCCCCTGTTCGGTAAATTTATCGGCAAGCGCATTGTGCTGGAACCACCGGCGGAGCTGGCGGACCAATTTGCGGTCAAGGGCAACCGGAAGCTGCCTGGCTTCGGGATTACGCTCTTCACCATCCTACTGCCGGTAATTCTGATGCTGATCGGCTCCATCGCCGACATCATCGATCCGGACGCGAGCAGCGGCATAACGCTGTTTTGCGAATTTATCGGCCATGAAATTATGGCCCTGCTGATCGCCGTCGTGTTCTCGTTCTTCTCGCTCGGTTTCTCGAGAGGATTTACGAAGCATGAAATTTCCAAATTCACGAGCGAATGTTTGGCGCCGATTGCTTCAATCGTGCTGATCATCGGAGCCGGCGGCGCCTTCAAACAGGTGCTGATCGACAGCGGCGTCGGTGCGGCGATCGCCGAAATGGCAACGGGCGCGAACATCAACGTCATTCTGTTCGCCTGGTTCGTCTCCGCGTTGATCCGCGTCGCCACCGGCTCGGCCACCGTGGCCATGACGACTGCCGCAGGCATCGTTGCGCCGGTGCTGGCTCTTACGCCGGGCGCAAACGTCGAGCTGGCCGTTCTGGCGACAGGGGCGGGTTCGATCGTCCTCTCGCACGTCAATGATGCGGGATTCTGGATGGTTAAGGAATTCTTCAATATGACCGTTCCGCAAACGCTGAAATCCTGGACCGTAATGGAGACGCTCCTCTCCGTCGTGGGTCTGGTGCTAATTCTGATTCTCAGCGCTATTGTATAAGATAGGATTATTTCAATGGAGAGAAGGTAATTCGAATGCAACAAAATCAAATTTCGTATATGATCGGCGTCGATATCGGCACGACCAGCACGAAGGCGGTATTGTTCGAGGAGAACGGAAGAATTGTCGCCTCCGCCAATGAGGGATATCCGCTGTACACGCCTACCTCCGACGTCGCGGAACAGGACCCGGAGGAGATCTTCGCCGCCATGCTGACGGCGATCAGACAGTTGATGGACGAGAGCAAGGTCGATCCAAAGCGGATCATGCTCGTCTCCTTCAGCACGGCGATGCACAGTGTTATCCCCGTCGATGCGGACGGGAAACCGTTGATGCGGTGTCTCACCTGGGCGGACAACCGCAGCGTGGAATGGGCGGAAAAGTTAAAAAAAGAACTCGGCGGTCAGGAGATTTACTCCCGCACCGGCACCCCGATTCACCCGATGTCCCCTTTGTCCAAGCTGCTCTGGCTGCGTCACGACATGCCAGAGGTTTTCAATAAAACGAACAAATTCATTTCCATTAAAGAATACGTGTTTGCCAAGCTGTTCGGCGAATATGTCGTGGACTATTCCATCGCTTCCTGCACCGGCCTGATGAACCTCGAGAAGCTCGATTGGGACGAGGGAGCTTTGCAGGTCGCCGGCATTACGCCGGACCGGTTGTCGACCTTGGTGCCGACGACGCACATCATGAAGGGGCTGCTCGGCACCTATGCGGACGATATGGGGCTTGACCCTTCCACCCCATTCGTACTGGGCGCCAGCGACGGCGTTCTGTCCAATCTCGGCGTCAACGCGATCGATCCGGGGGTTGTAGCCGTGACGATCGGCACCAGCGGCGCGATCCGCACTGTCGTCGACCGGCCGACCACGGACCCGAAGGGCCGTACCTTCTGCTATGCGCTGACCGACAAGCATTGGGTCATCGGCGGCCCCGTCAACAACGGCGGCGTGATTTTCCGCTGGGTGCGCGACGAATTTGCCGCCTCTGAGGTAGAAACCGCCAAGCGGCTCGGAATCAGCCCGTACGATGTATTGACCAAAATCGGCGAACGAGTACGTCCAGGCTCGGATGGCCTTCTTTTCCACCCTTATCTCGCCGGCGAACGGGCCCCCCTGTGGGATCCGAACGCCCGCGGCTCGTTCTTCGGGCTCACTCTGCATCATCAGAAGGAGCATATGATCCGCGCTGTCTTGGAGGGCGTCATTTACAACTTGTATACTGTTCTGCTCGCCATGGAGGAACAGATCGGGCAACCGAAGAAAATCCAGGCCACCGGCGGCTTTGCGCGTTCTCCGCTCTGGCGGCAAATGCTGGCCGACATTTTCGATCAAAGGGTCATCATCCCCGAAAGCATCGAAAGCTCTTGTCTCGGCGCGGTCGTACTCGGCCTGTATGCGCTCGGGAAAATCGATTCCTTCGACGTCGTCTCGGAAATGGTCGGCGGTACTTTCGAGCATACGCCGATCAAAGAGCATTCCGCCGTCTATAAAGAACTGCTTCCTATATATATTCGCATTTCCCGCAAGCTGGAGGAAGATTACGAAGCGATCGCCAAATTTCAGCGCAATCTGCCCGCGGAATAATTAACGTTTACCAACCGAAAGAGAGCTGTCCTAAGCCGTCTTGGGCTCGGGCAGCTCTCTTTTTGTATATTTTTTCTGTCGAATATCCTGTGTATAATTTTTTCGGAATTACTTCGGTTCCTGTCGAATTTTAAACAAATTATAAACAATATGTAGTGGTGTGGGCGAAAATTATACACAAGTTATTGAATTTGTGGATAAATTCGCTCAGTCCATTGAAATATAGGGCTTCTTTTGCTATGATTATATTGCTTTTGTTGTGAATATCTAAGTTTATGGGCTTAATTATTCACAGTCTGTGGATAACATTGTGAACAATTCGAATTTATTCATGTTTATAATCATTCCATCCTTCTGACTAATGGGGATAATATCCCCTTTTATTATGTTTTTTCGACCCTTTCTGCATGGCTCATGCCACAATTGGAAGATTTAAAAGGAGTGACCGTCTGTGGATAGCCATACCTCCGATCTATGGCAGCAAATCTTATCCATCATAAACACCAAACTCAGCAAACCCAGCTTTGATACCTGGTTTAAAGCTACGAAAATCGTCTCGCTAAACGATCGTCAGATCGTGATTTCCGCGCCGACCACCTTTGCCGTGGAATGGCTGGAGAGCCGGTATACGAAACTGGTAGCGACCACGGTCCTTGAATATTTGGGCAAGCAAGTGGATGTGTCCTTTGTGATCGAAGAATCGTCCGTTCCCGAGCAGACTCCGGTATACAAGGAACCCCCTGCACCTGTCCAAGCTGAGGAAAGCGTTTCCAATATGCTTAATCCGAAATATACATTCGACACCTTCGTTATCGGTTCGGGGAACCGGTTTGCGCACGCCGCTTCGCTGGCTGTAGCCGAAGCGCCGGCCAGAGCTTACAACCCGCTGTTTTTGTACGGAGGCGTAGGACTTGGCAAAACCCACTTGATGCACGCGATCGGCCACTACATTTTGGAGCATAACCCCAGCAGCAAGGTCGTTTATATTTCCTCGGAAAAATTCACGAACGAATTTATCAACTCGATTCGCGACAACCGGGCGGAAAGCTTCCGCAACAAATACCGGAATGTCGACATCCTGCTGATTGACGATATTCAGTTTATCGCCGGTAAAGAATCGACCCAGGAGGAGTTCTTCCATACCTTTAATGCGCTCCATGAGGAACGCAAGCAAATCATCATATCGAGCGACCGGCCGCCCAAAGAAATTCCGACATTGGAAGACCGGCTGAGATCCCGGTTCGAATGGGGCCTGATTACGGATATCCAGCCGCCGGACTTGGAAACGCGGATTGCCATCCTGCGCAAGAAAGCCAAGGCGGAGAATCTGGATATTCCGAACGAAGCGATGATGTATATCGCCAATCAGATCGATACGAACATCCGGGAGCTCGAAGGCGCGCTGATCCGCGTCGTCGCTTATTCCTCCCTCATCAATCAGGATATTACAACCCATCTTGCCGCCGAAGCGCTGAAGGACATCATTCCTTCCAGCCGGCCGAAGATGATTACAATACAAGACATTCAGCAAAAGGTCGGAGAATACTACAATTTGCGGCTCGAGGACTTCAAGGCTCGCAAACGGACGAAGGCCATCGCCTTCCCCCGGCAAATCGCGATGTATTTGTCCCGGGAACTGACCGACTTCTCGCTGCCCAAGATCGGGGATGCCTTCGGAGGCCGTGACCATACCACCGTCATCCACGCCCACGAGAAAATCTCCCAGCAGCTGAAAACCGACCAGGAACTCTATAAAGTTATCAACAACATTACGGAGAAAATCAAAAATTCATCCTGAATAAGCTATAAGCCTATGCACATGATATTCACATGTGGATAGGCTTCATTTCATATATTTCGCCCTGTTATCCACATAATCAGGGCCCCTACTACTTCTTCTATTATTTAAAAGATATACTTCATCCTACATGACGCGCCGTCTTCGCCGCTTCCGGCAACCCACTTTTGCGTTAGCGAAAAATGCATTTGCTTGCTAAAATCAAGTATATGCAGTTTCGGATGAATTTAGGGCTTCGATTCATGGATAGTAGAGCGTATGCGGGACAAGCCAGCTTTATGCCGAAATAAAAAGAGGGAGTATGGCGCTTTAAACTAAATTAAGGCTATGCGCACGAAGCAGTTTTTATGACGAAGTAAATTTAAGGAGCATTGCTCCATAAAACTTAAGCTTATGCTTTCGAAGCAAGTTTTATTGCGAAAACAATTTTAAAGCATATGCTTCATAAAACTTTTAGGAGTTGAATTTATGAAAATCCGCGTTTTAAAGCATGATTTGAACGAATCCATTCAGCATGTGGCCAAGGCCATCTCCAGCCGGACTACGATCCCGATTTTGACGGGGATCAAATTGGAGGTCAATTTTCAGGGGATGACGCTCACCGCCAGCGATACCGATATTTCCATCCAGGCGTTTATTCCGGCCGAGGACCAGGACAAGCAAATCGTGCAAGTGGACCGTCCGGGCAGCGTCGTACTGCCGGCTAAATTTTTTGTCGAAATTATCAAAAAGCTCCCTTCGAACGAAATCGAGATGGAAGTGCTCGACGGCTTCAAGACCCAAATCCGTTCCGGCTCCACCGATATTCAGATGGTCGGCCTCGATCCCGAGGAATTCCCAGTTTTGCCGAGCGTCGAAGAGAATCAGGTTATCTCCATTCCCGGCGATCTGCTAAAAAATATGATCAAGCAAACGGCATTCTCCATTTCCACGAATGAGAGCTCGCCGATTTTGACCGGGATTTTGTGGAATCTCAGCGACAATCAATTCAAGTTCGTCGCCACCGACCGCCACCGCCTGGCCAGCCGCATCGCAGGGCTTGACGATGCTGACGGCGTCCGGTTCAGCAATATCGTCATTTCCGGCAAGACGATGAACGAACTCAGCAAGATCATTCCCGATCAAAATACGCGGGTGGATATTGTCGTAGCGGACAACCAGGTGTTGTTTAAAATCGACCGGGTGCTGTTTTATACCCGGATTTTGGATGGGACTTATCCGGATACTTCCAAGATTATTCCGACATCCTACAAGACAGAACTCATTTTGGATACGAAGAAATTGAGCGAAGCGATCGACCGGGCTTATTTGCTGTCCCGTGAGGAAAAGACGAATATCGTGCGCCTTCAGACGATGGAAAACGGCAATATCGAGATTTCGTCCAGTTCATCCGAACTCGGTAAAGTAACCGAGCAGATCGAACTGTCGCATTTTACGGGCGAACCGCTGCGGATCTCGTTCAACTCGAAATATATGCTGGATGTGCTCAAAGTGGTGGAGAGCGAGCAACTGCACATCGGTTTTACCGGCGCCATGAGCCCGATTATTGTGAAGCCGATCGATGATACGCAGAGCCTTTATCTCATTCTCCCTTACCGCACAACGAACTAAGAGCGGACCCTTATTCAAGAGAGGAAGTAGCGTAAACCGATGAAGAACGTTGCGATTACAAGCGAATATATCAAGCTGGATCAGTTTTTGAAGCTGGCCGATTGCGTGCCGACCGGAGGCATGGCCAAGGCTTTACTGCAGGACGGGGCCGTAAAGGTCAATCGGGAGCCCGAAGACCGCCGGGGACGGAAGCTGTATCCCGGAGATATCATCGAGGTGGCGGACAACGGCTCCTTTCAAGTGGTGCACGGCGAAGAATAGAGGCTCCCTGAACCCGCCGGATGACAGGGGGATATGAGGAGGGCCTGGTATAACGTGTTTGTCAAATCACTATCGCTTGCGAATTATCGCAATTATGAGACGTTGTCGCTCGATTCCTTCGGCAGCGTCAATCTGATGATCGGACGCAACGCTCAAGGCAAGACGAATCTGCTGGAAGCGCTGCTCGTCCTCGCCTTGACGAAGTCGCACCGGACCTCGAAGGACAAGGAGCTGATCTCCTTTGGTCAGGACCATGCCACGGTATCCGCCGAGGTAGAGCGGAAATACGGTACGGTCGGCCTTGAGCTGCGCTTTTCTCACCAGGGCAAACGGGCCAAGCTGAATGGGCTGGAGCAACGGAAGCTGAGCGACTTTATCGGAGGGCTGAACGCCGTCATGTTTGCTCCGGAGGATCTGGAAATTGTCAAAGGCACGCCGGGAGTCAGACGCCGGTTCCTCGACATGGAGATCGGCCAGGTTCAGCCGAGCTATCTGTTCCATCTCCAGCAGTATCAGAAGGTGCTGGTACAGCGCAACAATCTGCTGAAGCAGGCTTGGGGTTCCGGCGCGGACAGCGGAACCATGCTGGAGGTATGGAATCAGCAGCTCGCGGAGCATGGTGTTAAAATCATCAGGAAAAGGAAACAATTTATAAGAAAACTGCAGAAATGGGCGCAGCAGATTCACGAAGGCATTACCGGGGGCGGCGAGAACTTGAAATTATCGTATCTTCCGTCCTTCAGTGAGCCCGAGGAAGAAGATGAAGCTGTCTTATTTGAGCAATTTATGATAAAGTTATCACAAACGAAAGAACAGGAAATCCGCCGCGGGATGACCCTTTCGGGGCCGCACCGGGACGATCTTGCTTTTCATATCAACGGGAATGAAGCGCAAAGTTTCGGCTCGCAGGGACAGCAGCGGACAACGGCGCTATCGCTTAAACTGGCGGAAATCGAACTGATCCACGAGGAGATTGGCGAATACCCCATTTTGCTCCTCGACGATGTATTATCCGAACTCGATCCATACCGCCAGACGCAATTGATCGAAACTTTTCAAAGCAAAGTGCAGACGTTCATCACGGCTACGGGAATCGAAAGTCTTAATGCCGGCCGTCTTCAGGACGCCAGCATTTTTCATGTTCATGAGGGACAAGTTCACATGTAGAACGGAGGAGGACGATGTATATTCATCTCGGCGGAGAGAAAGTGATTCTTTCTTCGGAGCTGGTGGCTATTTTTGATATTTCGATAGAGAAATCGTCCAAGATATCCAAGCAATACGTAAGTCACGCGATCAAGGACAAACAGGTGATGCGGATCGGAGAAGAAGACCCCAAGTCGATCGTCGTGACCGAAGACAAGGTGTACTATTCGCCGATTTCCTCCGCCACGCTCAAGAAGAAGACGAATATTCAATCCATGCTGTAATCCGTTGATATAGAATCCATAGAAGTAGGTGAAGGCATTGTCTATGAACGAACAATCGTATGATGAGAGTCAGATACAGGTACTAGAAGGACTGGAAGCGGTCCGTAAGCGTCCGGGGATGTACATCGGTTCCACCAGTGCCCGGGGGCTGCACCACTTGGTCTGGGAAGTCGTCGACAACAGTATTGACGAGGCCTTGGCCGGCTTTGCGAACAAAATCGACGTCACCGTCCATCAGGATAACAGCGTAACCGTTGTCGACAACGGTCGCGGGATTCCGGTCGGCGAGCATCCCAAACTGAAGAAATCGACGCTGGAAGTCGTAATGACGGTACTCCATGCCGGGGGTAAATTCGGCGGCGGAGGATACAAAGTGTCCGGCGGTCTGCACGGGGTAGGGGTGTCGGTCGTCAACGCGCTGTCCGAGAAAGTCGTCGTTCAGGTCAACCGGGACGGACATACGTATCAGCAAGAATACCATCGCGGTGCACCGCAATACGACGTTAAGGTCGTCGGTGATTCCGAAATCACGGGGACGAAGACCACTTTCCATCCGGACCCGGAGATTTTTACGGAAACGACCGTTTTTGATTACAATACCCTGTTAGGGCGGATCCGCGAACTGGCGTTTCTGAACAAGGGAATCAATATTACGCTGACCGATGAACGGACCGGCGATTCCGACTCGTTCCACTACGAGGGCGGGATCATGGAATACGTTAAGTTTCTGAATCAGAACAAGCAAGTATTGCATGAGCCGCCGATTTACGTGGAAGGTTCGCGCGATATGGTTCAGGTTGAAATCGCATTGCAATATAACGACAGCTATACGGAGAATATTTTTTCGTTCGCCAATAATATCAACACACATGAAGGCGGTGCGCACGAGTCGGGCTTCAAGAGCGCATTGACGCGGATCGTCAATGATTATGCCCGCAAGAACGGCTTGATCAAGGATAATGACAACAACTTGACGGGGGAAGACGCCCGTGAAGGGTTGACCGCGATTATTTCCGTCAAAATCCCGGAACCGCAGTTCGAGGGTCAAACGAAGACCAAACTCGGCAACAGCGAAGTGCGGGGGATCGTCGAATCCCTGTTCGGCGAGAAGCTGCAGGAGTTCCTGGAAGAGAACCCCGCGGTGGCGCGCCGCGTGCTCGACAAGGCGCTGCAAGCCTCGCGGGCGCGGGAAGCGGCGCGTAAAGCGCGGGAGCTGACGCGGCGCAAGAGCGCGCTGGAAGTCAGCGCGCTGCCGGGCAAGCTGGCGGACTGCTCCTCCAAGGACGCGTCCATCAGCGAGCTGTACATCGTCGAAGGCGACTCCGCGGGCGGGTCGGCCAAGCAGGGGCGGGACCGCCACTTCCAGGCGATTCTGCCGCTGCGCGGCAAGATTCTGAACGTGGAAAAGGCGCGGCTTGACCGCATTCTCAGCAACGCCGAGATCCGCGCGATCATTACGGCGCTCGGTACCGGGATCGGCGAAGAATTCGACATTTCGAAAGCCCGTTACCACAAGATCATTATTATGACCGATGCCGACGTCGACGGCGCGCACATCCGTACCCTGCTGCTGACGTTCTTCTTCCGCTACATGCGGAAGATTATCGAGGCGGGCTATGTGTACATCGCCATGCCGCCGCTCTTTAAGGTCGAGCGGAACAAGGTGATTCGTTACGCCAATTCCGAGAAAGAGCGGGACGAAATTATCGCTTCGTTCGGCGAGAATGCCAAGTACAACGTCCAACGCTATAAAGGTCTCGGCGAGATGAATCCCGAGCAGCTGTGGGAAACGACGATGGATCCGGAAAGCCGGACGATGCAGCAGGTTTCGATCTCCGACGCGATTTTGGCCGATGCGATCTTCGATACGCTCATGGGCGACGACGTCGAACCGCGGCGTGATTTTATTCATGAGCACGCAAGATCCGTTAAAAATCTGGATATTTAATCCGCATTTCATAAATGGGCTGTTCCAAGGTAGTCAATCCTATCGGGAACGGCCCTTTTTTAATCGTCCGTAAGCAACGGCATAACGCCGGATTTTTTTGTAAATGCTTTTGTCTTTCAGCATTTTAAAGGGGAACAGGGCCGGCAGCGTATTGACTTCCAAAATCCAGATATGATGTTGATCGTCAATAGCGATATCCAGACCGATCTCTTTCAGGTTAGGGAATTTTCGGGCGAGCTGGGCGGCCGTACGAACGCCTAGGGTCTTCATTTCTTGATATACCCGGGCAAATTCTTTGGGACTGAAATAGGGACCGAGCAAATCTTCAATAAGCATGACGGAGCCGCCGCCGTGATAATTGGTGATGATTTTTTGCTGGGCGGCTACTCGGCCGATGAAACCGGTCGTCTCCCAGGTTTTTTGCGGAGTTCTCTGGACGAGCGCCCGCAGGTCGAATTTGCGCCGCCGGTAGGTCAGCATATGGATTCCTCGCTGGATCAAAAACAATTGCTTGCCGATGTTCGCCGTCAAGGATGTATGGAGTTCCTCAAGCGTCGGATACAGCTCCGTTTGGATTCCATAGCGGAGTTTATATTGTGGGGGGTTATCCGGCTCCAATTCATCGGCCCAGGGCTCAACGCTCATGACACCGATTCCGTAAGTTCCTTGATCCGGTTTGACAAAGACCAGCCCGTATTGATTGACCATATCTTTTAATTGCTCCAGAGAGTATTTACGCGTATCCGGAATATAGGGGCGAATCGACTCCCTTTGCCTTAAGACAATCGTCTTTTCCCACTTGCTCCCAATGCGCTGAATTGCCAACAGAAATTCATCCTTTCCAAAACCCCTGCCGCGATCGGTTCAGCCACGAAAAACATAGGACAGAAGAGAAAATCAATGGTATAATTATAAGATATGGGGATTTTATAAGTTTTTTGAACGTTTTTTTGAACAACCTCTCAAAATGCCTATATTTGTAGTGTATGAAGAGTGGAAGCATTGGGAATGGACACATCCCTATTTTATTTTGTGCCTTGTTGAAATGGGACGACAGCCGCGACGTTTATTTGTCCATGATTTGTGAAAGTAATATAATGAATAGTGGCGGTTTTTCGGAAAAATGACTTATTTTCAGGATTTTCATCCCATTACATAGGCACTTGGATAGATTATTGAAGGAGGTCCAGCATGGCGGAAGAAAAATTTTCGCAAATCATAGACCGGGACATTAATGTGGAGATGCGCGAATCCTTTATGGATTATGCGATGAGCATTATCGTCAGCCGTGCTTTGCCGGATGTAAGGGATGGCTTGAAGCCGGTGCATCGCCGTATTTTGTACGCGATGAACGAATTAGGCATGCATCCTGATAAGCCGTTTAAGAAATCGGCCAGAATCGTCGGTGAAGTTATCGGTAAGTATCACCCTCACGGGGACTCTGCTGTGTATGAATCGATGGTTCGGATGGCGCAAGACTTTTCCATGCGCAACACGCTTGTCGAGGGCCATGGCAACTTCGGTTCGATTGACGGCGATATGGCCGCCGCGATGCGGTATACCGAGGCGCGCCTGTCTAAGATCGCTATGGAAATGCTGCGCGACATTAACAAAGAAACCGTTGATTTCATGCCGAACTACGATGGCGAGGAACGGGAGCCGGTCGTTTTGCCGGCGCGTTTCCCGAATTTGCTGGTCAATGGGGTATCCGGGATCGCCGTAGGGATGGCGACCAATATTCCGCCGCACAATTTGGCTGAGGTGATTAACGGGGTTGAAGCATTGATTGATAATCCCGATATAGATTCGTTAGATCTTATGGAATATATCAAAGGCCCGGATTTCCCGACAGCCGGTTATATTATCGGGCGTACGGGGATTCGCCAGGCTTATACGACAGGCCGGGGCACCCTTACGATGCGGGCCAAGACGAGAATCGAGGAGCATAACAACAAAGCCCGGATTATCGTGGAAGAAATCCCGTATCAGGTCAACAAAGCCCGTCTGGTCGAGAAGATTGCCGAGCTTGTACGGGATAAACGGGTTGACGGGATCACCGACCTGAGGGACGAATCCGACCGGAACGGGATGCGCATCGTCATTGAGCTGCGCCGGGACGTCAATCCGAATATCGTGCTGAACAATTTGTTCAAGCACACGGCGCTGCAAAGCACCTTCGGCATCAATATGCTGGCCATTGTGAACAATGAGCCGAAGATTTTGACGCTGAAAGAGGTTCTTCATCATTATTTGCAGCATCAGATCGAAGTTATTCGCCGCCGGACGGAATTTGAACTGAAAAAGGCGGAAGCCCGGGCTCATATTTTGGAAGGCTTGCGCATCGCTTTGGATCATCTGGACGAAGTTATCGCGCTGATCCGCGGTTCAGAGACGACGGACATCGCCCGGACAGGCCTGATGGAACGCTTCGGGCTTAGCCAGGAGCAGGCACAGGCCATCCTGGACATGCGTCTGCAACGCCTGACCGGCTTGGAGCGCGAGAAGATAGAGAACGAATATAAAGAGCTCATGCTAAAGATCGCGGAATATCGTGAAATTTTGGCCAATGAGTCCCTTGTTCTGCAAATCATTCGCGAGGAACTGCAAGAGATTCGAGAGAAATATGCGGATGAGCGCCGGACCGAGATCCTGATCGGGGAAGAAAGCATCCTGGATGAAGACTTGATTCCGCAGGAAGAGGTCGTGATTACGATCACGCATACCGGTTACATCAAGCGTCTGCCGCTCACAACCTACCGCAGCCAGAAACGCGGGGGACGGGGCGTCGTCGGAATGGACACCAAGGATGATGATTTTGTCGAGCATCTGTTCGTCACAAATTCGCATCACTACTTGATGTTCTTTACCGACCGGGGCAAAGCTTACCGCCTGAAGGCCTATGAGATTCCTGAACTCGGCCGGACGGCTCGGGGGACGCCGATTATCAACCTGATTCAGATCGAGCAGGGGGAAACCGTCAATGCGGTAATTCCGGTAGAGCGCTTCGATGATGATAAGTACCTGTTCTTTGCCACACGTCGAGGGATCGTGAAGAAGACGCCGATTGAGGATTATATCAATATTCGCAAGGGCGGGCTGATCGCTGTTCATCTTCGGGACGATGATATACTGATCGATGTGAAGCTGACGGACGGAGAACAGGAAGTCATTATGGCTACGGCTCAAGGGATGTCCATCCGCTTCCCTGAGAGCGATGTGCGTCCGATGGGCAGATCGGCGACCGGGGTGAAAGGGATTACCCTGGATGAGGACGATCAACTGATCGGTATGGATGTCATCGTTCCTGACCGGGATATTCTTATTGTGACAGCCAAAGGCTACGGCAAACGGACGCCTGCTTCCGAGTACCGGACCCAGGGCCGGGGCGGCAAAGGGATCAAGACGATCAATGTGACGGAGAAGAACGGTTCCGTCGTCAGTCTCAAGGTTGTTAAGGATGATGAAGACCTGATGATCATTACCGCCAGCGGTACGCTGATCCGTACGAGCATGGAAGGAATTTCGACCATGGGCCGGAATACGCAAGGGGTCAAATTGATTAATATCCGCGAGGATGATTCCGTAGCTACCGTCTGCCGTTCGGATAAGTCGGAGGATGAGCCGGAAGAAGAGTCGCAAGAAGAGTCGCAAATTGATGCGCCGGATACGGAAATGGAAGCATCGGATGTGGAATCCGAAGATACAGAAGAATAAAGCTGGGCCGATAGACCGGATTCTCCGCGGAGAGTCCGGTTTTTTATGCATCAAAAGGATTGTTGGTCAACTGTCTCTCGTAATATAATGGCATTACGTAGTGCTTTTTCACTAGGTAGGGACCTGACCTAAATATTGGAAGATTGAGGAGAGAGCGAATCATGGCAACTGTCCCTGTAATGGAACTCAAACCCGGAATCAAAATTACAAACCATGTACATACCCCGTTGGGCGGGCTTTTATTGCAAAAAGGAAAGGTGCTGCTGCCTCGGGATCTGGATATTTTGCGCGCGTTTATGGTTCAGCAGGTAGAGATTGAAGACTCGCAGGCCAAAGGGCGGGAGGAAGGGCCGGAGGCCATGAATTCGGGCAAGCCCGGGCTTAGCTCCGCTGTGGGAGGCAGTCCGTTCCTTTACGAGAACGAGCAGCCGCAGTCGGCACTTTTGCACAAGGAATACGATCGGATGCTGCATTTGACGAAAAGCGCGTTCCAATCGGTTTTGGCCGCCGAGCTGCCGATTTATGAGCTCCGTCATCAATTGGAGACGCTGATTGGACAGTTGAAAGCCTATAATGTACTGACTTTTTCACCGCGCAATATGAACGAATATGATTATTTGTATCACAATGCGATTTTATCCGCATTAACCTCGTATATGATTGCCAAATGGCACGGTCTGCCGCAAAAGGACTGGATGCAGGTGGCGTTTGCCGGTTTATTGCATGATATCGGTAATACGAAAATCGATCCAAGCATTCTGTATAAGCCCAATTTGCTGACGGACGAGGAATCTGAAGAAATGCGGATGCATACAACTTACGGTTATCAGCAGCTTCGCAAGACTTCGGCGATCAATGAAGGTGTTCGGCTAACGGCGCTCCAGCATCATGAGAAAATGGACGGTTCCGGCTACCCGTTCCGGTTGACCGGGGATAAAATCCATATCTACGCGAAAATTGTAGCCGTCGCCGATATTTTTCACGCGATGACCCTGAATCGAAGATACCGCAAGGCGCAGTCACCCTATTTGGTATTGGAACAAATCAACGCCGAGGCATTCGGCAAGCTTGACCCGGCTATTGTGAAGATCTTTGTCGAGAAAGCCACCCAGTTCCATAACGGGATGCGCGTCCGACTCAGCAATGACAAAGTGGGGGAAATCGTCTTTTCCGACCGGCAGTATCCGACGCGGCCGATGGTTTCCGTGCAGGGCGAAATCGTCAACCTGGTTCAGGCAAGACACTTGCATATTGAGGAAGTTCTTTCCTAGGGTTGCTTTTTAGGTTGGTTATGGGGTATATTAATATACGCTGCTGCGGAGGGCAGGCCGGGTTGAATCAAGCCCGATAAAATCTTTTTTAAAAAACTCTTGCAATTTTCCGCAGTACGTGATATATTATAAGAGTTGCCGCTGATGCAGCGACAACGACTGAATGAAGTTGATCTTTGAAAACTGAACAACGAGTGAGTATTAAATGAGAATTAAATTCTCGTCAGTTTTGAAATGAGCAAGTCAAACATCGGATGGAACACCTCATACCTTCGGGCATGAGCCTCCTTCCGATCCTTATTGGAGAGTTTGATCCTGGCTCAGGACGAACGCTGGCGGCGTGCCTAATACATGCAAGTCGAGCGGACCTGATGGAGTGCTTGCACTCCTGAGGGTTAGCGGCGGACGGGTGAGTAACACGTAG
>NZ_JAZHPZ010000024.1:0-45660 GCF_036553665.1 Paenibacillus haidiansis | reverse complement strand
CGGCTGGGCCCCTTAAATCCGGAGTCCTGACCTACAAGTTTATTGTAAACGCAGTATTGCTTATTTTCTTACGTGTTTACATCGATTTATGGAACTTAGTGGTATCCTTTAGCGTCTTCACCCATGACGAAAACTTCATTGGTGCCATACGCTTCAAGCTACCATGCATTCTTCGATAATTATAAAAGTCCATATATTGATCAAGCGTTTCAAACGCCTCTTCAAACGTCATGAATTCTCGTCTACTAAACAAGTTACGTTCCAGTATGCTATGAAACGATTCGATGTAGGCATTCATATTTGGAGTCCGTGGGGGAATTCGCTCATGGGCCATCCCTAAGCTCTCACAGGTATCTCCAAACAACTTGCTTACAAATTGAGGCCCGTTGTCCGTCCGGATCACAGGTAATGTTTCACCAGGCTGAATGCGGCACTCTATGGCATATAAAAGCGTTTGAACGGCATGCTTGGCTTCGCAGGTTCGCCCGCGATATTGTCCGACTATCACGCGGTCAAATACATCGATAATGCTAAGAACAAAGAAAAATCGCTTCTGTCCTATAACGTATCCGTATTTGATGTCCATTTGCCACAACTGATTGGAACCGGTTATGAATCGGTTCTTTGGGAGAGTGCGCGGGTGCGATGGAACGTGCTTTCGAGCTTTTTGCAGAATGCCGAGTTCTTTGCAAAGGCGGTACGTTTTCTTCTTATTAATTATGACTTGGTGAACATCACGAATGCACTGGCCCAACAGTTTATAGCCGTAGACATGTTCTTCGCCTTCAAGTAGCTCAAGGAGCCACTCTTTGATCTGCTCATCGCTAATGGGGATCCCCGTTATGCTTAGAGAGTATCCAGGTGTAGGGCGCCCGCGTTTGCCTGCAGGTGACGGCTCAGCCTTTGGGGTAGAAGTCCTCTTTTTCCGATCGTAGTAGGTCGATTCGGCAATTTCCAAAATCCGCAGAACTACAGCTGTTGGTTCACCCCGCTTAATGAATGGTTCTGCTACTTCAAGTTTTTCAGATAAGCGGGGTTTTTCTTTTTTACGAGTTCCCGTAGGATCTCATTTTCGAGTTCTTTCTCGCCGAGCACTTTCATAGCTTTTTCGTATTTCTCTTCAATCTCTTGAAGTCGTTTGAGCTCTTGAAGGTGTTGGTCAGGCAGTGAAGTTTCTATATCCGTTATCTGATCTCGGTATGTTCGGATCCAGGTCCGAATGGTTTCCGGGTGCAGGTCATACGACCGGGCAAGCACCCCCACTTTAATACCAGATAAAGCTTCTCTTACTACCTTTAAACGAAATTCATCTTTGGCTTTTCCCATAACTTAATCCTCTCCCTTATTTCCATTGTAAATCCTTGTAGGGGAGGACTCCAGTTTATTTAGGGGGCCTAGAGGCTTTTGCAGGAATTTCATAGATCATAACAAAAGCCTGCCAATTTCGGCAGGCTTTTGTTATCCGTTCCGGTCGTCCGGCCGGGGTACTACGTGGTATGGATCTGCACACTATTCCGAGGTGTGCTTCGCTCCTTAATTTTTGACCCCCAGCTCCGGGAACGAGAAGTAGAATTCCGGGAACCCGAACACGTAAGGGAGATAATCGTACAGTTGGAAAAAGATGACCACCCCGTTATTTTTGAGATAGAAATACGGGTTGTTGCCGATCGTCTCAAACCCGCCGAAGTAGCCTTCCGTTTGCTGCAATTGCTTCTTGATGGAAGGATCGACGATGCTGCGGAAGTTCGGGTTTCGCCGCAGGACTTCATCCAAGGTCAGCAGCTTCCCGTCGCTTAGACGGAACGTCAGACCCTCTCTGACGCTGATGCCGTGCGCACCCCCGGTGTATGCATATGTCTGCTCCAGAATGCTGAGCAGTCCGCCACGGTTGTAAGTGACGCTGTAATTGCCGAGATACTCGTAGGGGCTGCCGTTCGGCGACGGCTGGTTTTCCTTCGCTTCCTTCAGCGAATTTTGCACGAACCGGTCGGCCCGGGACTTCAGCAGGTCATTGATTTTCCGCTCCGCCTCCTTGCTTCTCAGCCCGCTCACTTGCGGGTATTGCACTTTGATCGAAGCCTCGGGAATGTTTTTCTCAATGGTCCGGGTGCTTATTTGGATATTGTTCAACCGGTGCGGCGTCAAATTCAGCGCATGTTGGTCCACAAACCATTGCGATGTATATCCCAAATTGTCCGTAAGCACTTTGGCCGACACATAGGGCTTGCCGTCAATCACTTTCCATTCATAGGGAAGGACCTGCGTGCTGCCGTCTACGACGGCTGTGGCTCCCGCCTCCTTCGGTTGAAGCTGGACAACGACATTTTGGCGTTGGATCGTGTACGTATCGGTTTTCGCATCATGCTTCACCTGGAGCTTCAGCCCTTTACGGATCAGCTCCAGCGGAAGAAGCACATCTTCTTCCCCTTGCACGCCCTGCTGTTTCAATGTTTTGCCTTTAAGCGTTACCTTGACCGGCTGGCCGGTTTTCTGCTTCTGCTGCTGCACGCCGGACGACTCATCCGCATAGGCTGACGCCCCCGGGAGCATCGACAAAATTTGCATCCCCGAAACCAGCAAACATATCGCAAATAAAGCACACATTATTTTAAAAGCAAGCTTTCTCATAGCTATCGTCACCTCTTCTCGGAGTTACCCCAATTATTTCCCCCGCCGTCCAAAATCATGCTTCCCGCATGAAGCAAAAAAACAGTGAGGCCGCCCCAGCCACTGGAGCGCTCCTCACTGTTTCCTAGTTTCCTATAAGTTTATTCCCGTCCGCTCTTCAATTCGGTCCAGAAGCGGTCGTATACTTGCAGCTTGTCTCCGACATCGCCCAGCCATTCGGTCCGGGACAATTCGTCGGCCGACAGATTGATCATCTTATCGCTGTTGTATTCCGCGCTGTGGAATTCTTTCGCCTTCGTGTTCGGATCGCTGTAGCCGATCGATTCATAGTTTTTGGCGCTGTTTTCCGGGTCCAGCATGAAGTTGATGAATTTCTCCGCCAGCTCCTGATGCTTCGCACCCTTCGGAATCGCGTAGTTGTCGGACCAGATCGTGCCGCCTTCCTTCGGAACTACGAAGGCCACATCCGGGTTATCCTTGGCAATTACCGAAGCGTCGCCGGACCATACCGTGCCGATCCATCCTTCTTCTTGAATCATCTTTTGCTTGATGTTGTCGGTATCGAACGCAAGCACGCTCGGCAGCAGGTTCTTCAGATCTTCTACCGCGGCGGTGATTTCCGCCTCATCGGTCGAACTGTTGGACTTGCCGGCTTTTTTCAACGCCATTCCGATCACTTCGCGGTTGTCGTCCAGCAGGATGACTTTGCCCGCATATTCGGGGTTCCAGAGGTCTTCCCAGCTATCGATTTCGTCTTTCACGTATTTCGTATTGTATGCAATACCCGTGACGCCGGAGGTGTAAACAATCGAATATTTATTATCCGGGTCAAAGGTAGGATTCTTGTACGTATCGGCAACATTCGCGAAATTCGGAATATTGTCCTTATTCAGCGGTGAAAGCAGGTCCTGCTTGATCATCGTCGCCACCATGTAGTCGGAAGGCTGAATCAGATCGTAACCGGAACCGCCTGCCTTGATTTTGGCCAGCAAGTCCTCGTTGTTGGCGAACACGTCGTAATTGATCTTCACATCGTACTGCTCTTCGAAGGCAGCAAGGACGTCTTCGTCAAAATTATCGGCCCAGCTGTAAATGTTCAGCGTCTCTTTGGACGATCCGCATCCGGACAAAACCGCAATCACCATCATAACCGCCAGCACCAGGCCGGCCCACTTCATTTTTTTCAATTCATTATCTCCTCTCTTTCCGGTACTTCAATTATTTATTTATTGATATCCGGCAATCATGCCGAGAACATCCGTTAAAATTCTCGTTTCCGAGCATAATCCTGATCGGGAAGTTGTATTTCATACAACATTTCCTTTATTTATTCTGCTTTTCCGCGAAAGATGTTGTAATAAACACAACTTTTTCGGCCCAAAAGAGGGCGATCCCTCCCAAAGTAGCATTAAATGTTGTACTTTGTGCAGCTTTTCCGCAAAAAAAAGCTCTTGCAGCAGCAAAAATATTGTATAGAGTACAACTTTCTAGGCCGCCGTGAGGCGATCTCAGTGATGAACCGGGATCCTTCCCGTAATCCTAATCGATCAATCAGAACGGCAGCACTGACTGCTTCTTCTGCCCTTTCCCTCTATTTAACATGAACTGGGCCAGGAAAATCAATGTTACGCTGACCAATATCAAAATCGTACACAGCGCGTTAATTTCCGGGGAAATACCCCGTTTGACCTGCCCGTAAATATAGATCGGCAATGTCGTCGAGCTGGGGCCGCTGACAAAGAAACTGACCATAAAGTCGTCCAGCGACATCGTGAACGCGATCAAAGCGCCTGAGATGATGCCCGGCATAATTTGCGGCAGGGTAACGTGACGAAAGGTCTGCCAGGCGTCGGCACCCAAGTCTTGGGCCGCCTCCTCCAGTTGATCCCCCATCCCGGCGAGCCGCGTGTTCACGATCACATACACATAGGAAACACAGAAGGTGATGTGAGCGATAATAATCGTCAATTTGCCGAGCGGCAGGTGAAATTGCGTAAACAGCACCAACAGGGACAAGCCCATAATAATGTCGGGAATAATGATCGGCATATACAGCAAGCCGCCCATCCCCGCTTTCGTCTTGCGTCCGGCTTTGCGAATCGTCAGCGCCGCCAGTGTGCCGAGCAGTGTCGAGAACACGGTCGATACCAGCGCCACCGTCAGCGTGTTGACGAGCGCCTCCATGACATGGCGGTTCGTAAACAGCGAGGCGTACCAGTCGAGCGTAAACCCGCTCCAATCGGCGGCAAGCCTGGAGCTGTTGAACGAATAGGCGATGATAAAGGCGATCGGCACATAAATAAAGATCATGACCACCAGGGAATGAAGCCCGAGCAGCGGGTGATTTTTGCTCTTCATCAGCGCCCCTCCTTTGCCGTCAAATGCCGCGAAGTCATCGCTTTATTAAAAAGAACGATCAATATCAGGGAAGTGATTACAAATATAACCGACAGCGCTCCCCCGAACGGCCAATTTCGCGCGCCGAGAAACTGGCTCTGAATAATATTGCTGATCATCGCCGATTTGGCTCCGCCCAGAATATCGGTGACTACGAACATCCCCGAGGTTGAAACATAGACAAGCACGGAGCCCGTCATAATCCCGGATTTCGTCTGCGGCAGCGTAATATGCCAGAACGATTTCCACCGGGTCGCCCCGAGATCGCTCGCGGCTTCAAGCAATTTCTTATCCATTTGTTCCAATGCTACATAAATCGGCAGCACCATGAACGGGATAAACGTATAGACCATGCCCAGATAAACCGCACCCTTGGTGTAGAGCATCTGGAGCGGCTCCTGAATCAGGCCGATATCAATCAACAAATTATTGACCACGCCTTGCGTTCTTAACAGCAGCACCCAGGCGTACGTCCGGATCAGAAAGTTGATCCAGAACGGAATCGTGATGAGCGCCAATCCCCAGGTTTGCATTTTCGGACCGGCATTCGCGATATAGTAGGCCAGCGGATAGCTGAGTAGCAAGCACAGAATCGTCGTTACGACGGACAAAACAATCGTGTCCCAATAAATACCCAAATACAGCGGATCGAAAAATGTCGCATAAGAGTCCAGGTTGAAATCGAACACCACATTGCCGAACTCGTCCCGGCCCATAAAAGAAATCCCTATCACGATCAGCATCGGAACGACCAGAAACAGGCACAGCCACAACAGGACCGGCAAGAGGCCCAGGCTTGATTTCTTCATGACCCGATAACCACCTCGTCCTCCGACTTCCAGTCCACCCCGATTTTCTCACCGATTTGCCATGGGCGTTCGTCCGTAAAATCAAATACGATGGACACGGTCATCGGCTCGTCTTCCAGTTGGACGACCAGCTTGTGGATGCTGCCGAGGTAAAGCACGTCCAGCACCTCGCCTTTGCGTCTGGCGCCTTCCGGATTCCGTACGGCCCGCAGCTTCTCGGGACGCACGGCAAACAGCCGCCCGTCCTGGGAGAAGATGTTGTTCTCACCCACGAACGTAGCGGAAAACAGTGTGGTCGGCGTGGCGTAAATTTCCCGCGGCGTGCCGATTTGCTCCACCTTGCCGCTATTCATGATTACGATCCGGTCGGAGAGCATCATCGCTTCCTCCTGATCGTGCGTTACATACACAAATGTAATGCCAAGGCTACGCTGCAGATGCTTGAGCTCGGATTGCAAACTTTTGCGGAGCTGCAGATCGAGCGCTCCCAGCGGTTCATCCAGCAGCAATACCTTGGGCTTGTTCGCGATCGCGCGGGCGATGGCCACGCGCTGCTGCTGCCCGCCGGACAACTGGTGCGGATAGCGTTTGGTTAGCTGCGTCAACTGCGTCATCTCCACCGCTTCCGCAATGCGCTGCTTCTGCTCTTTAGCCGGCAGCTTTTTCATTTTCAGCCCGAAGGCGATATTATCCTCTACCGTCATATGCGGGAATAAGGCATAATGTTGAAAAACCAGGTTCAAATCCCGGCGGTTCGGCGGCAGGCTCGTCAAATCTTTACCGTCCAGCAGGATCTGCCCTTTGGTCGGATGTTCGAAGCCGGCGATCATGCGCAGAATCGTCGTCTTGCCGCAGCCGCTCGGGCCCAGCAAGGTAAGGAATTCTCCTTCCTTAACAGTGAGCGAAAGCGGATGCACAACGACTTGTCCCGCAAAGTGTTTCTCCACCCCGGACAGCTCAATCATGTATGCATCAACTCCTTCATAGGTTGTTGTAGTAAAAAGCCGTCTTTAAGAAAAAAAAGCCATATCCATTGGTATGGCTTTCACGGGTTCTTCGATTCATTTTTTGCATATTCACTATACCTTGTTTTGGCCCGGGTTACAATACTTTTTGTTAAGGGATGCTATTTAGGTGAAGAAATACCTGAAGCATGATCCGGATATATAAACTTCAGAATCGCTTTCCGGTTGTTTAAATATATACTGTACCGAGGAAAAGGACGCCATAATCATTAACTGCTCAAAATCAGCCATTAAATCAAAGGTCTTATAGCCGGCTTTGTCATAAGCAATGTCCTTCCCAAAAGCCGATTCCATCTCTTCCGTAAACTTTTGCTCCGCATCTTCATTATCGGTTAAAACAATTTGTACTGGGATCGGTTCTTCCGGTCCTATCCGTTCATTCTCTTCTTGAATGTTGAAAATGATCTTACTTTCCTGTTTGAATTCCGCTTTCGGAGAATTACCATCTAAGCCTCTTGGGTGTATGGGTTCCAATTGAATTATATCGGAATTAACGTCTAGCGAAGTTTTCTGGTGGATGGCTGACGGATCAATTCGCAACTGATCGGATTGTCCGTTGGAGAATGAAGAATGGGGTCCGGATAGCATTGATATAAAAATGAATAAAGGCAAAAGTTTTATCATCCCTGTTCACCTCTCATAAAATAGAGCCGCCTCGTAAACACGGATGTGAGGCAGCTCTACATGACTCATTATTTATTTGAGTTCATAAATAACGCTCAGCGTCGTCTTCACCGTAATCTCGCCCGGTTCCACGGCCGTGCTTGCACCGGCCTCATCGGCAGCGGCTTTCATCATCAAAGCCTCGCTTTGAAGATAAATCTGCGCATCGCCGCCCGACTGCGTAACGCTCAACACGATGCCCAGGTTGCGGCCGGCCGCTTTGGCGATCGCGGATGCTTTCAGCTTGGCGTTGGCCATCGCCTTCTCGATCACTTGCTCTTGATACTGATCCGGATTCTCCGTGCTGAAGCGTACGTTTTCAATCCGGTTGGCGCCCGCCGCGGAAGCCGCATCCAACAGTTGGCCGATTTTCGTCAAATCGCGGTAAGTCACGTTCAGCGTATGCTGTGCCGTGTAGCCTTTTACCTTCTGGCCGTCCTTCTCGGTATAAGTGTAGTTGGGCTGCACATAGAATTGGCCCGTTTGAATATCCTTGGCGTCAATCTTCCAAGTATCCTTCAGTAGCTTGTTAATTTTGGCGATCTTCGCGGAATTGGCGCTTTGCGCTTCCTTCGCGGTGTCGGCCTGCGTTTCCACGCCGATCGTTAAATAAGCGACGTCCGGTTTTACGGAAATTTCCCCGCTACCGACTACACTGACTATATTTCTTTGCAGCTCGGCATCGGCGGCATAAGCCGACTGAGCCGGACCGACCATTGCGCCCAGCGCGGTTCCCCCAACAAGCAGCGTTCCGGCAACCAGCACCGCACCGACAGGCTTTAACCATGTTTTCATTGCTAACCCCTCCATTATTTGGCGAATTTATCTTCTAAACGCAGTACAAGGCTAAAGGTTGCAGGTCAAACGATAAACTTTGATAATTTAACAGGAATACCTGCAGTTATTCATGTGCCTAATGCTAATTTGATAAAAAATAACTGGAGGAAATCGAGCTAGCTAATTCACCCATCACCACAAACAAACGCCGCCACCCAAGCATATATGTAAAAAGGAGCGTCCCCGCTCGAATCTCGAACGGAAACACTCCTTTATTCTGCCAAGGAAAATTAAGATTATTGATTCTCCAATTCCTCTTTGCTGACCAGATTGATTAAAGCGTTTGCAGCCTGCTCGGCATCCGCACCCTCCGCGCTGATGTAAATCTCGGTACCGGTGCTGATGGCGAGGCTCATAATACCCATGATGCTTTTGGCATTCACTTTTTTATCGTCTTTCTCAACGAAAATTTCAGACGAGTATTTATTCGCTTCCTGAACAAAAAGCGCAGCCGGCCGGGCATGAAGACCCGTCTTCAGACGAACAGTTACCGGGTTTTTGATCATCAAACTTTACCCCCTATGACAATTTCGATCACGAATTCATATGTGAACATTTATAATTTATATCATTATATCATACTGAGCCTGCGGCACACTAGCAAAACAACTTTAGCTTCCACGAATTTTTTCCGCCAGCTCGTCGATTTTGCGCAGCCGGTGGTTCACACCGGACTTGCTTACGGTACCTTTCAGCAGCTCTCCGACTTCCTTGAGGTTCATATCGGGGTGCGCAAGCCGAACCTCGGCCACTTCCCGCAGCTTCTCCGGCAAATTTTCCAGGCCTACTTCCTTCGCCAGCAGCTTGATGTTGTCGATTTGCCGCACCGCCGCGCCGATCGTCTTGTTCAGATTGGCCGTCTCGCAGTTGACGATCCGGTTGACGGAGTTGCGCATGTCGCGCATGATCCGCACATCCTCAAATTTGAACAACGCCTGATGCGCGCCGATGATATTCAGCAGCTCGATGATCTTTTCGCCTTCCTTGATGTAGAAAATAAAACCCTTCTTCCGTTCGATGCAGCGCGCGTTCAAATGAAATTCATTGGCGAGATCGACGAGCGCCCGGCAGTGCTCTTCGTACATCGAGGAAATCTCCAGATGGTAGGAGGAGCCTTCCGGGTTGTTGACCGAGCCGCCCGCGAGGAAAGCGCCGCGCAGGTAAGCCCGCTTACAACAGTTTTTCCGGGTAAGGTCCGGATTAATCCCCGGCGTAAAAATAAATCCCTCGGAGACGATCTTCAGCTCCTTCAGAACCTCCTGGACCCGGCCCGGTATCCGTACAATATACACATTGTTTTTCTTGAGGCGCATCTTTTTGCGGACAAGCAGCTCCGTATGAATCTGAAAATGCTTCTTCAGCAAAGAATAAATCCGCCTTGCAATCGCGGCGTTTTCCGTCGAAATATCCAAGATGACCTTCTTGTTCGAAACCTGAACCGAACCGTTCATCCGGATTAAAGCGGACAATTCGGCCTGTTCGCAGCAAGCGTCGGCTTCGATCATGGTCAATTCTTTTTTGGTTTGCGCCGCAAACGACAAGGGACTCACCTCTTTCGTAAAATCCAGTTTTGCACCAGTTGATAAATATGATGGCTCAATTTGTCCGCATCATGCCGCAAATAGCGGCGGAACAGGACGAGTGTATCGGCGATGACTTTATACCCCTGGCCCGTGACTACATCCCAGTCGATCTGTACGGGCTTGGCGCCTTTCTCGGCATAGAAATCTTGAACCTGGGTCGGAATCTCGCCGTCGTTCACGATAACATAATCAAACAGATGATGCCCTACATGCTCATAAACGGCCTTCAAATGGTCGCTGACGGTATAATCATCGGTTTCGCCCGGCTGAGTCATCACATTGCAGACGAAAATTTTGATGGCGCTCTCGTTCTCGAGCACCGCTTCGGCCAGCTTGGGCACCAGCAGATTGGGAATGATGCTGGTATACAAGCTTCCCGGCCCGATCAGGATGGCATCGGCCTCCCGGATCGCCTCCACCGCTTCGGGGAGCGGTTCGACCACTTCCGGCTCAAGGAAAATCCGCTTGATCTTGCCGCCGGCCTCCGGAATCTTCGATTCTCCGGTAATGATCGTGCCGTCCTCCATCTCCGCATGCAGCACCACCGCCTGACCGGCGGCGGGCAGCACGCGTCCGCGGACGGCGAATACGCGGCTGAGCTCGCGGACGGCGGTGACGAAATCGCCGGAGATATCGGTGATCGCCGCCAAAATCAGGTTGCCCAAGCTATGGCCGGCCAGGCCCGAGCCGGAGGCAAACCGGTAATTCAGCATATCCGACAACAGCGGCTCCACATCGGCCAGCGCGGTCAAAACATTGCGGATATCGCCCGGAGGCGGCATTTGCAGTTCGTTGCGGAGAATCCCCGAGCTTCCGCCATCGTCCGCTACGGTAACAATAGCCGTGATATCGAGCGGCTTCTCTTTCAATCCGCGAAGCATGACGGACAGGCCGGTTCCCCCGCCCATCACCACGATTCGCGGCACTCTTCCTTCCTTGGCCCGATTAATCACTTCTTACTCACCTCTTGTTCTTCTACAGCGGCCGCTAAGACCGGTCCCGGCCCTCATCCCGGTGGCTCACGCGGACGGTCTCCGTCTCGCTGGTCCCGAGCATCCGGCCCAAGTATTCGGCGATCGCCACCGAACGGTGCTTGCCGCCGGTGCAGCCGATGCCGATAATGACCTGGCTTTTCCCCTCTTTATGGTACTGAGGCAGCAGGAAGTGCAGCATGTCTAGCAGCTTGGTCAGAAACGTCTGGGTTTCCGGCCACTTCATAACATAATCATATACATCGCTGTCTTGTCCCGTGTGCGGACGAAGCTGCTCGATATAGTGCGGGTTCGGCAGGAACCGGACGTCGAACACCAGATCCGCGTCGATCGGTATGCCGTATTTAAATCCGAAAGATGTAATATTGACGGATAAATTGCTGCTTTCCAAATGAGAGAAGCGGGAAATGATTTTCTCCCGAAGCTGCGACGGCTTCATATTGCTCGTGTCGATCACTTGCGTGGCCGACATTTTCAGCTCCTCCAGCATCTTGCGCTCCAGCCGGATACCGTCGAGCGGCATTCCTTCGGGCGCCAGCGGATGGCGGCGGCGGCTTTCTTTATAGCGCTGCACCAGTACCGCATCGGTGGCGTCGAGGAACAGGATTTCGCTTTTGATCGTAAAATGGTCCTTAATGTACCCGAGCGATTCCGATAAGGCGGTAAAAAACTCGCGGCCGCGGAGATCGATCACAAGCGCGACCTTGGCGATTTTGCCTTTGGACTGTTCAATCAGTTCGGCAAACTTTGGGATCAGCACCGGAGGCAAATTATCGACACAGAAAAATCCCAGGTCCTCCAAGCTCTTTACGGCCACCGATTTTCCGGCTCCCGACATCCCCGTAATAATGAACAGATTGGCAATGGGGGGCGTTTCATTTTCCGGCATCCTTTTCCCTCCTCGCAAATTCTCCTATTCATTATCTATTGTATACTAAAATCGAATCCGGTTCAGGAGCGCAAAAACAGCCCTGCGGCTCCGACCATCCCGGCGTCGTTGCCCAAAGTGGCCGGAACGATCTGCAGTCCCTTTTGGACCGGCTCCGGCGTATGCTTAGCAAACACGCTCCGTATTTCGTTAAACAGAATATCTCCGGCTTTGGACACCCCGCCGCCGATAATGAACAGCTCCGGATTCAGCACGACCGCGACCGCGGCCAGCGATTTCCCGAGGTAGAAAGCGGCGCGGTTCACGATGCGAATCGCGGCTTCGTCGCCGGCTTTCGCCGCGTCGAACACGTCTTTGGCCATAATGTTCTCGACCAGCGCGAGTGAGGTCCGCTCTCCGCGGGCCACCGCGTCTTTGGCCATGCGGATAATGCCGGTTGCCGAGGACACGGTTTCCAGGCAGCCCATTTGGCCGCAGCCGCACTGGATCGCTTCCAGATCCGGTACGACAGCCATATGGCCAAGCTCGCCGGCCATGCCTGAAAAGCCCTGATAGATCTTGCCGTCGATAATAATGCCGCCGCCGACACCGGTTCCGAGCGTATAGCAGACGCAGTTGTCGACGCCTTTGCCCGCGCCGCCCCAGGCTTCGCCCAAGGCCGCCACGTTGGCGTCATTGTCTATTTTGACCGGCTTGCCGAGTCGCTGCTCCAGAATTTCACGGATATGAAAATCCTTCAAACCTACATTTGGCGCCAAAATAATAATGCCCTCGCGCACGTTCGTGAAGCCGGCGACACCGGCACCTACACCGGCAACTTGCTCCCACTCAAAAGGGGACTGCTCCACGATCAAACGAACATAGCGTTCGATGTTGTTGACGATCGTCTCGGCACCCTTCTCGGTTTCGGTGGGCCCTTCATAAGTATGAAGAAGCTGCCCTTCTTCATTGCAGATGCCGACTTTAATCGCCGTTCCGCCCAGGTCAACACCAATGTAGATTTTTTCAGACATTGTACAAGCCACCTTTTTTCTCATAATAATCGGATTATTCCTACGTACCAACTATAAGCGAACCTCCCGCTTCGGTCAAGCGAAGCGGGAGGGCGGAAATCCAGTAGGCACAAGGCCTCCCGGTAAGTGATAAAGATCATAAGTGCTGGTAATTTTCGTGCAAATTGGCGTTATTTAAAAACAATTCGCCCCGGCTCCCGCATCGGGGGAACCGGAGCGATCCTATTTTCAGGAGAGAATCCGCTTCTGGCCTTCGAGGGCCCGGATTGGAGCGATATTTTGCGTAAATTCCAGAGTACCGAGATACCGTCCGTCCTCATCGCGGACCGCAAAGTACCGGATATACACGAATTTGTCCTTGACCGGAATCCAGAAGTCCTCGCTGTCCTTTTTGCCGGATTTGAAGTCGGCCAGCAGCTGCTCTACGACATGGACGCTTTGCGGCGGGTGGCAATTCTGCACCGTGCGGCCGATGACCGCTTTGGTGCGGGCGAAGATCCGCTCCTTGCCGTGGGAGAAATAACGGACCACATCGTTCTCATCGATAAAGGTCAGATCGACGGGCAGATGGTTGAGAACCGTTTCAAGCTGTTCCACCGAGAGAATCCCGGTTTGGAACCGCACGTAGCCTTGCGGCGCCTGACCGCTCTCTTCCGTCCCGGCTTCCGCGCTCTCCGTGTCCGGGAGCGGCTCGCGCTTAGGAATCCACTCCGCCTCGGGAGCCGTCAGGCAGAAGCCGATCTCCTCGCTTTCGCGGGCGATTTTGACCCATTCGTCTTCGGTCAGCTTCTCCAGCGCCATCGGAAGCAAGATATTTTCCTCTTTGAAAATCATCGCGTTGACTTCCTGGATAATCCGCTCGATGTCGGTGCATAGGGTCTCCCGGTCTCCATCGTAGGATGTCAGCTTGGCTTTAACCTCCTTGATCATCGCTCGGATGCCGTCGTCGATGCCCCACATGACCTTGGTCGGCCCATAAATCCCGTACTTCTCCAAATAGGGGAAGAGCAGATTTTCCTTCCGGCTGTAGTGCTTGTCGAGATCCAGCAGCAGGCTCAAATCCTCCAGCAGCTTAAAGATCACGTCCTCGGAATCTTCCTTGCGGAATTTGTCCAGATGCAGCGAAAGCTTGAAATTGACCAGCCGTTCGATTTCGCGGTTCTCAAGCTTGAAGGTGTGCACCGGATGCCCGGGTTGTTCCTCCGCCCGGTCCGAACGGTGAATTTCCCCGATCGAGCCCTTAAAAATCTCCGTATGTACGGAGCAAAGCCGCTGCACCTCTTCGACCGGAATGCCTTCCTCCTCCATCAGCGCGTGCTCCATCGCGGAAATTTCCGCGACCGTGACATCGCCGACCGCTTCTTCAAAGCGCGCCTTCACTTCCTCCACGCTCTTGCCCTGGTGCAGCTCCTTGATGATCTCCTTCAGCAGCGCTTGGCGGCGCGATTGCTCCGGTACACTGTGCTCCCGGTTGTTGATAAGTTCGCTCATCATTCGCTCCCCTTTCATCATATTTCGGCAACCTCACCAATCCGCTTGGTTCGCAGGCCAGTTGCTTTGGCTCCGGCCTTTTCGTTTGCACTTTGCGATATATGCGATTTAAAATAACTAAAATTTAAGTGATAACTGTTCTCGCTTAGAAATTAGCATAGCGGGTTTTGCGAACTTGTGATTGTAATCACAAATTAAAAAATGTTGTCCGCGACAGTTTATTTTTCCTCACCAATTTGCCACAATAGAGTCGTTAAGCGCCCGAAGGCCGGAAAGGAAGAAGAATTCCAATGATGATATCAAATAAAAATATTTTGTATATCGAAGACGACCGGGAAATCGGAGCATGGGTGAATGCCGATTTAACCGAGCGGGGCTACACCGTTACCTGGCTTACCAGCGGGGAACGGGCCGTGGAGGAAGCCGCCTCGTGCCACCTTGCGATCCTGGACGTCATGCTGCCGGGACTCGACGGCTTCACCGTCGGGCAGCGGCTGAAAAAGCAGTACCCGGCACTCCCGATCCTGATGCTGTCCGCCCGGACCTCGATCGACGACAAACTGCAGGGGCTGCAGTTCGCCGACGACTACCTGACCAAGCCGTTCCATCCCGATGAGCTGGCGGCGCGGGTAGAAGTGCTGCTCCGGCGCAGCGGTACCGCCTCCCCCGAACCGCTGGAGCTTCGCCATTTGCTCGTTTACGAGCGGGAAAATTTGATCAAGGACCGGGAGAATGGAGAAGAGATTGTGCTGACCGGGAAGCAATTCCACATTTTCCAATACCTGCTGAGACATTTGGGGCAAATCATGACCAAGGAGCAAATCTATGAAGCCGTATGGGGAGAGCCCTATCTGGAAGGAGATAAAACCTTGATGGTCCATATCCGTCATTTGCGCGAAAAATTGGAGCGCGACCCCGCCAATCCGGAAATCATCGAGACGATCCGCGGAATCGGGTACAGGGTGCGGGCATGAGAGAATCGCATGACCCCCGGAGGAAAAAATCCCGATTCCGCAATTCGCTGCTGTCGCGTTATATCATCATCATCTGCATCGCGCTCGTGCTCATCCCGCTGCTGATACCGTTGAGTTTGTCCGCGTCATGGCTCGTGTCCCGGCTGGTGTTCCCCGCAACACCCAACGAGGTTACGCCGGCTCTTCCGTACTACGGCTCCGGCATGACTCTTGAAGAAATGTGGCACAATGAGGCCTTGTCGCTGAACGGAAAATCAGCGGAAGAGATCGATACCAGGCTGAAGGAATTGAAGGCGAAATACCCCGAGGCTGCGATGTTTTGGGTCGACGCGGAAGGCACGACACATGTGCGGCTGCCGGAGCGAAGCGATATTCCGTCCAAGTGGACGCCGGAGGACGCCGTCGATTACATGAAAAAGGCCGTGAGCGGCGAGCCGTTTACCGTTGTCGCTTTTATCGGCGGAGACGAGGAATCGACCGGACAAGGGTTTATGTCGTTTGAACTTTCCCGCGAATATATGAAGCATTCGACGGGAGGCTCCGGGAGAGACACCCGGTTCTACGGCTTCTTTATGTTTTTGATGTTCGCCTTCTTCATTCTGCTGTCCTATTTGTTCTTCCGCGATATCCGCAAGCGGCTGCTCCGTTTGGAATCCGCCATGACCTGGACGGGGCCGAACGGGCTGCCGGTCAAAATTCCGATGGGCCGCCCGGATGAGATCGGCCGCCTGGAGCAAGCCTTCAATCATATGATTGACGAGCTGGATTACAGCCGGCGCCGCGAGCATGAAGAAGAGGAGTTGCGCAAAAATTTGATCGGTAATTTATCGCATGATTTGCGGACGCCGCTGACCGTTCTTGGCGGTCAGCTGTATTCGTTCCGCAAGGAGCCGTTGTCCGAGCAAGGGCGGCAGTCCCTGGCCCTGATGGAGAGCAAAATCGAGGATCTCGGCGGGCTGATCGACCATTTGCTCGACTACAATCTGCTCACGAGCGGACGGTACGCCTTGACGCTGGCCGAGCACGACGTTCTGCGCATTGTCCGGATGAGCGCGGCCGCCTGGTACCCTCTGTGGGAGAAGGCGGGCATCGAGGCCGACATCGAGCTGCCGGAGGAGGAACCGCTCATGTGGACGATCGACGAGCAGGGTTTCCGCCGCGTGCTCGACAACCTGTTCCAGAACCTCGTCCGCCACGCCGGTACAGGCGGCTACGTCGGTATCCGGTTGGAGCGGCGGCACGGCAAAGCCGCGCTCGTCATCGCCGACCGCGGCCCCGGCCTCGCCGCAGGCTCTCCGGCCAAGGGCGCCGGTCTCGGCCTGACGATCGTCGATCTGCTGCTGCGCGAGATGGGGCTGGTCCGCGAGGCGGAATCGCCGCCGACGGAAGGCGGAACAAAGATTTATATTTATCCCTCATAAAAGTTGTTGGTATAATGAATCCGATAACGATGTGGTCAAAATATCGGTCGTGAAGTACACGCCGCTTTGACGCTTGCTCCTCCTTCGGGGGATCACGCGCCCGGGCGGCGTTTTTATTTTGAAGAGAGGATGTGTGGAGTGATGAAGAAATTTGACCAAGCCTATGAGGAATGGCTGCATGTACAGATTACAGGTGAGCCGAATCCTAGAAGACGAGAGTTGCTTGAGAAAGGGTTGGGCCACGGTACGCTGGCATTTTTGCGCGACGTCTGGTATCCGGCTGTGAAAAACTTCGACCGCCTTTATCCCGAGTGGGAAGTGCGCGATTTTCACAACGGATACCGATATCTGGATTTGGCTTACATGCCGGCGGGATTGGCGGTGTAAAGGGAGGCATCGAAATCCAAGGCTACGGGCCTCATGCCAGGGATCTCGATGTTCGGCGCTTTAAAGACTTGTGCTGGCGGCATTGTTTATTGGCGCTGGACGACTGGATCTTTCTGCCGATCGCTTATCTTTCCATCACGGACGAGCCCAAGCGCTGTCAGCAGCTTGTCTTGGCTTTTATCGGGAAATTTATTGCCTCCGAGGCGAATCCGGTACCCGGCCACCTGGACTGGCTTGAAGCGGAAACCCTGCGCTATGCGAGACGCTTGCTTCGACCTTTTACTTCTGCGGAATTAGCGGCCCATCTGAGAGTAACAACTCCGCATGCACGACGAGTTCTTCATAGGCTGGTGGAGTGCCGGCTCTTGATTGTGGTAAGCGGTAAGCAACGTTATCGCACGTACGGCATTTTATCCGGTGTCCAGTCTGAAAGAGTATCGCCTCGGTTCCACTCCCGACCGGCTAACGAACCTAGTCATTCTTATTTGCGGAAAAAGTAGCGTTTTGAAAATGTAACGAACTCCAGAGTTCTTATTTCTTCAAAACTGCCCTTTTTTCATCGCTAATTGGCCTAATAACGCTGCTGAGGTTCGTTAGATTTTAAAAGGACCATATTGGGACTAATAAGCACGCTACAGTTCGTTAGCCTTGGAATCTGCGGCAGCCACAAGTTTCCGAGACAACACGGCAACCACGCGGTGGGCGTCATGAGGTGGACGTCATGCGGAGGGCGTCCTGCGACCACACGGCATGCAACATGTGACATGCGCTACCCGGCATTTTAAACAAAATTTAAACTTGGCGCTCCTTCCACCTTAAACTTCGGGCGGTAAGATCATTCCCGAGGTGATTTTAACGTGAGTGAAATGATCATTCAAACGAAAGGCTTAACGAAAAAATACCGGGGACGCTTTGCGGTGGACCATTTGGACTTGGAAATCGCCAAAGGGGACATCTACGGCTTCCTCGGCCCCAACGGGGCCGGGAAAACGACCACGATCCGCATGCTGCTCGGATTAATCAGTCCGACCAAAGGATCGATCCGCATCTTCGGCCGCGAGCTGCATAAAGACAAGCTGGCGATTCTTCGCCGGATTGGGTCCTTGGTCGAGTACCCGTCCTATTACGGCCATCTTAGCGCCATCGAAAACCTGGAGGCGATCCGCCGGATTCTCGGCGTGCCGAAGTCGCGCATCGCCGAGGTGCTGGAGATCGTCTCGCTGACGGATGAATCCCGCCGGCCGGTCAAGGGCTTCTCGCTCGGGATGAAGCAGCGGCTCGGGATCGCCGCCTCCCTGCTCGGCAGCCCCGACCTGCTGATCCTGGACGAGCCGACCAACGGCCTCGACCCCGCCGGGATTCATGAGATCCGCGAGCTGATCAAAAGCATGCCGTCCCAGTACGGCATTACCGTGCTGGTATCGAGCCATTTGCTGAGCGAGGTCGAGCAGATGGCCAACCGGGTCGGGATCATCCGGGAAGGACGGATGGTTTTCCAGGATACGATCCAAAATTTACGTCTGCAAGCTTCGCATGATATCGAACTCGTCGTTTCCGAGCCCGATTCCGCCCTCTGGCTGGCCAGAGACCTTGGGGCAGCCGGAGTATACAGGGAAGGGAAGCTGATCTTCCCAAGCCTGGATGACCCGCAGGTGGCGCATCTCGTCAAGCGTCTGGTCGAGAACGGCCATGACATTTACCGGGTGTCCGAGAACAAAAAATCGCTCGAGGATATTTTCATGGAGGTTATCGGGGAGGGGAGCCGGTCATGATGCTTCGTTCACTGTCGGCCGACTTTCTGAAAATACGCGGCAAAGGAATCTGGTTTCTGATTTTTCTGGCCCCGATCGGTCTGGTCGCCATGCAGGCGCTGAATTACGGGCTGCGGCTGGATTATCTCATGAAGCAGTATGCCGATGATCTTTGGGGGGCGCTTATTCGCGATACGACGATTTTTGTACCCATTGCCCTATACCTTGGCGTAACGCTGGTTAGCTCTCTGGTTGCAAATGTCGAACACCAAATGAGCTCCTGGAAACAGCTGCTGGCGCTGCCCATTTCCCGCACCGCCGTATTCAGCGCCAAATTTACGCTCTGCTTCCTGCTGCTCGCCGTGTCCTGCCTGCTGTTGCCGGCTTTCACGGTTATCCTTGGACTGATTCTGGGATTCGACGGTGCCGGTATCCCTGTTTGGGACATCCTGAGGATGGGCTTTTCCCCGCTTCTGGCCGTGCTGCCGATGTTGGCGTTAGAGCTGTGGCTTTCGCTCAGCTTCCGCAATCAGGCCCTGCCCGTCACGATCGGCGTAACCGCCGCGATTGTCTCGCCATTCACACTGCAGCTCTCGGAGTGGTTTCCGCTAAATTGGCCGACTTTCGGTTACACCGGCCCGCATGCGTCCTGGTTTATCGGGGCGGGCGTGATTTGCGGCGCCATCATCATGATTCTGGGCTTGATTCACTTTAATCGAAAGGATGTGGAATGATGAGCGGCTTTTTCCGTGTCCTGTCTTCCGAATTGCTGAAAATGTCAAAATCGCGGATCTGGCTGATTCTCCTGGCCAGCCCTGTGTTGTCCACGCTCATCGGTGCGCTCTCCCGAGCGCCTGAGGGCGCGGAGCCGTGGACGGTCATTTTTGGCGCGATGGCCACGCTCCACGCCCTGCTGTTCCTGCCGATCATGTCCGGCCTCTTCCCGGCCTTCCTGTGCCGGTACGAGCATACCGGCGGCGGCTGGAAGCAGCTGCTTGTCCTGCCGGTGTCGCGAACGGCCGTCTATCTGGCCAAGTTCACCATCGTGGCCGGTCTCCTGGCCATCTGCCAGTTGCTCTTTCTGACCGGCGTGCTCGTCGCCGGATGGATCCAAGGCTTCACGGAGCCGGTTCCGTGGGCCATGATCGTCACCAGCCTGCTGGGCGGCTGGGTCGCCTGTCTGCCGCTGGTCGCGCTTCAGCTTGGCGTATCGCTGGGCTGGGCGAGCTTCGCCGCTCCGCTCGCCCTCAACGTATCGCTGACGATCCCCAATCTATTGATCGTCAATTCCTCGGAGATCGGCCCATTCTATCCATGGGCACAGCCTGTGCTGGCCATGATGCCGTTCGGAGAGAACGATTTCGGAGCTTTTAACCTGCCGCTCGAAAATCTGATGATTACGATACTCGGCAGCTTCCTTGTGTTCTTCGCGGCAGGACTAGTCTACTTCCGCCGTAAGGAAATTTAGAGTTCACACAAACAAAATAACCGTCCGGAAATAAGCGAAGGTTCGCATTATTTTCCGGACGGTTTTATTTTATACCCCCTTCCTTACCTGGTATAATTAGGATAACCGGAAGGAGGTTAAATCATGGTTGATGATAATAATAGGATGTTCAACCCGCCTGACAACCCGTACGCTGCAAAAGCCCATTTTGATACAAACGTGAAAAAATTACGCACCGAAGGTATCCCGGGTCTATGGAGACAAATTTCGAATTTGCTCATCGTTGTCGCAATTTTTGCCGTAATTATTTTAATAGTGAGCATATTGGGATAATAAAGCAGCCCGCGCTTAGAGCTAATCAAACCAACTCGTCCCCTTCAATCCCAAGATCGGCTTCCAGTTAAAACTCCTCTACAAGCGAAAACACAAAAAAGCCCTCCCCTCTCTCGCCCATAGACGAAAATGGGAAAGGCTTGATTTGCAATCTAATTACGGATTGAGCGTCTCGCTCCAGTCGTGGACCATGCTGCCTTCGAGGAATTTCTCGCAGTCCATCGCGGCCATGCACCCCGATCCCGCCGCCGTGATGGCTTGGCGGTAACGGATGTCCTGCACGTCGCCGCAGGCAAAGACCCCGGGGATATTCGTCTCCGTCGTGCCGGGCTTCACGATGATATAGCCGTGCTCATCGGTGTCGATCACACCGCCCAAAAACTTCGTGTTCGGCGTATGCCCGATCGCCACGAATACGCCTTCCGCCTCGATAAGCTCCTCCTGATCGGTAGCGTTATTCCGCACGCTCAAACCCTTCACCATCCCGTTCTCGTCCGTCGTTACGGCAAGAGGCGTCCGGTTCAAGGCCCATTTAATCTTCTCGTTGCTTCTCGCGCGATCCTGCATGATCTTGGAGGCGCGCAGTTCATCCCGACGATGCACAATCGTGACGCTCGAGCCAAAGCGCGTAAGGAAATTCGCTTCCTCCATAGCGGAATCGCCGCCGCCGATGACGATGATTCTTTTGCCGCGGAAGAAAAATCCGTCGCAAGTCGCACAGGTGCTGACTCCCCGCCCGACATTTTCCTGCTCGCCCGGAATGCCGAGATACTTCGCGGACGCTCCGGTCGACAGGATCACCGTCTCAGACGTAAGCTCCTCTCCGCCCTCCAGCTTCATTTTGAACGGCCGGGACGAAAAATCGACCTGCTCCACCCATCCGCTGCGGAACTGCGCTCCGAAACGTTCGGCCTGCTTGCGCATATTATCCATCAGCTCGGGCCCTTGAATCCCTTGGGGAAATCCCGGAAAATTCTCCACCTCGGTCGTCGTGGTGAGCTGCCCGCCGGGCTGCACGCCTTCAATTACCAGCGGATTTAAATTCGCCCGGGCCAAATAAATGGCTGCCGTCAATCCGGCCGGGCCGGTCCCGATCACAATCGATTTGTACATGACGTCTCCTCCTTGGATATGTACTTATGCTCATAGTACATGTGCTTATAATAAGTTTTACCCAAGTTGAACCTGCTTTACCCGCCAACAAACCGGTACGGAAGCTACCGAACGGAGGGGAAAATTTCCCTGATCTTCTCCTTGATCCCGCAGACCTCATCGATTCGCCGGGTATACCGGCGGGCGGTGGAGGCCGAAATGCCGTAACGCTCCGCCACCGCCTCATAGGTCACGGGATGACGGTGGATTTTGGCCGTTAAATATTCCAGCGCCGCGGCCCACCCTTCAATATGCGTAATATCCGGAATGTTCGGATACAATTGGGTGAGAAACTCGACCCATAGCGTTTCCAGATCATGCTGCTGTTGTAGATCAAAGCTGCGCTTCATTTGTTTTACCGCCAGATCGACGACCGCCTGCCATTCGCGCTTCCAAACCGGCAATCCGGAAGCGACCCGGCTGGGATCGATCAGCGTCGTCGTCTCTCCGTAACGAATCGGCAGCGGATGATCCACCCCCAGATTGCGCAGAACGACTAGGGCCATCTCCTTCAAATACCGGTCCTCCTCCGGCTCCAGCAGAAAGGCTTTCAGCGCTTCCTCCACTTCCCGGTCGGCAATCAGGCCGAACGCCTGGATTACCTGCAGCTTCGTCTTGGCGTCCCCGTGGCGAAGCGCCCAGAAAAACGAAGACCGCACCAACGGGTTATTCGTAATTTCGGAAGTCAGGCTCTCTTCGGAAGCTTCCCATTGCTTAAACTTTTCATCGAACGGAAGATGATAATGATAGCTAACCGGCATCATGCCTTTGGCATTTCCTGTGCCTGTATTCTCCGCGATTAAGCTCTCTTCCCGCAGCTGTTGCAAATAGTAGTCGGCCACCCCGCTTGCAGGATCCAATCTTTTGACCTGACGCCACATTTTCTCGGCCGCCTCGGGACGCTCGGTATAATAGGCCGCCACCGCCGCATAATGGTACAGCGAAGGATCCTGATTCATTTCCGGGTCCCGAAGCAAGCGCACAAAATGTCCAAAGGCCTCCTCATGCTGACCCAGAATGCCCATCGTCGTCGCCAGCTTAAACACATGCTCCTGATGGAAGGGAACGATCTTGCTCAGCCGGCCGGCCAATTCCCGAAGTGCGGTATCGTTCCCTGCGTGCTGATAAAAAATCGCCAGATTGCACAGTGCGTGCAAATTTCCGGGCTCCTTATCCAGGACCTCGCCGACGGTCTGCATGGCTTTTTGGAACAGGCCCAGGTAGTAGTAGCCCAATGCTAGATTGTTGTGAGCCGCCAAAAATTCGGGGTAATTCTCGACGATCTCTTCCAGCAGTTTGACCGCTTGAGAAAATTTCCCTTCCTCCAACAGCGCGCGGGCCCGGTCATGCTCGACCACACCCTCCATTGCTTTGATGCTTGTCAGCATTGTTGGACGTTCCAGCTCATATTGGAGCAGGTCCATCATCTCTTCCGCTTCCGCCAGAAACTGGCCGCTGGCGTCTTCCTCCAGGTACTTGATCAGTGCCTTCTCCGCTGCCTCAAACATATTCATATTCGCATAGTTATTCGCCATATAAAAATAACATTCCGTCATAGCCGGATCGATTTCCTCAAGAATAACGGACAATGCGGCGTTGGACGCCTCATAATCTCCCATTTCCGACAGAATCCCCGCCATGTTGCAGTGGTTTACCGGATTGTTCGGCTCATACTCCACCGCTTTGCGAAAATATTTTAAAGCCTTATCGTAGTGATAACGGTCCAAGGAAGAGACAGCCCTCTCGAAGAAAAAGCCCGCATCCATGGAGATCGGCAGCACATTTCCCCGCTTCTCGCCCGGCTCTCTTTTTTCTTTCAAATAAGGCACCTCCCTATCTTCCCTCAAAATCTTTGTGTTCCATCTCACAGTATATCATAGCGAAAGCTGTCCTCCCACGGGAATTACAGGCTAAATTAAAGAGTACTCCGTCCATGCGATTTCAAAGAAAAAAACGCATAGAACATGTATTCGAAATTCGATTTCTATGCGCTGAGTTCCCTTTTTAATAGCGAGTAGTGAAAAGACTGATTTTACCCACTGGCTCATCATCATCAAGATCATATAAAATATATTGGAGACGTCCATTCTCCAACCCACCGAGAAACTTCCTTTTATAATCTTCGTAATCTTTCATCTCCTGAACAGGACGGCAGGTGTGAAGTTCTTTGTTCTTTGTCCGTTTCGGTAGATGCCCACAGAAAAAGTACAGGCAAATAGGTTGAATAGTTGGCAGAATAAGGATTGGTAATTTATTACATATATTATACACCTTTTCATGATCCAAAGGAGGGTAAGGTATGACATTCGTGTGGGAAAATGCGGTTATTTCTCTAATCGTTCTACTTTTGATTGTCCTTGTCGTTGTTTTTATAGCATCGAAGGCATTTGGGCGGAGGGGCAAAAAATAGTGGATTAAAAAAGCCGCCAAATCAGGCGGCATCGGTGTGTCATATTGTTTTCAAGCTTTGCGCTCAGCCGCCTCCAGCGGAATCATCGTTCTCCGCCGCCCCTCAAACGTGGCCAGCTCGCGTACGCCGAGCCCGTACAACAATGCCCGGGCTTTGTCCAGATGCTCGCTCAGCCGCAGCGGATCGTGCGCGTCGGAGCCTACGGTGAGCGGAATCCCCCGCTCCACGGCCGCTTCCAGAATGCGGCGGCTCGGGAACATCTCCGCCACGGGCTTGGACAATCCGGATGCGTTGAGCTCCATCGCCACACCGGCGGTTTGGACCGCCGTGAGCGCTCTGTGCTCCAGCGCGATCGTCTCGGCCTCACGGGCCGGGTCCGGCCGGTATCCGAAGCGTTTGATGACGTCGAGATGGCCCATAATATCATAAAAACCGGTGCTTGCCGCTTTTTCAACCGCGTCATAATAGCGTTCATAGACGGCGAACACATCCTGCCCTTCCCAGTTATGCACCTGGCGGAAATCCGAAACATCCCACTCCCCCAGAAAATGAACCGACCCGATCACATAATCCCAAGGGTATGCAGTGACGATGCGCTCGATCTGCTCTTCCCAGCCCTCGATATAATCGCCCTCGAGGCCGACTCTGACATCGATCCGGCCGAGATATTTCTCCTTCAGCACGAAGGCTTCCTCCACATAGCGCGGCAGTTCTTCCATCGGCATGGCCATTTCGGGGTAATAGTCGGCCGGATCGACATGCAGCAGCGGCATATGATCGGACAGGCCGATCTGGGACAAGCCGATCTCGATCCCGCGCTGAATATACTCTTCCAGCGAGCCGACGGCATGTCCGCAGCGGACATGATGCGTATGATAATCGATCAGCATCCTAAGCTCACCAGCCCTAATCCCGACGCGGCCGTTCGTGACGCCGCTCCAGCTCCGCCATGATTTCGTCAAGCGGCAAATTCCGCTCGCGCAGCAGCACCAGCAGGTGATAGATCAAGTCGCTAACTTCATAACGCAGTTCGTCGTTGTCTGCGTTTTTGGCCGCGATGATGGATTCGGCGGTCTCTTCGCCCACTTTTTTCAAAATCTTATCGAGGCCCTTATCAAACAAATACGTCGTATAGGCGCCTTCCGGGCGCTCCTTATAACGATCGGCGATGAGTTGCTCCAGCTCAGACAGCACCGCAAAACGATCTGAAGCCTTGCGCGGAGCCCCGTTTTCTTCGCCGCTTCCCGTAGCCGCCGTGCGGAAGAAGCAGGTATCTTCCCCGGTATGGCAGGCCGGACCCTGACGGTCCACTTCCACCAGCAGCGTATCCCCGTCACAGTCGTAGCGCAGCGCACGGATTTGCTGGGTATTGCCCGAGGTAGCCCCCTTGTTCCACAGCTCGGCGCGGGAACGGCTCCAAAACCAGGTCTGCCCCGTTTCCACCAATTTGCCGAGAGACTCCCGGTTCATGTAGGCCAGCATCAGCACCTCTTTGGTCGAGGCATCCTGC
This sequence comes from Paenibacillus haidiansis, assembly GCF_036553665.1. Lineage (NCBI taxonomy): Bacteria > Bacillati > Bacillota > Bacilli > Caryophanales > Paenibacillaceae > Paenibacillus > Paenibacillus haidiansis. The sequence continues at coordinate 19,948 of NZ_JAZHPZ010000024.1, read as the reverse complement.
ACGATGGCCGGGACCAGGCCTTGCGCGTCCCATTTGATCGCCTGCTCCAGTTCTCCAAGCGGCAATGAGAGCTGCAGCGGTTGTTTATCTGAATCTGTCATCGTATCTCCACCCCTCTGGACTTCAGGTCCCGCTTCAAATCCGGCACCGCAATTTCTTTATAATGAAAAATCGTCGCCGCCAGAGCGGCGTCCGCATGTCCTTCCGTAAATACCTCATAGAAATCGTCCGGCTTGCCCGCACCCCCCGAGGCAATCACCGGGATGGTTACGGACCTGCTCACGGCGCTTGTCAAAGGCAAATCGAACCCGTCCTTCGTGCCGTCCGCATCCATACTCGTCAGCAAAATCTCGCCCGCACCGCGCGACTCGGCCTCTTTAACCCATTCGAGGGCTTTGATGCCGGCAGGCTTGCGCCCGCCGTGGGTGTAGACCTCCCATTCGCCCCAGGCCGGATTATATTTGGCATCCACCGCCACGACGATGCATTGGGAGCCAAAGCGCCGCGCACCGTCCGAAATCAACTGCGGATTCAGCACCGCCGCCGTGTTGATGCCGATTTTGTCGGCTCCGGCCCGCAAGATGCGCTTCATGTCGTCGACCTGGGAGATACCGCCGCCGACGGTGAACGGAATCGCGATTTCCCCCGCCGTTTGCCGGACCACCTCGATCATCGTCGCCCGGCCTTCATTCGAAGCGGAAATGTCGAGAAATACGATCTCGTCCGCCCCCTCGCGGTCATACAGCGCCGCTAGCTCGACCGGGTCTCCGGCATCGCGGAGATTGACAAAATTGACGCCCTTGACGACCCTGCCGTCCTTAACGTCCAGGCAAGGGATAATTCGTTTAGCCAGCATCGCCCTCAACTCTCCCCTTCTCTATTTAACCGCCGCCGATACGGCCGACAGCGCCGCGGCAAGATCGATGCTGCCGGTATACAGCGCCTTGCCGACGATCGCTCCGCCGATGCCTTGATCGGCATATGCGGCCAGCTTCAACAGATCGTCCTGCACGGTGACTCCGCCGGAGGCGATCACCGTCCGTCCCGAGGCCTGTGCTAGCGAGCGAATCGCCTCGACGTTAGGCCCCTGCATCATCCCGTCCCGGGAAATGTCGGTAAATATGAACGTCTCCGCTCCTTTGGCCGCCAGTTCCTTGGCCAGCACCTCCGCTTGCACCTCGGACGTCTCCAGCCAGCCGCGCGTCGCCACATAACCGTTCCGCGCGTCGATGCCGATGGCGACCTTGTCGCCGTAAGCGCCCAGCACCGCTTCGGTAAACGCCCGGTCTTCAATCGCCGCCGTGCCGATAATGACCCGGCTGACGCCCAGCGACAGCAGCCGCTCGACATCGCCCAGCGTTCTCAGGCCGCCTCCGACCTGTACCGGCACCTGCACACTGCGGGCGATCTCGCCGATCAGCGCATCGTTCACCGGATGGCCGGCCTTCGCGCCGTCCAGGTCGACCAGGTGGATGAAGCCTGCGCCTTGCGCTTCCCAGGAGCGGGCCACCTCGACCGGATTCTCATTGTATACCGTCTCGCGGGCATAATCCCCCTGCACGAGACGCACGCATTTTCCGCCCCGGATATCGATCGCCGGGTAGATTACGAATGAAGACATGTATGGTTCCTCCTGCCATGAAAATGAACTGTATGTTGCGGTGTACGGTGTCCCTGATGGTGCATGGTGTTGATTGGTGATGGTTAGTGATGCTTCTATGTGATGCTTGGTGTGACGTCGTGATCCCTTCATTGGAAAAATTCCAATCTAACTAGGATGCACCATCCTCCGCCTAAAGCTCAATTGGAAAATATCCAATCATTTTGAGCACATTTGGGTGAAAAACCGCTCTAACCCGGCTATCTCGTTGGATTATATCCAATGAAGGGAATCGGCTGCCCGGGCCTCATCCTTATCCGTTGGATTTTTTCCAATGAAGGCGTTGGCCTTCGAACGCCGCATCAAGTCACCATCGCCTCGCATCGTCCCCAACCGTTTCATCTCCGTCTATCCGTCGTTAAGTTACTGCATATGGCCCATACGCTGGACCTGGATCCCCGCTATTTAAGCGGTCGCCGTTTCCCGTTCGGCAAGCGCCAGGAAGTTTCGCAGCAGCGCCATCCCGAGCTCGCCGCTCTTTTCCGGATGGAACTGCATGCCGTACACATTCCCGCGGCCGACAATGGCCGTCACCGGCTGGCCGTAATCCGTGACGGCCAGCAGATCCTCGCGGCGCTCCGGCTGCACATGATACGAATGGACGAAGTACACATGTCCTTCGCCTAGGCCAGCCAGGAGCGGGCTATCCGGCTGCAGGAACGCAAGCCGGTTCCAGCCCATGTGCGGCACCTTCAGGCCGCTGTCGCCGTCAAAACGCACCGCCTTGCCCGGCAAAATGCCGAGGCCCTCGTTGCGGCCGTGCTCTTCGCTCTCGGCGAAGAGCAGCTGCATGCCGAGGCAGATGCCGAGCAGCGGAGTTCCGGATGCGGCCGCCTGCCGCACCACGGCGTCCAGCCCTGACGCGCGGAGATGCTCCATCGCGTCGCCGAAAGCGCCGACGCCCGGCAGCACTACGCCGGCCGCGCCGAGGATAGCGTCTGCGTCGCCGGTGACGAGCCCCCCGTAGCCGAGCCGCTCGACCGCCTTGCTGACGCTGTGCAAATTGCCCATGCCATAGTCGACAATCGCGATTGTCATTTACAGCACTCCTTTCGTCGACGGCACGCCGCTGACGCGCGGATCGATGCTCGTCGCCTCGTCGATCGCCCGGCCGAGCGCCTTGAAGACAGCCTCTATCATATGGTGCGTATTCTGCCCGTAATGCACGATAACGTGCAGCGTAATCCGCGCCTCCAGCGCCAGCTTCCACAGAAACTCGTGCACGAGCTGAACATCAAAGCTGCCGACCCGATCCGAGGGATACTCTGCGCGGTATTCGAAATGCGGCCGGTTGCTGATGTCGATCACGACCTGTGCCAGCGCCTCGTCCATCGGGACGAATACGCTGGCATAGCGCTTGATGCCCCGCTTGTCGCCAAGCGCTTTGCGGAGGCACTCGCCGAGGCAGATGCCGATATCCTCCACCGTATGATGATCGTCGATTTCGATATCCCCGTGAGCTTGCACGGAGAGGTCGAAATGGCCGTGCTTCGTAAACAGGTCGAGCATATGGTTCAGAAATGGCACATCCGTCTCCAGCTCCGATTTACCCGTCCCGTCAACGGCGAATTGCAGCTTGATATCCGTTTCGTTCGTTTTGCGGCTGATTTCCGCGCGGCGTTCCCGCGCTTCCGAGGTGCTATTTGTCATCGCCCGCCCCCGCCTTTCCTTCTTTATTCAGCCGGATCTCGATCGCCCGGGCATGGCCTTCCAGCCCTTCGCGCCGCGCCAGCTCCATGATGGTCGCTCCGTTTTGCAGGAGCGCTTCCTTGCTGTAATAGATCAGACTCGATTTCTTAATAAAATCGTCCACATCGACCGGCGACGAAAAACGCGCCGTGCCGTTTGTCGGAATAATATGATTCGGTCCGGCGAAATAATCGCCCACCGGCTCCGAGCTGTACGGCCCGAGGAAGATGGCCCCGGCGTTTTCGATCAAGCCGACATAGGCCATCGGCTCCGCCACGATCAGCTCAAAATGCTCCGGCGCCAGCCGGTTGATCACGCCGATTCCCTCTTCCACGGAATCGACGAGAATGATCGCGCCGTAGTCCCGGACGGATGCGCCGGCGATGTCCCGCCGCGGCAGCTCCGCCAGCTGGCGCTCGACCTCCGCCTGGCACGCCTTCGCAAAGGCTTCGGACGGCGTCACCAGGATCGCCGACGCCATCTCGTCGTGCTCGGCCTGGGACAACAGATCCGCCGCCACGTAGGCGGGATCGGCGCTGTCGTCCGCCAGCACGGCGATCTCGCTCGGCCCGGCGATGCTGTCGATGTCGACGACGCCGTACACTTCGCGTTTCGCCAGCGCGACGTAGATATTGCCCGGTCCGCAGATTTTATCGACCGGGGCAACCGCGTCCGTGCCGTAGGCCAGCGCGGCGATGGCCTGCGCCCCCCCGACCCGGTAGATTTCGTGCACGCCGGCCTCGGCCGCCGCGACGAGAATATACGGATCGATGCCTTCTTTCCCGCCGGTGGCCGGCGGCGTGACCATCACGATCTCCGGCACGCCGGCGACTTGCGCCGGAATGACGTTCATCAGCACCGAGGAAGGATAAGCGGCTTTGCCGCCGGGCACGTATACGCCGACTCGCTTCAGCGGGCGGATGATTTGCCCGAGCAGACTGCCGTCTGGCTGCAAATCCATCCAGGAATTGCGCTTCTGCTTCGCATGAAACGCCCGAATATTGGCCGCCGCCGCTGCAATCGCCTCGACGAACGACGGTTCCACCTCGTTGTAAGCCGCCTGCAATTCCTCCCGGGTTACTCTCAGCCCGGCGGCTTCCAACCGCACTCCGTCGAATTTCTCCGTATATCGCAGCAGCGCGGCGTCCCCTTCCCGTTTTACATCCAGGACGATTTTCCGGACCGCTTCGTTCTGCTCCGCCGATCCGTACTCCACCTCCCGCCGCAGATCGAAATCTTGCGCTTTCACCATCTTCATCCTGCAGCCCTCCCCGGCATCCGTCATTCCGATTTATTTTACTAAATGGCTATTAAATTGCTGTTAAACGGCTATACTTCGCTTTTCGCCGGAATCACTTTCTCCAAAGCATCGCAGACCGCCTGAATTTCTGCGTTTTTCATCCGGTAACTGACCCGATTGGCCACCAGCCGGCTCGTGATTTCAAAAATGCTCTCCAGCTCGACCAGTCCATTCTCGCGCAGTGTCTGGCCTGTTTCCACCATGTCAACGATCCGGTCGGCCAGACCGATCAGCGGGGCCAGCTCGATGGAACCGTTCAGCTTGATGACCTCCACCTGCTGCCCATGCTCGCGAAAATATTGCGAAGCCACATTCGGATATTTCGTCGCCACCCGCTGGTGAATGCCCGGCTTCCAGTCCGGCAGCGCGATCACCGACATGCGGCAGCGTGCGATTCCGAGGTCCAGCAGCTCGTATACGTCCCGGTTCTCCTCCATCAGCACGTCTTTACCAACGATCCCGATGTCGGCGACGCCATACTCCACATAGGTCGGCACGTCGACCGGCTTCGCCAGAATGAACTCCATGCCGATCTCCGGCAGAGGGATCACCAGTTTGCGCGATTCGTCGATATCCTCCGGAATTTGAATGCCCGCGTCGCGGAACAAGGCCGAAGCTTTTTTATAGATGCGCCCTTTCGGCATGGCAACTTTGATAATTTCGCCCAAAATAGATCAGGCCCTCCTTTCCTCCGGCAGCTCGATTGCTCATTTAACTGGATAATCTGCCGCTAAATAGGTCCGAATCGCTTATTTCCGTCAATGAGATGGATAACCTACAGCTATTTCGCCCACATATAGCCGCAAACCGCTTAAATGGAAAATATAACTGGAGGTTTTCCAGTTATTTCAACCGGATTGCCTTCCTCAATAAAATTACCTGTAGGTTTTACAGTTAATTGGCATGCATTGGCATGCTGGCAACTCTTCAAAAGCTCGTATAAGTCACGATCTCGCCATAGGCGGGTCCGAGCGGACCGGTGCGGACACCTCTGGCGATCGTCTCGCCCAGCACATCGGCCGGTCCGGCCACATGGCGCAATAGGACGCTGCGGCCTTCGCCGCGCAGGCGCTCCGCCTCGGCAAACGCCGGCTTGCGGTTGTCGGCGTCGTACTGGATCAATAGCGGCAGCTCCCGCTCCGCTTTGATACCGTCCACGCCGTCGAGAATCCGGCTCGTCTTGAGCGCGAACCCTGTCGCCGGCGCCGGGCGTCCGAATTGCTGCAGCAGATTATCGTAGCGTCCGCCGCTGCACACCGGAAACCCGAGCTCGGCGGCATATCCTTCGAAGGTCATCCCGGTGTAATAGGAGAAATCGCCGATCATCGTAAGGTCGATCATAATATGCCGCGCGACTCCGTAATCCTCCAGCGCGTCCCACACCTCGCTAAGATGGCGGACGGCGTGCCGGGCCTCCGGATTTCCGCTTAAGTCCAGCGCCTGGGAGCAAATTTCCTGGCCGCCGCGCAGCCGGAGGATCCCCTCCAGCTCTTCGAACTGCTGTGCCGACAGCGATAAGCCCGCCAGCGTCTCGCGGTAGCCGACGAAATCCCGCTTGAGCAAATATTCCTTCAACGTTTCCCGGACATCCTCCCGTCCGGGCACCGCTTCCTCCAACAATCCGTTCAGAAAGCCGACATGGCCGAGCGCGATTCTGAACGACTTCACGCCCGCGGCTTTCAGCGAGGCGACCGCGAGCGCGACCACTTCGGCGTCGGCCTCCGGCGAATCGTCTCCCACCAGCTCGACGCCGGTCTGATAGAACTCGGCCTCTTTCCCCGCCTCCTCTTCAATAGCCCGAAACACGTTGGCGTGGTAGGACAGCCGCAGCGGAAGCGGCTCATCCTTCAGCAGCGAAGCCACGACCCGGGCAATCGGGGCCGTCATATCCGAACGGAGAACCATCGTCGTTCCCCGGTTGTTGAGCAGCTTGAACAGCTTTTGATCAGATGTGGAGCTGGCGACGCCCACCGTATCGTAATATTCCATCGTCGGCGTCATGATTTGGCGGTATCCCCAACCGCCCATGCAATCCAGTACACTGCGCTCGATCGCCCGCAGCTTTTCAGCCGCATGAGGCAAATAATCGCGAACGCCGGCCGGTTTTTCAAAGCCTTTCGGTTTCGACAAAACGTTCACCTCACTACACGAAATAATTTATCGATATAAAGAAGTTTCTTTAATACATTAAAGTGCTACCATACTACCAAAGTAAAGGTTATGGCATATCTTATCATATTTATTCCGTAACCGTCAACGGTTCGGCGGAACCGTACTTTGCCCTTCTTCAATCTATTATGAAGGCCATTTGCGAATAAAACAAAAGTCGGCTCGCTGCCGGGCCGGCTTTTGTTTATTGCGATTACATATTTACTTTTACCGTCGGAGTGGAGCCGGTATCCTGGCCCGGAAGTTTTTTTCTTTTTCTCAGCGAACCGGGAACATTCCCCAAGAACCACGAGGCAAACGGCAGCCGTTTAAAACAAAACTGCACAAACGCCCAGGACACGAGCAAAGCGCAAAGCGACCCGCCGATAATGAACAAGAAGTAGGCCAGCGAAATGTCTTCCCCCGCCAACCGGTTGCGGAACTGCCTGTAGCCAAGCAATACCACCGGATGAAACAGATAAATCGCAAAAGACAATTCCCCGATGCGCGTCAATGCTTTTATCCAAAAACCCGACCCTTTGCGATAGATCACAAACGCCGCTTTCATAAGTACCACGGCCGAGAGCAGCAGGTGGATATTCCATACGAGTTCGAATACGGTCGTGTCAGCGGTGAAGGCTCCGGTTCTCAACAGGAAATAAATCTGCACATCGATAAAAGACATGGCCAGCCAGCCGACCCAAAGGGCAACCGTCCAGCCTTTTTGCGTCTTGCTTGCCTCTCTCCAGCCCGTCGTCAGCCAGCCTTTGATAGAGTCGAAATAAATCGCCATCAAAGCTCCCAGCATATAAAAAGACATGTACGAAGGCGCAAAGCTTCCTTTGTTCGGCAGCTCCAATTGATATTTATTCCAAAAGAAAAAGGCCCATTGAATCGCCAGCCCGATCGGAAATATCCACGCGACCGATGCCTTGCTCTTGCCCAAACGCTGAATCAGCCATAGCAGCAGCGGGAACAGGACGTAAAATTGAATATTGATAAAAATGAAATACAAATGCGTATAAGCGCTCCCCGTCAACAGTCTGATTCCCAGTGATTGAAGCAGCTCTGTGATCGAATGGTTCAGATAATCTTTTTGAATCCAGACAACCACCAGATAATAGCAGAAGGAGACAAGCAGATAGGGCAGGATAATATAGGTGAGCCGCTTTTTGTAGAAGCGCCCGATGATATCGCGGTTTACCGGTTTATCGAAATAATTGTAGAAAAGGACAAAACTGCTGAGGAAGATGAACGAACTCGTCCCGATGCGGAAAAAGATATTCATCCAGTTATAGAAATAGAAGATGGACGATTCCAATGCCTGCCCTCCGGCGGCATACGAGGAAGCATGAACTTGAATGACGCTAAAAATGGCCAGCGCCCGGAACAAATCCAGCTGCGGCAATCTCTCTTTGCTTGCTATTTTCACGACATCAACTCCCAGTTTACTCAGGTCCTTATGCTTTACCGCCTCTATGATGCAAACGCAGCGAATACCATTAAGTTACCCAGTTAGGCTGAAATGAAGCTGAAAATATACATGCTGTAAATAATTACTACCTTCTTTAAGACGATCGAATCTGATCACGCGGCAGCCTTCATGTCGTTGTCCTTTAAGGGAACTTTCTTGAACGAACCCGGGACATTGCCGAGAAACAGCGACGCGAACGGAAGCCGCTTGTAGCAGAACTGAACGAAAATCCAAGACAAGAAGAGCGCGCTTAACGATCCGCCAAGAATGTACAGCAAGTACATCATGGACTCCGGCGGATAAGCCACGCGGTATCTAATGAAGCGATACTCCCGGAGCACGATTGGATGAAATAAATAGATCCCGAAGGACAGTTCACCCATGCGGGTTAAAGCCTTGACCCAGAAGGCCGGCCCTTTGCGGTGGATCAGAAAAGCCGCTTTCAGCAGCACCAGCGCGGACAACAGCATATGCACATTCCAAACGATTTCAAACCAGAGCGTGCTTGCCGCGTGAATGCCTTGTCTATAATCATACCACAGCTGAACATGATAGAACGTGACGGCCAGCCAGCTTCCCCACAAGCTCAAGGCAGCAAATTTGCCCCGCTGCGTTAGTCCGCTCCAACCCGAGGTCAACCAACCTTTTATCCTGTCGAAATAAATGGCGGCCAAGGCTCCCGCCATATAGATAGACATATAAGCCACAGCGTAGCTTCCCTTGTTGGAGAGGTGCAGCTCGTATTTATTCAAGAAATAGAATGCCCATTGCAGGAGCAGCGCTATAGGAAGTACCAGGGCCATTCCGATCCGGCTATTCCGGATAAGCCGTATGAGCCAGAGCAAGAAAGGGAACAACACATAGAACTGGATCAAGATGAGGATGTAATATAAATGCGTGTACGCCGTTCCCGTCAATAGCTGCGTCCCTAATAGCCGCAATTGCTCAAGGATGGGCTCATTCAGAAGGGCGTTTCTCTGCCAGGCCAAAAATAAATAATAACAGCAGGAAACAAGCACATACGGAATTAAAATAGAAACAACGCGCTTCTTATAAAAGCGGCCTATCAAATTGCGGTCAACCGGTTTCCCAAAATAGTTGTAAAACAAAACAAAGGCGCTTAGAAACAGAAATGATGTGGTGCCGATTTTGAAGAACATATTCATCCAGTTATAAAAATAGTAGATCGGCGAATTGAGCGCCTGCTCCGCCGCGGCGGTCGAAGAGGCATGGACTTGGATGACGCTGAATATGGCGAACGCTCTAAACAACTCCAGCTGCGGCAGCCTTTCTTTGACTTGATAACCCGATTCCACAACAACCACTTCCAGTCTTTTAGAGTCCTAGGTCTTACATGTTCCGACTAATAGGTTACTCCCGCTAACTGAATGAAAGCTGAATCAAGGCTGAGGCCATGCTGAAGTCAAACCGAAAAAAGGAAAATTGTCATGAATCCGACTACCCCAAACCCTATATTACCTTAAACGGGCAAATTAGGAAATTAAAAAACCGTTCTTTCGTCCGGACCGTCTATATATATGAGAATTGAGATTACCGGCCGGTAATTATTTTTATGAACCTCCTATAAACCTTTGGAAGGAGTCCGCAAGTGGAAGAGAAAGAATGGGCCGCTGCCGCATGCCGGGGAGACGAGGAAGCTTTTTACCGTCTCGTTTCCCTGCACAAAAGAAAATTGTACGGCATCGCCTTCAGCTATTTACGCAATGAGTCGGACGCCTTGGAGGCGGTCCAGGAGGCGGTATGCAAGGCTTGGGTGAAATGCCGTCAGCTTAAGGATCCGGAATCCTTCGTACCTTGGCTGATCCGTATTCTGATCAACGGCTGCATCGACGAACAGAAGCGGCGGAAACGGGTTCTTCCGCTGGTTCCGCTGTCGCAGCAGGAGTCCGCCGAAATGGTCAGCGTCTATAAGCTCGATCTCGAAATGGCGTTGGAGCGGTTAAAGCCGAAGTACCGTCATGTATTAACATTGAAATATTATCAGGACATGACGCTGGCCGAGATCGCCAAAGTACTGGACCGGCCGGAAGGCACGGTGAAGACCTGGCTGCATCAAGGGCTGAAACAGCTCCGCGGCCAGATGACTTGGGGAGGTGAATTGTATTATGGCGCAGGAGGAAATTGAATTGAGCCGAATTTTTACGGACTCGCGCCTGTCCGAGGAGCAAGTGAGCGAGACGAAGCTGGACGCCGCCGTCCGTGTGGGTATGGAACGCGGCAAGCGGATGCGCCGTAGAAATACAATCCTTCGCCGTTCAGGCATTGCGGCGGGAGCGCTCGCCCTCTGTTTACTCCTAGGGGCGATCTGGCAGCTGCAGAGCCTCGTTAGCCCTGGAATCACGGTGGCCGGCAGCAACGCAAACTCTGTCCCCATTCCGGAACACGTCCTCTCCCTGATGACGACGCCGATGGAGACAGCTGCCACCCGCGACGGGTTATACCAGACCGTTAACCGGATGGCTGAGATTAACGGTTACAGAGTTACCGTCGACGGCGTATTGGCCGACAGACGGACGATGGTTCTATTTCTTACTTACGAGAATGGGTCGGCTGATGGCACCTCCACGGGCATGGATCTCGAACTGGAAGGCTTGTACGGAACCGTTGACGGCAAGTCGAGGAGGCCGGATATAATAACCTCTTCAGGAACGATTCCTAATGACTTTTACAAGAAAACTCGTCATCTTTTCTACACGCTCCAGTTCTACGATGGCTCACCGGATGAGCTCGTTTTTTCAGGGGAGTTAACCACTGCCAAACGGGGCAGTCTGCCCGTCTCAAAACTGGGCCATATCGAGATTCCCATCCGCTTGGACAAAGCCAAGTATAGTAGTGTAGAACGAAGCTTCCCCGTCAATCAGACGGTTACTATCGGTGATCATAAGATTACCGTAACAAATGCACTGCTTAATCCGCTTTCCACAATCCTTCAGGTTGATACGGCTTCCTCAGACGATAAATGGCTAAAAACTATCGAGGATGCCAAGCTCTACTTGGGCGAAACACGAAAGGGCGAGTTTCAAAACTTCTTGAAGTTACGGGATTATGGATACCGGTCTCAGAACGGGCAGTCTGCCCTCTCCATATTGCAATTCGGTAGTATTTATTACAGCGACTGGCAAAAGGTAACCCTTAGGGGCTCCGGAATTAGCGAAGTTTCCCCCGGGAAGGAAACGAAGATCATCATCGATACGGAGAAGAAGCAGTTACAATCGCCAAATTCATTAATCCGAATTGAGGATGTCGTCAGCGGGGAAGAAGCGGTCGAGATCTCGTTGCGATATGAACAAGAGCAAGCGGATATTCCGGGGATTGATAGCTATTTTTTGGATGGGGAGGGCACTCAGTATTCAATCAAAGAAGGGTATTTCTCAAAGAACGATATCCTGCTCCGCCTGGAACCTGAAAAGTACCTTCAACCCTTAACTTTTACGCTGCAGTCCTCCTCGGAGACAAGCATCGAACAACCCTTGGAATTTAAAATTATGCTGAAATAAAAAGCGGCAGCCGCAAAGTCCCGTCAGAGGCTTTGCGGCTGCCGTTTAAAGTTAATCTCCGCTAAGTAATTATCTACTCTTCATCAAATGCCTGGATCGCGCTTTCTTCCTGAATTCCTTCCGGATTTTTCCTCTCCAGCACGCGGAGCGGATTGCCGCCCACGAAGGTACCCGGTTCCACATCTTTATGTACGACGGCTCCCGCCGCCACGACAGCCCCGTCGCCGATAGTGACTCCGGGGAGAATCGTGCAATTGGCTCCGATCAGCACATCGTTTCCAATGTGCACCTCGCCGAGCCGATACTCCCTGATCATATACTCATGCGCTAGGATCGTCGTATTATAGCCGATCACCGAGTTCCGGCCGATCGTAATGAGCTCCGGGAAGAACACGTCAACCATGACCATCAATCCGAAAGCCGTATGTTCCCCCACCTTCATCCCGAGAATATGGCGGTAAATCCAGTTTTTCATCGGTAAAATGGGACAATACCGGCTGACTTGGATGAAGATGAAATTTTTGACGCCCTTCCAGGGGCTGACGGTCCGGTACAACTGCCAGAGTGCGTTCGGGCCTTCGACCGGGTAGCGCTTGACGTTTCTCACTGGTTCATTGGCTCCCATCCCAATATCCCGTATAAATCGGTCATATCTTCCAGGATATAATCCGGATCATATTGCTTCAGTACTTCCGCGCCCTTGAGCGACCAGGCGACCCCCGCCGCTTTAACTCCCGCGGCTTTGGCGGATTGGATATCGGCCGCGCTGTCCCCTACCATCAGCGTATGGCCCGGATCGGCGCCAAGGTTGGCGATCGCGGTCAATACCGGCTCGGGATGCGGCTTCGGATGCTCCACATCCTGAACCGTGACAATCGTGTCCATGTATTGTTTCAAGCTGAACAGCTCCAATGCGCGCAGTGCGGTTGGTTTGATTTTTGTCGTAACGACACCCAGCTTAATTCCCCGCTCATGCAATTTCCCAATGACTTCATTAACCCGCGGGAATTCCTTTACCATCTCGTCATGATGCAAAGTGTTGAAAGCCCGGTAATCCAGAACGAGCTCCCCCACCTCTTGTCTGCCCGAGAAGGTTTGCATTTGCTCCTCCAGCGTCCTTCCCATATGAGGAATGATCTCTTCCCTCGTATAGGGGTTCGCGGGAAAATGATTGCCCAGCACATGCAAAAAGGTGGTGATAATCAGTTCATTGGTGTCGATAATGGTTCCGTCAAGATCAAATAGTACGGTGTTAATCATTCGCTAGTTGAACTCCTTTATTTACTTTCCGGCCCTTTCGGATCCTCGTGAGCCTCCGGCTCTTCAGGGGCGTCGATTTTGTCGGCAGACCGCGAAGTGGCGGTCTCTTTCGCCGGCAAATCGGACGGTTCCTGGGCCGAAGCCGAAGACAATCCTTCGATTTCCTTCGTACGCGTTGAAACAATCGGATCGGCGTAGTGCGGCAAACCGCTGATGGTTCTGCGACGGACAATAATCATCGCGACCGCGGCGATAACGAAGAAGATCGCCAGCAATTGCGAAATTCGCACATTCCCGTAAGACGGAGCAAGGTATCCCTGTTCAAAGCCCAGCCAGGTCATCGGCGCCCACATTCCGTCAATGAGGCCGGCAAGCCAAGAAGCGCCTTGGAACGCCAGGCTGTCCGTTCTGAGCGCTTCGATGAAGAACCGCCCGATTGAATACCAGATGAAATACGAGAAGAACAATTCCCCCGCACGCAAAAATTTCTGTCTCCGCAATATAAAGAGAATGACCAGTCCCACCAAATTCCATACCGATTCATACAGGAAGGTCGGGTGATGGTACACTCCCTCCACATTCATTTGATTCACGATAAAATTAGGCAGATGCAAATAATCGCGCAAGAAGCCCTCCGTCGTCGGCCCGCCATAAGCCTCCTGGTTGACGAAGTTGCCCCAGCGGCCGATCAATTGGCCGGCGATGAGCGAAGGCGCACAGATATCGGCAATCCGCCAGAAACTGTAACCGCGTCTGCGCGTAAATAGAACCGCGCAGATAATCGCGCCGATTAACGCGCCGTAGATGGCGATACCGCCATTCCAGATTTTGAAGATGTCGATCAGGTTGTTCTTATAATCATCCCACATGAAGGCGACGTAATAAATTCTTGCTCCGATGATGGCCGAAGGAACTCCCAGCAGCAGCAAGTCCATGAAAAAATCCTGAGGGAGGTTGAAGCGCTTCCCTTCCCAGATGGCAAGCAGCAAACCGACCAGAGCGGCGCTGCCCAAAATCAGACCATACCAGTGTACATTCAAACCGCCGATCGAAAAGGCGATCGGGTTCAATAACAAGGTGCCCATCATTCACGCTCCTAATCCAAATCGTCCATTTCTTCCGAAATTGTCTCCGTCAGCTTCGTCGTAAACTGCAGCGCCGCGTTATACCCCATCCGCTTTAAGCGGAAATTCATCGCCGCGACTTCAATGATGACCGCCAGATTTCGTCCGGGACGGACGGGAATCGTAACCAGCGGCACATCCGTATCGATAATGCGCGTCGTCTCTTCGTCCAGGCCCAGGCGGTCATACTGCTTCTCCTGCTGCCAGGCCTCCAGTCTGACCACCAATGTAATCCGCTTGTTGTTCCGGATCGCCCCGGCGCCGAACAGCGTCATAACATTGATGATGCCGACCCCGCGGATCTCGAGCAAATGGCGGATCAGCTCCGGCGCCGTGCCGTGCAACTGATTGTCCGAAGTTTGGCGGATTTCCACCGCATCGTCCGCGATCAAACGGTGTCCGCGTTTAACCAGCTCCAACGCCGTTTCGCTCTTCCCGATACCACTGCTGCCGGTAATTAGCATTCCAACCCCATATACGTCCACAAGCACCCCGTGGATCGTTGCCGTAGGCGCCAGCTTCCGTTCCAGGAAACTGGTGATCCGGCTGGACAGGATCGTCGTAGCCATACTGCTGCGCAGCACCGGAATATTTTTCTCCGAACTGATTGCAATCAATTCCTCCGGAACTTCCCAGGATCTCGTTACAATAATGCACGGAGTTTCCTCGCTGCTGCAAAGACGTTCCATCCGGTCCTTCCGTTCCTGAAGCGGAAGCATCTCGTAGAACGCAAGCTCGGTTTTGCCGAGAATCTGCACGCGTTCCGGCGGGTGATATTCGAAATAACCGGCCATTTCCAGGCCCGGACGATATAAGTCATCAACCGTGATGACCCGCTTCAGCCCTTGCTCCCCGGAAACGACCTCCAGTCCAAACTGGTTGACGAGTTCCGATACTTTAACTCCTTTATTAGCCATGGTGTTCTTCCTTTCCGACACGGCCTGCCGTGTTGGCTGCACGTTTCTGCATCCTTGCAGAAATTCGGCCCGCAATAATATGTAAAAACTACGCTACATCCTCTACCTCTGTCAATGTATTCATCGTAAAGGAAATTCCGCCGTAAATCAATCACCGCTCCCCAGCCGAACAAAAAAACCGCCCCGAGGGGCGGTTTCCGGCTGATTCTAACCGGTTAGGAGTAGAATACGTTCAATTCGGATTCTTTGTCGAAGATATGAATTTTGTTCATATCGATCGCCAATTTCACATTGTCGCCTTCACGAGTATTGGAGCGGCCGTCAACGCGAGCGATCAAAGTGTCGCCGCCTGCACCGTTCAGGTACAATTGCATTTCGTGACCCAGGTTTTCCGTCAAATACACGTCAGCGTTAAATGCCGTTTGCGGGGAAGCTTCCAGGAATACCGGCTCTTCATGAATATCTTCAGGACGGATACCCATGATAACTTCTTTACCCAAATAATTTTTGTCCTTCAAGATTGTAGCTTTACCTTGAGGTACTTCTACGTTTATATTTGTAGCTTTGAAGCGTACCGCGCCGCCTTCTTCAACCAGTGTACCGTTCACAAAGTTCATCGTAGGGGATCCGATAAAGCCGGCTACGAACATGTTTTGCGGTTGGTTGTACAGTTCTTCTGGGGAAGCGGCTTGTTGGATGATACCGTCCGACATAACTACGATCCGGTCACCCATCGTCATAGCTTCGATTTGGTCGTGTGTTACGTAGATGCAAGTCGTTTCAAGACGTTTAACCAGCTTCGTGATTTCCGCGCGCATTTGACCGCGCAGTTTAGCGTCCAAGTTGGAAAGCGGTTCGTCCATGAGGAACACTTGAGGATCGCGGACGATAGCGCGGCCCAAGGCAACCCGTTGACGCTGACCACCGGAAAGAGCTTTAGGTTTGCGGTCGAGCAAATGCTCGATGTCGAGAATTTTCGCAGCTTCGCGAACGCGTTGGTCGATTTCTTCTTTCTTCACTTTGCGCAGTTTCAAACCGAACGCCATGTTTTGGTACACGTTCATGTGCGGATACAAAGCGTAGGATTGGAATACCATCGCGATGTCGCGGTCTTTCGGAGCAACGTCGTTCACGACGCGATCACCGATGTACAGTTTGCCTTCGGAGATTTCTTCCAGACCGGCGATCATCCGGAGAGTCGTCGATTTACCGCAACCGGAAGGACCTACCAATACGAGGAATTCTTTATCGGCGATATCAAGGTTAATGTCAACTACAGTCGCTTTGTCGGAGCCTGCATATTTTTTGTAAATGTGTTCTAAGCGTACGCCTGCCATGAGTTTGGCCTCCTAATAAATGAAATTTAGAAAATCAATCTAAAATGTAATCGGATACAACTTATATTTATATATTACCTATTTAGGCATGAAACCGCTATACACAAACTGCACAAAAATCATCAGGCCTTTTTTGTCACTTTGTACAATAGCAATTGCAAATTCATTAATACCGCGTCCCGAAAGGTCCGTACATCCAGTCCGGTCTCCTGTTTGATCTTGTCGATCCGGTACATAAGCGTATTACGATGAATATAAAGCCGCTTTGCCGTCTCACTGACATTGCAGTCCATTTGAAAAAAGGTTTCCAGCGTCGTCAGCATCTCTTCATCGCTGAAAATTCCCGCGGCACCGCCCATCTCGGCGAGAAATCTCCCGCGCTCCTCATCGGGAATGCTGCAAACGAGTCGTTCAAGCCGCAGCTCCCACGGCAAATGGATATGCTCCGCAACATGGAACAGATGACCGATCCGCAGCGTCTCCTGCAAAGACAAGGCCGCTCCGGCAATATCCCGGTCTCCCGTGATCAATTCATGAACGGATAAATGGCAGCCGCCCCCTACCCATTCATTTGAAATCAGCTCATAAAGCCCCTGACATAATGCCGATAGCAGATCACGCTCCGTGTCGGCGCCTTCCTCACTCTCTTCCCTGAGATCGTTCAGCAAAGCTTCGCTTACAAGTATAAGCCAGCTTTCCTTTAAGGGAATTAGCAGCAAGTCACCGCCGAAATAACTGCGAAGCAGCTTGTAGAGTTTCGGAAAAGTCACACCCTGAACGGCGCGATTTTCCCAGCTCAACATAAACGGCAGCATCGGAGTCTGAAGACGGGGCTTTAAAGCCAAGCTCTCCGGTACTTCCTTGAGCGTGTCCCCCTGTTCCAGCCGCTCCTGAATCCACTCCCCGAATTGGATGCTGCGCGACTCGTCGTCCTTCTTGGCCGGAGCGGTCTTGTGCTCCTTGTCCTCCCGAGCCCCGGAAACGATAAGCTCAATTAATCTGGCTTCGTTCTCCGTGATACCGCCCGTATCGGCTTCCAGAACCTGCACATGGTCTGCTCCCTTTTTCCATAACCAAAAAAACCGGCCGTTCCGACGAAAAACTAACGAATCCTTATTTGATACTTTAGACGCCATGGAATTCCATTCTCCTGTACTTATTTCCGACACGGTCAGAGGAATCCCGACGATTTCTTCCACCTGCTGTTTTAGCGAATTGATTTCCATACCGAGATGCCTTTCCATTTCCATAAATTTAGTTAGGATAAGTTTAATGCCATTTTATCATAACCTTTATGGGAAACGGTAATGCCGCCTTTCGTACATAAAGAAAAAAGCCGTCAACCGTAGTTGACGACTTATGGGATGAGCCATGAAGGACTCGAACCTTCGACACCCTGATTAAAAGTCAGGTGCTCTACCAACTGAGCTAATGGCTCAAAACTGGTGGAGGCTGATGGATTCGAACCACCGAACCAGTGAAGGAACAGATTTACAGTCTGCTGCGTTTGGCCACTTCGCTAAGCCTCCGGAATATGCTGCCTTTAGGGAGCATAAAGTGGCTCGGGACGGAATCGAACCGCCGACACGAGGATTTTCAGTCCTCTGCTCTACCGACTGAGCTACCGAGCCATATGCAATTGGTCAAAAAAATAAAGCGGTTAAGTTGGTAACTTTCCCACTTCATTGTGGAAACATACATGTTGTCAAAAGAATGGCGGAGCCGACGGGATTCGAACCCGCGGTCTCCTGCGTGACAGGCAGGCATGTTAGGCCTCTACACCACGGCTCCGCGCTAGGTACTGATGGTGCCGGCGAGAGGACTTGAACCCCCAACCTACTGATTACAAGTCAGTTGCTCTACCAATTGAGCTACACCGGCGTATCGAATTATAAGTGCAAAAAATGGTGGAGGCTGAGGGGATCGAACCCCCGACCCTCTGCTTGTAAGGCAGATGCTCTCCCAGCTGAGCTAAGCCTCCGGGTAATGATGGTAGCGGCGGAGGGGATCGAACCCCCGACCTCACGGGTATGAACCGTACGCTCTAGCCAGCTGAGCTACGCCGCCATATTAGCTTGTACAAATGGCGGAGAGAGAGGGATTCGAACCCTCGCACCGCTTACGCAGTCTAACCCCTTAGCAGAGGGTCCCCTTATAGCCACTTGGGTATCTCTCCAAGCCATAAAATCAAGGCTTTAATCCTTGAAAACCGGATACGAAACTTAGATTTGCGTGTTAGTTCTTTTCTTTGGATAAGCCCTCGACCGATTAGTACTGGTCAGCTCCACACATTGCTGTGCTTCCACCCCCAGCCTATCAACCTCGTCGTCTTCAAGGGGTCTTACATACTGGGAAATCTCATCTTGAGGGGGGCTTCACGCTTAGATGCTTTCAGCGCTTATCCCGTCCGCACTTAGCTACCCAGCTGTGCTCCTGGCGGAACAACTGGTGCACCAGCGGTGCGTCCATCCCGGTCCTCTCGTACTAAGGACAGCTCCTCTCAAATTTCCTACGCCCACGACAGATAGGGACCGAACTGTCTCACGACGTTCTGAACCCAGCTCGCGTACCGCTTTAATGGGCGAACAGCCCAACCCTTGGGACCTACTTCAGCCCCAGGATGCGATGAGCCGACATCGAGGTGCCAAACCTCCCCGTCGATGTGGACTCTTGGGGGAGATAAGCCTGTTATCCCCAGGGTAGCTTTTATCCGTTGAGCGATGGCCCTTCCATGCGGTACCACCGGATCACTAAGCCCGACTTTCGTCCCTGCTCGACTTGTCAGTCTCGCAGTCAAGCTCCCTTTTGCCTTTGCACTCTGCGAATGATTTCCAACCATTCTGAGGGAACCTTGGGGCGCCTCCGTTACTCTTTAGGAGGCGACCGCCCCAGTCAAACTGCCCACCTGACACTGTCCCCGTACCGGTTTACGGTACCAGGTTAGAACTCCGATACGATCAGGGTGGTATCCCAACGGCGCCTCCACCGAAGCTGGCGCTCCGGCTTCCTAGGCTCCCACCTATCCTGTACAAATCGTATCAAAGTCCAATATCAAGCTGCAGTAAAGCTCCATGGGGTCTTTCCGTCTTGTCGCGGGTAACCTGCATCTTCACAGGTATTAAAATTTCACCGGATCTCTCGTTGAGACAGCGCCCAAGTCGTTACGCCATTCGTGCGGGTCAGAATTTACCTGACAAGGAATTTCGCTACCTTAGGACCGTTATAGTTACGGCCGCCGTTTACTGGGGCTTCAGTTCATAGCTTCGGGATTACTCCCTAACCACTCCCCTTAACCTTCCAGCACCGGGCAGGCGTCAGCCCGTATACTTCGCCTTACGGCTTCGCACAGACCTGTGTTTTTGCTAAACAGTCGCTTGGGCCTTTTCACTGCGGCCCCCTCGTGCTATTCACACTACCGGGGCACCCCTTCTCCCGAAGTTACGGGGTCATTTTGCCGAGTTCCTTAACGAGAGTTCTTCCGCGCGCCTTAGAATTCTCTTCTCGCCTACCTGTGTCGGTTT
>NZ_JAZHPZ010000023.1:0-61433 GCF_036553665.1 Paenibacillus haidiansis | reverse complement strand
CCTCTAGGCCCCCTAAATAAACTGGAGTCCTCCCCTACAAGGATTTACAATGGAAATAAGGGAGAGGATTAAGTTATGGGAAAAGCCAAAGATGAATTTCGTTTAAAGGTAGTAAGAGAAGCTTTATCTGGTATTAAAGTGGGGGTGCTTGCCCGGTCGTATGACCTGCACCCGGAAACCATTCGGACCTGGATCCGAACATACCGAGATCAGATAACGGATATAGAAACTTCACTGCCTGACCAACACCTTCAAGAGCTCAAACGACTTCAAGAGATTGAAGAGAAATACGAAAAAGCTATGAAAGTGCTCGGCGAGAAAGAACTCGAAAATGAGATCCTACGGGAACTCGTAAAAAAGAAAAACCCCGCTTATCTGAAAAACTTGAAGTAGCAGAACCATTCATTAAGCGGGGTGAACCAACAGCTGTAGTTCTGCGGATTTTGGAAATTGCCGAATCGACCTACTACGATCGGAAAAAGAGGACTTCTACCCCAAAGGCTGAGCCGTCACCTGCAGGCAAACGCGGGCGCCCTACACCTGGATACTCTCTAAGCATAACGGGGATCCCCATTAGCGATGAGCAGATCAAAGAGTGGCTCCTTGAGCTACTTGAAGGCGAAGAACATGTCTACGGCTATAAACTGTTGGGCCAGTGCATTCGTGATGTTCACCAAGTCATAATTAATAAGAAGAAAACGTACCGCCTTTGCAAAGAACTCGGCATTCTGCAAAAAGCTCGAAAGCACGTTCCATCGCACCCGCGCACTCTCCCAAAGAACCGATTCATAACCGGTTCCAATCAGTTGTGGCAAATGGACATCAAATACGGATACGTTATAGGACAGAAGCGATTTTTCTTTGTTCTTAGCATTATCGATGTATTTGACCGCGTGATAGTCGGACAATATCGCGGGCGAACCTGCGAAGCCAAGCATGCCGTTCAAACGCTTTTATATGCCATAGAGTGCCGCATTCAGCCTGGTGAAACATTACCTGTGATCCGGACGGACAACGGGCCTCAATTTGTAAGCAAGTTGTTTGGAGATACCTGTGAGAGCTTAGGGATGGCCCATGAGCGAATTCCCCCACGGACTCCAAATATGAATGCCTACATCGAATCGTTTCATAGCATACTGGAACGTAACTTGTTTAGTAGACGAGAATTCATGACGTTTGAAGAGGCGTTTGAAACGCTTGATCAATATATGGACTTTTATAATTATCGAAGAATGCATGGTAGCTTGAAGCGTATGGCACCAATGAAGTTTTCGTCATGGGTGAAGACGCTAAAGGATACCACTAAGTTCCATAAATCGATGTAAACACGTAAGAAAATAAGCAATACTGCGTTTACAATAAACTTGTAGGTCAGGACTCCGGATTTAAGGGGCCCAGCCGAAAGTGCATCCATTTATCCGGAAAGCTGGGTACCAGGCGAAATTGATGCAAAAATACATCAATTTCCGCAGTCCAGGGCGGATTCGGCCGAAATTCGCCGAAAAGGGCGCAATTTTGCAGGTATTTGTAGAGAGGCAGCCCGGCTGAAGTAAAAAGCTGCAGATTTGCAGCTTTTTACTGGTCAGGGTCTGCTGAGAGAGACGGAAGCGATTCGGCTTACAGCCCGACTTCGACCGGAATGAGCTCGAACCGGTCGACATCCGCGAGGCCGCGGTTCGTGATCCGCAGCTCGGGGATGACCGGCAGGGCGATCAGGGAGAAGGTCATGAACGGCGCGTTCAGCGTACAGCCGAGCGCCTTCCATGCTTCCTCCAGCGCCTGCACCTGCCGCACGACGACCTCGAGCGGCTGGTCGGACATCAGCCCGGCAATGGCCATCGGTACGGACGCCTGCACCCGGCCGTCCAGCACAGCGATCATGCCGCCGCCGAGCTTCGCCAGCTCGTTGGCGGCAAAGGCCATATCCTCCGGGTTCGTGCCCATAACCAGGAGGTTATGGCTGTCGTGCGCGACGGTCGAGGCGACCGCGCCGCGCGCGAGCCCGAATCCCTGCGCGAACGCCAGGGAGATCCCCCCGCTGCCGCGGTGGCGCTCGATGCAGGCTAGCGTCGCGACATCCTGCTCCAGGCTCGGCAGGATGTTGCCGTCCCGCACGGCGAGCCGGGCGGTGCCGCGCGCGGTCCGCGCGCTGTTCTCGATCGCGCGGATTACGTTGACCTCCGTCTCGGCGGCGCCATCGCGCCCGCTCGCGAGCACGAAGTCGCGCGCCTCAAGCGGCCGCGCCAAATGCACCGATTGCCGGGCGGCTTCCGGGTACGCATAGGCCGGGAAAGCGGCCTTACGTAGTTCACCGGCATCGAAGACGATTTGGCCGTCCGCGATCACGGTGGACGGCTCCATGGACTTAAGATCGCCGATCAGCAGCAGATCGGCGCATTTGCCCGGAGCGATCCCGCCGACGTCGCCGTCGACGCGGAAATACCGGGCCGTGTTGATCGTCCCCATCTGAATGGCGGTGACGGGCTCCACGCCTTCCTCGATCGCGCGGCGGACGACGTGGTTCATGTGACCCTTTTCGATCAGGGTCTGCGGATACACATCATCCGTCACCAGCATGATGTTGGCCGTGTCGACGCGATCCTCAGTCACGACCTTGATCACTTCCTTGACGTCGTGCCAGGCCGAGCCCTCGCGGATCATGAGATGCATGCCGAGTTGAAGCTTCAGCAGCCCTTGCTCGCGCGTCACCGTCTCGTGACAGGACGTGACGCCCGAGGCGATGTAGGCCTGCAGCATCGGCTCGTCGTCGCTCGGGAAATGCCCGGTGACCGCCTTGCCGGCCTTGATCGTCGCGGCGATCTCGCCGGCCATTTTCGGGTCGCCGTAGACGACGCCGGGGAAGTTCATGACTTCGCCGAGCCCCTCGACGCCTTCCCAGGCCATCCCGGCTTCGATATCGGCGACGGTAAGCTCGGCCCCGGCGTCCTCCAGGTCGGCCGCGGCGGGCACGCAGGAAGGGTAGGTGGTGTACACCTTCAGCGGCAGTCCGCGCCCTTCCTCGTGCATCCAGCGGACGCCCTCCGCTCCGAACACATTGGCGATTTCATGGGGATCCATGAATACGCCGGTCGTCCCCTTCGCCAAGGCGGCCTTGGCGAACTCCGTCACCGACAGCATCGTGCTCTCCACATGCATATGGCCGTCCAGCAGGCCGGGCGCGATGAATCGGCCCTTCGCGTCGATCACCGTCGTGGCTTCGCCGATCGTATGGCTCGCGTCGCCGACGAAGGCGATCCGTCCTTCGGCGACGGCCACATCGGTATGCGGCTGCAACCGGCCGGTATACACATTGACCAATGTCCCGTTTTTGATGACGAGATCGGCCTTCTTCGCACCTGTCGCCACTTCGGCGAGCGTCCGGCTAACCTCCGTCAGTTTTTTTCTCCCTGTTGGGCTCATGGTCCTCACTCCTATAAATCATTAATGGCTGAATCGTTTGTTCTATTTTTTCACCTAATCCCGATAAAAGCAAGAAAGACCGCCTTAGCAGCGCAAAATCGCTCATAAGGCAGTCTTATATTTACTTCTTGCGGATACGGATTATACGCCTTGCGGAGTCACTTTTTCGATTACGCGATCGATCAGTCCGTATTCTTTGGCTTCGGCGGCGCTCATGAAGTAGTCGCGGTCGGTATCCTTCTCGATCCGTTCCAGCGGCTGTCCCGTGCGTTCGGCCAAAATTTTGTTCAACTTGTCGCGCATCTTCAGAATGCGGCGGGCGCGGATTTCGATGTCCGTAGCCTGACCCTCGGCTCCGCCGAGCGGCTGGTGGATCATGATCTCGCTGTTCGGCAGCGCGAAGCGCTTGCCGGGAGCGCCGGCATTGAGCAGGAAAGCGCCCATGGAAGCCGCGAGACCGACGCAGATCGTGGAGACGTCGGACTTAATGAATTGCATCGTATCGAAAATGGCCATACCGGCTGTAATGGAACCGCCAGGGCTGTTAATGTACAGATGGATGTCCTTCCCCGGATCTTCCGCGTCCAGGAACAGCATTTGCGCGATGATAGAATTGGCGACGACGTCATTGACTTGGGAACCAAGGAAAATGATGCGGTCCTTCAGCAGTCTGGAATAAATGTCGTAAGCGCGCTCGCCGCGGTTACTTTGTTCAACGACCATAGGGATATAACTCACCGATAAAACCTCCTTATTTTGTCGGATCAAGCCTAACGGGTCCGGCCCGGGCGACGGGCGGATTCCGTGCCGCTCTTCCTTGTGTTTGAATCGGTTCAATCAATTTCAGAATTGACGGAATCGATGAATATTAACCTCATCATAAACAATTTCAAACAGAAAGTCAAAGAAAGTCAAACTTACGGTAACAAAAAAGCCCTCCCTGGGCCAACGGGTAAAACTATGTAGCATTTAAAGCAAGATACCGCCGCTAAAATTAAGAAAGTATGGCGCGCCCGCGAGGAATCGAACCTCGATCTCAGGCTCCGGAGGCCTACGTCATATCCATTGGACCACGGGCGCAATTTAGCGTGCAAAATTGATTATATGGCATTGTTCAGTGAAATGCAAGTGGTATTTATTTGATATTGATAAGACCGGGATAATGTCATGGCATACTCTTTTGTTTCAGAGTCAGGACGGCGGCGTCTACAGCCTCTTGTCCTTTCAGCTCCGCCTCGGCCAGCGCTTCGTCGAGCGTGATCTCGTCTTGAAGAAGCTTGTCCAGCACGCCTTGAGCGGCGTCTTGAAAAGCACCGAGAATTGCAGCATCCACTTTTGTACCCGGGTCGTCGTGATTGGGGTTGGCTTTTAGCGAGTACAAGGGAGACAAATCATGATCCCCGACAGGCTGCACATAATCGGTGACGGCAGGCAGCCCGTAATTGGGCTGGTTCTTGGCCAGCAGAGGACTGTTCAACGGATCGCCGGCGATAAATTTGACCAATTCCATGGCTTCGTCGCCATGCTCCGTTTTCGCAGAGACGCCAAAGAGATCGAATATGTCGTAGAAATTCATATAATCCGGATTCAAGGGATCGACCGGAGCGGTAACCATTCCCCAGTCTATCTCGGCCGCCCCTTCGAATTGGGAGACCGTTTCAAAGTAATAGGCAAGCGCATGGGAGCTTACGGTCATCGCGGCATGGCCAGTCAGAAATCCGGGGAGGTCCATGGAGCCGGACTCTTCTCCCGGATCGTAAACGGCTCCGGCCCGAAGGGCTTGGACCGCCTCGGCCCAAATCGGCTTCCATCTTTCCGTATTGATTGTGACGGTCATCGTTTTCGGATTCAGGTAAGCCAGATTTTCCGTTTCCCCCGCTTTGATAATCAAATTCATCGCAGCATTGCGGGAATCGTTCATTTGCAGCCCGTAAAGACGTTCGCCGCGATCGTTTTCGGCCGGGAAACGTTCGGCTAGAGCGAATGCCTCTCCCCAGGTCATTCCATTTTGAGGATATGGGATATGATAGGCATCGAACAGTTTTTTGTTGTAATAAAGCGCCTCGCTATGAAAAGTCGGCGGGAGTGCATAGTATTGGCCATCGGCAGAAGCCGCTCCCAAAAGCGTGGTCACGACGGGAGACAGGTCTTCGCCGGATTCGGATGAGCCGGTGAATGGGGGAGAAATCGGTTTTAACGCCCCCTGTTCAATGGCGGTTTTGTACTGTTCCAACCCGTTGAGGTAAATGATATCCACCTCGGCGGTCAAATCCGCCGGTTCGGATGCGGGATCACCCGGAATGACTTGAACGTCGATATTCGGGTATTTGCTCTCGAAAGCAAAGCCAAATTTCTCATAGAATTGCTGCGCGGACGGATAAGCGACCTTGAGGATGAGGGGCCCCTCCGGCCGATGTGTTTGGCAGCCCGTCAATAAGATAACGATGAGCAGAGAATAAATAATGATTTGCATTTTCCCCCGCATGATTTCCGATCCCCTTTCCCGCGCTCACTTTGCCTGACTTAAGCTCTTCGGCATATCGGCCAATGCCTGCCGGACGGTTTTGCCGCCGGACAGGATTTGCTCGACGGTTTCGTCCAAAAGCAAATACACCTGTTCGGGAACGCCGCTGTTTTTTATCAAAGGTTGTTGTTTGTAA
Source organism: Paenibacillus haidiansis (assembly GCF_036553665.1). NCBI lineage: Bacteria > Bacillati > Bacillota > Bacilli > Caryophanales > Paenibacillaceae > Paenibacillus > Paenibacillus haidiansis. The sequence goes on along the minus strand of NZ_JAZHPZ010000023.1, from coordinate 55,353 downwards.
AACGCCTCAATACTGCTGTCGGGCTGTCCTAAGGATGTATGGGAGGCTAATGCGGAGAAGCCGTACACGGACCGGTATTCCCACTCGGCTACTCTGTCGGAGACGAAGAACCGGATCAGTTCCCAGGCGGCGTCCGTTTGCGGCGAATGGCTCGGAATGGCCCAGACCCCCGCCAGCGAGACATGATGGTCGGTCTCCGGAGTAAGAGGATTCACCGGCATAGTAACCAGTTTCCACTTTATCTCCGAGCCTTGCTGTTCCAAAACTTTAAAGTCGTCATAGCCCACGACGGCCATGGCGTATTTTTCGGCAATAAAAGAGTTCTTGTTAATATCGTTAAAGGCGATATTCCCTTGTTTTAAGGGCTCCTGGACCGACTCCAAAATGCTTGTCCAAGAGGGGCTGTTCAATGTGATGCTGTCCGTTTGCTCGTTGTAGGCTTGAAGATCTTCGGTCCTTCCTATATCGATCAGCCAATCGGCCGCGGATCTATAGGGCAGAGTTAATCCTTTTGGAAATTGACTTGCCAAGGAGACGATTTCTTTCCAAGTCATCCGGTCCTCGGGGTAAGCTACTCCATACTGATCGAAAATCTGCCGATTATATACTAAAGCACTGCCGTAAAAAGTAGGGGCCAGACCGTACAGCTCGCCGTTGCCGTATTGTCTTGTCAAATCCGCGACACTTGGCACCAAAGCCTCCACGGGGAAGGAATCCCGTTCGACATAGAGGTCAAGGTTTTGCAATAACCCCAGATTTGCGGCCTCTTGAAATTGTTGTGCAGGCAGGTAAATCAGATCCACCTGATGTTCTTCAAACCAGTCGCTTAATGTTGTCTTTCCCTTTTCGATGTCGCCGGTCGGAACGATGCTATACTGCAAATTCGGATACTCCAACGCCATTAGAGAAGCGTATCTGTCTTCAAAGTGCTTCTGCGAGAAGTAGCCGATATTCAACTCGAGGCTCTTTTCCTTGATTTCAAGCGGCGCATTTCCCCTCGCGCACCCCGGCAGAATCATCAAATATATAGCTAAAAAAGTGAATAAACGGCGGCGCAATCCCCCACAACTCCAATCCCAAAAAAAGTTATTGCATTCATTTTTATACTACCATTAAAAAAGACCTGTAGAATAAAAAACATGCCTGTTAAATCAACAAAATGTGACAGATAACTTGATTTACCCGGTTAAAGGTTAAACGAGGGTCATTTTAATTAACGTTTTTTATAAAATGGGACTGGCCTGCCGAGACAAAAAGTCTCCTTTTCCGGGGCTATTCGCACGTCTCCGTATAACCGTGCCAAAGATTGTGAATTCTAGGGACGTCAGGCTTGCAACAGCCACAAAAATTGGTTAAAATATTGGTGGGACTTAAAACGTTTACCCGGGACATTTTAGGACCAAGGAGAAGGAGAGAGAAGACGAAGCTTGCAGGAGTGGAAAGCATGCGAAATATTTTAGAAATGCAAAAGCAGCTTCTTCCTGATCTCATGGAAATTCTCAAGAAAAGGTATACCATTCTTCACCAGATCTTGTTGTCGGATGTGATCGGCCGCAGAACGCTCGCGGTATCACTGAACATGACGGAACGAGTGTTGCGGGCCGAGACGGATCTCCTGAAGGCTCAGGGCCTGATTGAAATCGAGAATATAGGCATGAGAATCAGCGATTCGGGCAGAAAACTGCTGGAGGGTCTGGAGCCGGTAGTGAAGGAAATCTTCGGATTGTCCGATCTGGAAGAAAGAATCCGCAAAGCGTTTGGACTCCGTAAAGTTGTGATCGTGCACGGCGACAGCGATGACTCGCCGCTGACCAAGAAGGAACTTGGGCGGGCGGGAGCCAAGGCGCTGCTGAGCAGTATGAGCAGCCAGGATGTCGTTGCCGTCACGGGAGGCTCCACGATTGCCGAAGTTGCGGAACACCTTAGTCCACCGGCGAATTTATCGCTGAAGCAGTGCTGGTTCGTGCCGGCGCGGGGCGGACTGGGGGAAAGTCTGGAGATTCAGGCCAACACGATCGCTTCCGGAATGGCGAAGCGGGTGGGAGCGGGCTACCGACTGCTGCATGTCCCCGATTTGCTCGGCAAAGAAGCCTACGAATCGCTCGTGGGCGACCCGAACATCCACGATATCGTCGAAATGATCCGCGAGGCGCGGATAATTATCCACGGCATCGGTGATGCCATGGAGATGGCGCGCCGCCGCAAGCTTGACGAATCGACGGTTCGGGAGCTGAAGGAAGAGGGGGCGCTGGCGGAATCATTCGGGTATTATTTTAATGAAGAAGGCGTCGTTGTTCACAAAATGCTGACCCTGGGCCTCAGGTTGGAAGACATCATGAGGACCGAGACCGTGATCGGGATCGCGGGCGGCAGGAGCAAGGCGAAGGCGATTCATGCGGTGCTTCAATCCGGACACGAGGACATTCTCGTTACGGACGAAGCCGCGGCGGAAGGAATCGTTGCGGAAATCGAGCGCAGCGAGAGCCGCGATCCAATCCGCAAAGCGGAATAGCCCAATTGGCTCTATTAGCGGAACAGTACGCAATATGCAAATGAGAACCGTTTACTCATGACGGGTTTTAAGCCTGTCTTGAATAATAAAAAAAATCAACACTAGGAGGATCTTTTCATGAGTGTAAAAGTTGGTATTAACGGTTTCGGACGTATCGGACGTTTGGCTTTCCGTCGTATTCAAGACGTGGAAGGCATCGAAGTAGTAGCAATCAATGACCTGACAGACGCTAAAATGTTGGCTCATTTGTTGAAATATGACACTACGCAAGGCAAATTCCAAGGCGACGTTGAAGTGCATGACGGCTTCTTCAAAGTCAACGGCAAAGAAATCAAAGTTCTTGCTAACCGCAACCCTGAAGAATTGCCTTGGGGCGAGCTTGGCGTAGACATCGTGCTGGAATGCACAGGCTTCTTCACAACGAAAGAAAAAGCCGAGCTTCACCTGAAAGGCGGCGCTAAGAAGGTTGTTATCTCCGCCCCTGCTACCGGCGACATGAAGACTGTCGTTTACAACGTAAACCATGAAATTCTTGACGGTTCGGAAACTGTAATCTCCGGCGCTTCTTGTACGACTAACTGCTTGGCTCCTATGGCTAAAGTATTGAACGACAAGTTCGGCGTGGTTCAAGGCTTGATGACAACCATCCATGCTTACACAGGCGACCAAAACACGCTTGACGCTCCTCATGCGAAAGGCGACTTCCGTCGTGCCCGTGCTGCCGCTGAAAACATCATTCCTAACACTACTGGTGCCGCTAAAGCAATCGGCCTGGTTATCCCTGAACTGCAAGGCAAATTGGACGGCGCGGCTCAACGCGTGCCTGTACCAACAGGTTCCTTGACTGAGCTCGTAACTGTTCTTGAAAAGAACGTTACCGCCGCTGAAGTAAACGAAGCGATGAAAGCCGCTGCGGACCCGGAAACTTTCGGTTACACGGAAGACGAAATCGTATCTTCGGACATCAAGGGCATGACTTTCGGTTCCCTGTTCGACGCTACGCAAACTAAAGTATTGACTGTTGGCGACAAACAACTGGTTAAAACCGTTGCTTGGTATGACAACGAAATGTCCTACACCGCTCAATTGGTTCGTACTTTGGAATACTTCGCAAAAAAAGTTAAATAATTAATTTATTTTTCTCGATATCTAGTGCCAAAGAGGAGTCCTTCATCAAGGTCGCTCCTCTTTGGTTCATGGTTTTTTTGAGCAATTCGACATTCACACACACTGTTTTTATATAAATAGAGAAGCAATACGTATCGCTTAGGAGAGAAATCATAAAGCAAAGTCGTAGTGGAAATGGAAACGCGCAGCCTGTCTCCTGCCGCTTGACCGAAGATGGCGCCGCGCTTACCTATTAGGAGGAACGTGGAGATGAACAAGAAAAGTGTACGTGATGTGGAAGTAACCGGCAAACGCGTGTTTGTCCGCGTAGATTTCAATGTACCGATGCAAGACGGTCAAATTACCGACGACACCCGGATTCGCGAAACGCTGCCGACCGTGAAATATTTGATCGAAAACGGCGCGAAAGTCATTCTGGCGAGCCATTTGGGACGTCCGAAGGGCCAAGTGAACGAGGATATGCGTCTGACGCTGCCGGCTAAGCGCCTCGGCGAATTGCTCGGCAAAGAAGTGGCCAAAGCCGACGAAGCGATCGGCGACGCGGTCAAAGCCAAAGTCAACGCCATGAACAACGGCGACGTGCTTGTGCTTGAAAACGTCCGTTTCTACCCGGGCGAAGAGAAGAACGATCCTGAGCTGGCTAAGCAATTTGCGGAGCTTGCCGACCTGTTCGTCAACGACGCGTTCGGTGCGGCTCACCGCGCGCATGCCTCCACGGAAGGAATCGCGCACTTCCTGCCGGCCGTATCCGGCCTGTTGATGGAGAAAGAATTGTCCGTTCTCGGCAAGGCTTTGTCGAACCCGGATCGTCCTTTCACCGCTATCATCGGCGGCTCCAAGGTCAAAGACAAGATCGACGTCATCGACAACCTGCTTAACATTGCCGACAACGTGCTGATCGGCGGCGGACTCGCTTATACGTTCTACAAGGCACAAGGCCTGGAGATCGGTAAGTCGCTGGTTGACGACAGCAAGCTGGACGTAGCTCTCGGCTTTATCGAGAAGGCGAAGAAGCTCGGCAAAAACTTCGAGCTGCCGGTTGATATCGTTGTTGCCGACGATTTCAGCGCGGACGCCAATACGAAAAATGTCGATATCGACGGCATTCCTGCCGATTGGGAAGGCTTGGATATCGGACCTAAAACCCGTGCCAAATACGCCGAAATCATCAAAAACTCCAAACTGGTTGTTTGGAACGGACCGATGGGCGTGTTCGAAATCGATACTTTCGCTAACGGTACGAAGGAAGTGGCTGAAGCTTGCGCCACTACCGAAGGCTATACAATTATCGGCGGCGGGGATTCCGCGGCGGCAGCCGAGAAATTCCACCTGGCCGACAAAATGGATCACATCTCCACAGGCGGCGGTGCATCCCTTGAATTCATGGAAGGCAAGGCGCTTCCGGGCGTTGTGGCTCTGAACGATAAGTAAGTTGGATTGGAACTGCTTGAATTACCCTACGGAATGAAGGAGTGTGCTCTATGAGAACACCTATTATTGCCGGAAACTGGAAAATGTTCAAAACCGTTTCCGAAGCAAAAGCTTTCTTCGAAGCGGTAAAAGGGAAAGCGGAAGTGGAAGGCGTCGAGAGCGTAATCTGCGCTCCGTTCACGAATCTTCCCGCTTTGGTGGAAGCCGCCAAAGGCACGTCGATTAAAATCGGCGCCCAAAACCTGCATTTCGAAGACGAAGGCGCATTTACCGGCGAAATCAGCGGAGGAATGCTGAAAGAACTCGGCGTGGACTATGTCATTATCGGGCATTCCGAGCGCCGCGCTTATTTTGGCGAAACCGACGAGATCGTCAACAAGAAAGTACATGCCGCATTCAAACACGGCTTGACTCCGATTCCTTGCGTCGGCGAGAAACTGGAAGAGCGTGAAGCGGGCCAAACGAAGGATGTTGTGAAGGTGCAAACCGAAGCGGCTCTGAAAGGATTGTCCGCCGAGCAAGCGGCGCAAGTCGTTATTGCTTACGAGCCAATCTGGGCGATCGGTACTGGCAAATCCTCCACTTCGCAGGATGCCAACGAAGTGATCTCTTACATCCGCAGCTTGGTTAAAGATCTGTACAGTACGGATGTAGCGGATAAAATCCGTATCCAATACGGCGGCAGCGTGAAGCCGGAAAACGTGAAGGAATATATGGGCCAAAGCGACATCGACGGCGCGCTCGTGGGCGGCGCCAGCTTGCAGCCGGCTTCCTATATTCAATTGGTCGAGGGGGCGAAGTAAGATGGCTCCAAAACCAGTAGCGCTTATCATCATGGACGGCTTCGGACTTCGCAATACAGTGGAAGGCAACGCGGTCGCTCAGGCAAACAAGCCTAACTACGACCGTTACTTGAAGCAATATCCGAACACGACTTTGACCGCCAGCGGTGAAGCCGTTGGTTTGCCGGATGGACAAATGGGTAACTCCGAAGTGGGCCATTTGAACATCGGTGCCGGCCGGATCGTGTATCAGGATTTGACCCGGATTTCCAAGTCGATCCGTGAAGGCGAATTCTTCCAGAACGAAACGCTGGTTGATGCGGTTCGCAGCGCGAAGTCGAAAGGCAAGAAGCTTCACCTGTACGGCTTGCTGTCCGATGGCGGCGTTCACAGCCACATCGACCACATGCTTGCTATGCTCGACCTGGCCAAGAAGGAAGATATGCAAGAAGTATATATCCATGCTTTCCTGGACGGACGCGACGTCGCTCCGGACAGCGCCAGAGGATATATCGAGCGTTTGATCGCTAAGATCAACGAAGTGGGCGTAGGCAAGATCGCGACGGTTCAAGGGCGTTATTACGCGATGGACCGCGACAAACGGTGGGAACGCGTCGAGAAATCGTACCGTGCAATGGTATACGGCGAAGGCCCGAAATATACCGATCCGCTTACGGCCGTAACGGAATCGTACGAGGCATCGGTGTACGACGAATTCGTGATGCCGACCGTCATCGTCGACGGGCATGATCAACCGATCGGTCTGGTGGAATCCGGCGACTCCGTCATATTCCTGAACTTCCGTCCCGACCGGGCGATCCAATTGTCGAACGTGTTCACGAATGAAGACTTCCAAGGCTTTGACCGTGGACCTAAGTTTCCGAAGGATCTGCATTTTGTCTGCCTGACGCTGTTCGCCGAATCCGTTAAAGGATATGTGGCTTATTCGCCTAAGAACCTTGACAACACCTTCGGTGAAGTGCTTGTGCAGCACGGCAAGAAGCAGCTTCGCATCGCGGAAACCGAGAAGTATCCGCACGTGACGTTCTTCTTCAGCGGCGGACGCGATGTCGAGCTTCCGGGCGAAACGCGCATCCTGATCAATTCGCCGAAAGTCGCCACTTACGACTTGAAGCCGGAGATGAGCGCGTATGAAGTAGCGGAAGCTTGCGTGAAAGAGATCGAAGCCGACAAACATGACGCGATCATCCTCAACTTCGCCAACCCGGACATGGTCGGACACTCCGGTATGCTGGAGCCGACGAAGAAGGCGGTTGAAGTGACCGATGAATGCGTGGGTAAAGTCGTAGACGCCGTTAAGGCGAAAGGCGGCGTTGTCATCATCATCGCCGACCACGGTAACGCGGATATGGTATTTGACGAACAAGGCCGTCCGTTTACCGCGCATACGACCAACCCGGTTCCGTTTATCGTCACCGACGAGAACGTGATCCTGCGCGAAAGCGGCATTCTTGCCGACGTGGCTCCAACACTCCTCGATCTGATGGGCTTGCCGCAACCGGCGGAAATGACCGGTCAGTCGATGATCGCCGGCCGTAAAGCCTAAGGCGAAGGCTGAAGGGTAAAGCTGACGTTGAATCAACTTTTGCATTTCGGCTAACGGACCCGGTGGAAGTTACCTATGCCGAAATCACCGGTGTTTCACTTTTTAACGGACATGATATCCCTTATGGATCTGTTGCAGGGTCATTTGTCGGCTCATGCAGGTTAATAAGAAACGCGTATGTCCGTTAGCTTGCGATCATTCCCGGTTTTGGCCGAAATAGCGGTCCAGGTGTCCGTTGGCGTTTTTTTGGAAACACTTTGAATAATAATCTATTACTCACAAAGGAGAATATACAAATGACTATTATTTCTGATGTATACGCTCGCGAAGTCCTCGACTCCCGCGGCAACCCGACAGTAGAAGTTGAAGTATATCTGGAGTCCGGCGCAATCGGACGCGCGATCGTTCCTTCCGGCGCTTCCACGGGCGCACACGAAGCCGTTGAGCTTCGCGACGACGACAAATCCCGTTACCTCGGTAAAGGCGTGCTGAAAGCCGTTGAGAACGTCAACGAAATCATCGCACCTGAAGTCATCGGTATGGACGCGCTTGACCAACTCGGCATCGACAAATTGATGATCGCTTTGGACGGTACGCCTAACAAAGGCAAACTGGGCGCAAACGCCATCCTGGCCGTATCCATGGCTGTAGCCCGCGCGGCTGCCGACGCTTTGGACCTGCCGCTGTACGTTTACCTCGGCGGATTCAACGCGAAACAACTGCCTGTTCCAATGATGAACATCGTGAACGGCGGCGCTCATGCCGACAACAACGTTGACGTACAAGAGTTCATGATTCTGCCTGTTGGCGCTCCTTCCTTCAAGGAAGCTCTTCGCACAGGCGCGGAAATTTTCCACAACCTGAAATCCGTTCTGAAAGCTAAAGGCCTGAACACGGCTGTCGGCGACGAAGGCGGTTTTGCTCCTAACTTCACTTCCAACGAAGACGCTTTGTCCTCGATCATGGAAGCTATCGAAAAAGCCGGCTACAAACCGGGCGTTGACGTATTCTTGGGTATGGACGTCGCTTCCACCGAGTTCTTCAAGGACGGCAAATACCACCTCGAAGGCGAAGGCAAATCCTTCACTTCCGCGGAATTCGTTGACCTGCTTGCTTCTTGGGTAGACAAATATCCGATCATCACGATCGAAGACGGCTGCTCCGAAGACGACTGGGAAGGTTGGAAACTGCTTACCGAGAAACTGGGCAGCAAAATCCAACTCGTTGGCGACGACTTGTTCGTAACCAACACCGAGCGTCTTGAAAAAGGTATCAAAGACGGCATCGGTAACTCCATCTTGATCAAAGTAAACCAAATCGGTACGCTGACTGAAACATTCGACGCGATCGAAATGGCGAAACGCGCAGGCTACACTGCTGTTGTCTCCCACCGTTCCGGTGAATCCGAAGACAGCACGATCGCCGATATCGCTGTTGCAACCAACGCAGGCCAAATCAAAACCGGTGCGCCTTCCCGTACCGACCGTATTGCGAAGTACAACCAATTGCTCCGCATCGAGGATCAACTGGGCGAACTGGCTCAATACAACGGCTTGAATTCCTTCTACAACCTGAATCGCTAAGATTTTCGATAGCGATTCAGCTAAAGAACCCTTCCGATTCGTTCGGAGGGGTTCTTTTTTGTTCCGATTGACAAGGAGGGGGCAGTAAATTATAGTTTAGTTAAACGTTTACATTATCCGTATGTAAATCGATATGATTTTAAAAGAGGAATAACCGATGAGTTCAACGATTAAAGATGTGGCGAAAAAGGTTGGCGTGTCCGTAGCCACGGTATCCCGGGTGCTGAACAATCTGCCGGGTTACTCGGAAGACACGAAACGGAAAGTATTGCAGGCCGTGGAAGAGCTGGGCTACCAGCCGAACGCGATCGCCCGGGGGCTGGTGAATAAACGGACGGAGACGATCGGCGTCCTGTTTCCAAGTGTGTCCAGCTCGTTCTCCTCGCTAATCCTGCACGGCATCGAGAGCGTGGCGCAGGAGCATAATTACAGTGTAATCGTCTGCAATACCGCGGAAGACGGGAAGCGGACGATGAAGTACCTGCAACTGTTGCGCGAGAAGCAGGTTGACGGGATTATTTTTTCCAGCGGTTTGCTGGAGCCGGAATACAATGAGGTGGTCCGGGCGATGAATGTTCCGCTGGTGCTGGTGGCGACGAAGTCGGAGTTTGATGATGTGCCATACATCAAAGTGGACGACCGGCAGGCGGCGTACGACGCGGCCGAATATCTGATCCGCCGGGGGCACCGGCGGATCGCCATGATCGGCGGCGCGGAGAGCGACCGGATCGCGGGGCAGCCGCGATACGAGGGCTTCCGCCAGGCGCTCCGCGATCACGGCATCCCGCTCCGGGAGGAGCTGATGCAGGACGGCGGCTTCACGTTCGACGGCGGCTTGCGCGCGGCGGAGCGGCTGCTGACGGCCGCCCCCGACGTGACGGCCGTGTTCGCCGCCGCCGACGAGATGGCGATCGCCGTCATCTCTGCGGCGGCGAAGCTGGGGATTGCCGTGCCCGAGCAGCTGTCGGTCGTCGGCTACGACGACCTGAAGCTGGCGGAGATGAGCAATCCGCCGCTCACCACGGTCGCCCAGCCGCTCCGCGAGATGGGCGAGCTCGCATCGCGCAAGCTGATCGCGATGCTAGACTCGGGCGCGCCCGCGGCGAGCGAGATTCTGCCGCATCGGATCATCGAGCGGCAGACGGTGCGGGCGCTGCCGGCTCCGCCCGGGCCATGATGCGGCAAGGGCGGGCGGCACTCCGACTGTAGACGGTGGTGCCGCCCGGTTTAAGGTATAAGCGTGCGGGTGGCGGAGCCGCTGCGGGTCGCTGGATTCCGTCTGGCGATGCCCCGGATGACAGCCAGTGGGCAGTGGTATGCCACTGGCTGCTCCCGGATCGCCCCGACCGGTTTAACCCGGGCCCAACCTGTTAGGCCGGCCCGCCCGCACCCAATAGCGGCCCAAAAGGCACTTATTTCGCCGTTTTAGCAGAATGGGAGCTAAATAAGGGCCGTTTAGGACGCTATTTATAGAAAATCCGGTCCAAAAGGGGCAGATGGCCTGCTTTTTGCGGAAATAGCGGCCCAAAAGGCCCTTATTTTCCTGCCACGCCGCGATTTTTCTCAAATAAGAGCCGAAATTGCCGCTATTTATTTTTATGAGCACTACGTAAACGTTTACGTGCTTCCGGACCTCGGTACTTCCGGTACTTTATTACTTTCAGCACTTCTGGCACTTTCAGCACTTCTGGCACTTTCAGCACTTCCGTCACTTCCGAAGCTTAAAGTAGAACAAGGACTCCGGGGTAATAATAAACCAAATGGGTATGGAACAAGAATCAAATGAGGCGGCCGGGAGTGCCTGGTGCGAGAACGAGAACTATTGTCTAACACGAAAGAGTTATTATATAAGGAGGAAGCAAAGATGGAGAAGAAATGGTGGAAGGAAAGCGTCGTATATCAAATTTACCCGCGGAGCTTCATGGACAGCAACGGTGACGGGGTCGGGGATCTGCGGGGGATTATCTCCAAATTGGATTACTTGAAAACGCTTGGCGTCGATGTGGTGTGGCTGTGTCCGGTGTATGAGTCGCCGAACGACGACAACGGGTATGATATCAGCAACTATCAAGGGATCATGGACGAATTCGGCACGATGAAAGATTGGGAGGATCTGCTTGCCGGACTGCATGAGCGGGGGATGAAGCTGATTATGGACCTCGTGGTGAACCACAGCTCCGATGAGCACGCCTGGTTCGTCGAATCGCGTAAATCCAAGGATAATCCGTACCGGGATTATTACATTTGGCGCCCGGGCAAGGACGGCAAGGAGCCGAACGACTGGGGCTCTTTCTTTAGCGGTTCGGCGTGGAAGTATGACGAGGGGACGGATGAATATTTCCTCCATCTGTTTTCCACCAAGCAGCCGGATTTGAACTGGGAGAACCCGCAGGTACGGCGCGAGGTATACGACATGATGACCTGGTGGCTGGATAAGGGGATCGACGGCTTCCGGATGGATGTCATCAACCTGATTTCCAAGACGCCGGGCTTGCCGGACTCCTCGGACGGCTCGGGGGGCGGCGAGCATTACATCAACGGCCCGCGGGTGCATGAATTTTTGCAGGAAATGAACCGGGAAGTGCTGTCAAAATACGATATTATGACGGTCGGGGAGGCCGTTGACGTATCTCCGGAGGATGCGATTTTGTTCGCGGGAGGCGACCGCGGCGAGCTGAATATGGTGTTCCAATTCGAATGGATGGGCATTGATTCGGGTCCGACGGGCAAATGGGAAGTGACGCCATGGAAGCTGACGCAATTCAAGGAAATGGTGAGCAAATGGCAAACGAAGCTGAACGGCAAAGCGTGGAACAGCATTTATTTGAACAATCACGATCAGCCGCGCCTGCTGTCCCGGTTCGGCAATGACGGGAAATATCACAACGAATCGGCGAAAATGCTGGCGACGCTTCTCCATACTCTCCAAGGTACGCCGTATATTTACCAGGGCGAGGAAATCGGCATGACCAATGTCCGTTTCGAAAAAATTGAAGAGTACAAGGACATTGAAACGCTCAACATGTACAAAGATTACTTGAGCAAAGGGCATGACGTTGCCGACATCATGGAATCAATCTATGCCAAAGGGCGCGATAACGCCAGAACGCCGATGCAATGGAACGCGGAACCCCAGGCCGGATTCACGACCGGAACGCCTTGGCTTGCCGTCAATCCGAATTACAAGGAAATCAATGCGGAGAAAGCGCTGGGCGATCCTGATTCGGTGTTCTATTACTACAAGAAGCTGATCGAGCTGCGCAAAAAGCACGACATCATCGTCTATGGCGATTACACGCTTTTGAATGAAACTGACGAGCAAATCTTCGCATATACCCGTAAATGGGGCGATGAGCAGCTGCTGGTAATCTTGAATTTCTATGAAAATCCGGCGCAATTCAAGCTGGAGCCCGCAATCAACTTCCAAAGCAAAGAACTGCTGATCGGCAATTACGAGGCTTCGCCGGATGAGGATTTCCACGAGCTTTCCTTGCGTCCTTACGAAGCCCGGGTGTATAAATTGAAAGGTGTAAATGCTTAGACCGGGTATACAAAATAAAACCGAAGCTAAACGATCCGGGAAGTCTCGTTTACTTCGGTTTTTACTTTTTGGCTCAGTATTGATTGTCGGTTATCGTATTATACTTTACGGGCGTAAAATAAATCATTGAAGGCGTGTATAAATCAAGATTTAAAACGTCGGCTTTATAAGGACCAGCTTCCGCTTTGAACCGGCCCTGACTATCGAAGGTAACATCGATATCTTCAAGCTGTTTGGGAACCGTACCCGCCGCTTGAATCTTTAGCATATAGCTTTGACCCGCAAATTCGCTGAATTTCCCCTCTACCACCAGCGTACCATCAGCGTGAAACTCAGCATATATACTTCGATCTACAAGTTCAGCGGGTTTAACGTATATTTGTCTCGTCGGCATTTCAGGCAGCGAAGACTCTGGGGTTGGACTAGCCGGACGGCCGCGCAATTCGCTCAAAGTTTGCTGCAAATGTTGGAGAATTTGCAGTGCTTCGGCCCGAGTGATCTTCTTGGACCCTTGGAACCCTATGAGGGATAATTCATTCACACCCAGCATATAATTTTTGGCCAATACATAGGTAATCGCATTTGACCCGTCGATATTCATGCCGTCTGCTGCCGACACAATTTCCGCTACCTGCTGGCGAGTAACGGGAAGATTACGATTTGCTTCATTATTGATCCCAAGCAGCGGATAATTTCGCGCTTTGGCGATGAAATAAGCTCCATCGGCCCAATGGTTAAGCTTGACCGGATTGTAGGCTTGGATGTTGACGTTATAAGTTCTGAGCAGCATCGTCCAAAATTGCGCCTCGCTGACAGAGTCGTCCGGATGAAACAAACCGTCATCGGCAGGGGCGATAATCCCTGTACGAAGCCCCCATTCGATACTGTCTTGTAGAGGGTGGCCGGTAATATCGGAAGGCCGCTCTGCCGTGCCGCTGTATACTTTGATTTTCCATTTTGAATATACTTTGATTGCAATCCGCGTCGATTGATTGTCAACGGTTGCCGTAACGGTGTAATCGCCGGCCTTTAGGGCGGTAAGCACTCCAGTTGACGAGATCTGCAAGCCTGTCGGGTCAGTGATGGTGTAGAGGATTCCACCGTCTATTGTCCTGGATGTACCATCGCTATATTTACCTTGAAAATTCAATTGGGTCTGTTCGCCTTCGTTAAGCGTTATTTCGCCGAAATCAGGCAGCAGCCGGGTTGTGGTTTGCCCTTTTCCGGTGGTGAAAGACCAAGTCTTGGTTTGAAGCCCCGGCGTATTATTGGTTTGATACTTCAATGTTACCGTGTATGTATGATATCCTTTCAGGACGGACTTGGGGAATAAGAACAGGGTGTTATCGGAATACAGTTCTTCAAAGTAGGGAACTTCGGTGCCGTTTTCATCCTTAATTACCGCTTGATGTGAGGTCATTTCACCTTCGGTTGAGGCGGATAAAATATACCCCGAATAATCGGCATGAAACTGATCCAGCGGGTTTGGATATTCATTGCCGTAAAAACCAACGGGTACTTCGGTTTGTCCATCATAAGGGTACACGGAAATGCCGCCCGAAATCGGAGATGAAGTGGAACCTACGGCATCCAGCACCGCCGTTCCGTCAACCAAGCCGATTCCGATTTCATCATAACTGGGGCTCAGGATTATATCGCGATGGTAGGCGGTATCAAGCCAGCTTTGAATGGCATCGGTACTGTTTGTTTGCTGAAAACTCATAACTTCACCGAAGCCGAAAAACCGGCTCTCGGATATATAGCCGGCAGCCTCTATCCGTTCTTTGGCGGATCCTCCCGTAAAACCCGGGGTTCCCGCCAGCTCCGAATGGTAGTTGACATTCAGCCCCTTATTTAAATTGTAATAGGCAGCATGAGCTTCAGCAGCTTTGGAAATCGCTGCGTTTAACCTCACCGGAAGGACCCCGACTTTGCCACGTATTTCATTGAGGTAATCCAAGGCCTCCAATTGGTCGTCCGTAAAACCGGAGGTATTGGCGCTCTTTGCATAGGCTGACGGAGTTGTGTTAAGAAAAGCTCCAGCCACTAAAGTAAAACAGAGTAACCAAGCGGTCGCATAGGTCATACCTCTTACGGTCTTTGTATGATCGAAAAGGTAATTCTTCATTTTCTTGAAAATCATATAAATACCCTCCTTTATTAGTGAATTCGATAACAATCTTGCCGATTCCTGTTGAAAAAAAGGAATATTGGATTGTCCGGGTTCGGTTGTTATTTCGCCGGGGGTATGCTAAAATAATAGTGCTGTTTTGTATCATATATGATGATGTATAACGAACATAGATTTTGAAGTGTTCTCACTTAGGAGGTGGATTGGGTGAATATCTTTTTGGAAGTATTGCTTATTATTTTCTCCATCGGTCTGATTGCGGTAGTTCTGCTGCAGAAAGGGAAGAGCGCGGGTCTTTCCGGTGCCATCTCCGGGGGTGCGGAACATCTTTTCGGCAAGACGAAGGCGCGGGGGATGGAACTCGTTCTGGAACGGGTGACCGTCGGCTTGGCCGTCGGATTCTTTATTCTTTCGATCGTCGTTGCGATCGTGCAAAGTTAATCCATTTTGACAAATGAACAACCTGAAATAGGGCAGTGCTGGAATGACTCCGGCGCTGTCCTTTTTTTGTTTTCCGACATTTCCAGAAAAAGTGATGTAAGATATTGTCTCCCAAGCGCAAAAATATTACAATTTTGGTATAAACATCACCTCCCGGCAAATCCTTTGCGGCATTTGCTGAAAAAGAAAGAAAAGGAGCGAAAAACATGTACAAGCTGGTGGAGACGGTTGAAGAAGAATTGATGTTTAACAAGATCTGGACGGAAGCCTGGCTGGAGCAGGGATTCGAACTTGAATTTTCCGAGGAGGCTGTGGGGCGTTGCCTTGTTTTCGATGAGGCCGAGATGCCGGTAGCGACGGTGGAAATGAAGCCTTATACTCCGGAGATGACCGGGCTGAACCGGCTTGCACCGTTCAATGAGCATCCGGCGATCCTCGCCGATCCGTGGCGGACGGTGGAAGTGGACAAGGTGGCGCTGCATAAGGAGCATCGTGGCAAAAATCTGGACCGCCTGCTGGCGACCATCGTATTGTTCGCCGAAGAGAGGAACATTCGCAATTATGTAACCCTATTGGAACCGGTACTGTTCCGGGCGCTGAAAATATCTTTTCACGTGCCGATGTCGCGGGTGGGCGAGCGGTTCTTCTATAAGGGAGCCGATGTGATTCCGGCGATCATTCATGCGGCCGAGTTTTATGAGCATAAGGAAAGCTATGAATGGTTCATGGAAACGACCAAGGCCAAAGGGGCGCATTTGCCGATTTTATAAGTTTTTTATGAAGATACATATTATTCACGAAAAAAGGGGTGTCCCCGCTCCAGGTTACTGGCCGGGAACACCCTCCATTTATTTAGGGACAAATGATGGTTAAGCTTTGTCCTGCGCTCCCGCCGTCTTGGAGAGCGTCAAGATCAAGTTATCCAGGTCCTCGTAATGCTGAATAATCTCGTGAATTTTGCCGTCCTGGGCTTCGATGCCCGCCAATATTTCCTCCGCCGCGCTCATATTGTGCTCCGTGCCTTCGGCGACTGACAGAATCTCCGCCATAATCCGGGCGTAATTCTCCTTCATTTGCTTGACGGAAGCGTCGAGATGATCCGATTGCCGGCTGACGGAGACGGCGTTGCCTCCGACTCTCTCCACAATCTCATGCACCTCTTTGGCTTCCTCCTTGCCGATATCGACCGCTTCGCGCCCCACTGTAATTTGTTCCGCGACATTGTTGATTTTGCCGATGACGTCGGCAAGAATATGGTTGATCCGCTCGGTGGACTGCCGGGAGCTTTCCGCCAGCTTGCGAATCTCCGTGGAGACAACGGCAAACCCTTTGCCGTGTTCGCCGGCATGGGCCGCTTCGATCGCCGCGTTCATGGCGAGCAGGTTCGTCTGGTTGGATATGCTTTGAATCGTATCGACGATCTGGCTGATCTCCTGATTCTGATCGCTTAACTGCTTCATCTGGGTCACCGTGGCGGTGATCACCGACTGCAGGTTGCCGATTTGCTCGGACAGCGAAGTCATCCGTCTTCCCGCGGCTTCCGTGTTCAGGAGCATTTCCTGCGACAGCTGCTGCAATTCCGAAGAGCTGCCCGCGGTGCTCTCCACGATCCGGCTGACGGTCTGCACGGATTCGGAGGTTTCCTGCAGGCCGTGGGTTTGACGTTCCATCGTCGAGGAGACGCTGCCGAACGTTGCGGTGATCTCCTTGGAGATGGAGCCGGTGACGTTGACATTGTCTCGAAGCTGGGTGCTGAGGCGGTTCAGTACCTCGAGCGAAGCCTGCAAACCGGCGAGTATCTCGTCGCCCCGCTGTTTGGCGGCTTCGGTATCCCGCTGCTTGTCCAGCACAGTCTTCTGGAGCTTCTCGCTGAAGCGGGCGGCGAATGCCAGCGCCACGGTAGTGAAGCACAAGAAGAGCAGCAGGTAGCTCAGCGGCTCCCGGGAGAACATTTTATCATGGTAGAAAGGGGTAAAGTAAAAGTATGTAGTAATTACGAGGCCGAGAACGCCGGCAAGGACGATCGGCTTATAGTTGGAATAAAGGGTCATTAACGCAATATTGACGTAAACGAGCAGGTAAGTGCCGACGATCGGCTCCGGGTCCTGATAAATCAGCAGAAACGTCAGCAGCGCTGCGATGGTGGGAATCACGAACATCACATATTGGGTGCCCTTGTTGGAATACGTCATATAAGTGGCGATCGAACAGCAGACCCCGCCGACAAGGAGCAGCGTAACCAGCATGGCGGTGCCGACTCCGATCATCAAGTCGGTCACTACCCCTAACGCGACCATGATCCAGATGATTTTGACAAACAATTTGTTGCGCCTTTGTAAGATGCTAAGATTGTCCATATAAACTCCCTCTAGTAATTTTGGATTTATCTTATCATTATTTCGGTTTTTTGTGAGGAAAATTTTAGGATATCAAGTATTCCAATTTAAAAACTCGTGTTTTCAAAATCGAGGGAAACGGATGCCGAGGGTTGATTTCGTGTATACTAGGGTATATAGATGAGGGGTAATTCATGGAAATTATCTTACACAAATAATATTTGCCGGTGGACAGGCCGGCCGAGGTGAGCAAATGATAACAGAAACAGAGCTGCTCGCATTCATGCGGGAGACGGCTTACAAGCCAATGACATACCAGGAGCTGGAGGAGCATTTTCATATTACGGATGCCGCCGGGTTCAAAGAATTCCTGAAGCTGCTGAACCGTTTGGAGCAGGAGGGCCAAATTATTTTGACGCGCACGAACCGTTACGGAATGCCGGAACGGATGGACTTGGTGCGCGGCCGTCTGCAGGCGCATGCCAAAGGCTTCGCCTTCCTGATTCCCGATGACCGGGAGCATCCGGATGTATATATTCACGCAAACGATCTGAAGAGCGCGATGAACGGGGATACGGTACTCGTACGCGTCAGCTCGAAAAGCCCCGGGGGCGGCAAGCTGGAAGGCGAGGTCGTGCGGATCGTCAGCCGGGCGGTGACCCAGGTGGTCGGCCTTTTTCAGCACCACGAGTCTTACGGGTTCGTTATTCCGGACGACAAACGGATCAACCGGGATATTTTCGTGCCGCAGGGGGCTTTTGGCGGCGCGGTTGACGGGGAGAAGGTCGTCGCCCGGATCGTCAGCTATCCGGAAGGCCGCTCGGCGGCGGAAGGCGAGATCATCGAGATCCTTGGGCATAAGGACGACCCGGGGGTCGATATTTTGTCGATCATCCGCAAACATCAACTGCCGGAGGCTTTCCCCGAGGATGTGATGGCCGAAGCGCAGGAAGCTCCGGAGGTAATCGACGAAGCGGAGATTGCCAAGCAAGGGCGGCGTGATCTGCGCAGCAAGACGATCGTGACGATCGACGGCGAAGACGCCAAAGACCTGGACGACGCGGTCAACGTGGAGCGGTTGCCGAACGGGCATATTCAGCTCGGGGTACATATCGCGGACGTTGGCTATTATGTACGCGAGAATTCGAAGCTGGATCAGGAAGCGTACAACCGCGGCTGCAGCGTGTACCTGGTCGACCGCGTGATCCCGATGCTGCCGCACCGGCTGTCCAACGGGATCTGCTCGCTCAATCCGAAGGTGGACCGGTTTACGCTGTCCTGCGAGATGGAATTCGATGAGCATATGAAGGTCGTAAAGCATGATGTATTTACGAGCGTGATCCGGACGACGGAGCGCATGACGTATACGAATGTGCGAAAAATTTTGCAGGAGGAAGACCCCGAAGTTACGGCGCGTTACAGCCACCTGGTCGAGACGTTCCAGCTCATGAAGGAGCTGGCGCTTAAACTGCGGGCGAACCGGATGCGGCGCGGGGCGGTCGATTTCGATTTTGAGGAATCGAAGGTGATCGTAGACGAGAACGGCAAGCCGGTCGACATCGTCAAGCGCGAGCGGTCGATCGCGGAACAGATTATCGAGGAATTTATGCTTGCGGCGAACGAGACGGTGGCGGAGCATTTCCACTGGCTGAAGGTACCGTTTATTTACCGGATCCACGAGGACCCCGATCAGGAGAAATTGATGAATTTCATGGCCTTCGTCGCCAATTTCGGCTATGTGGTCAAAGGCGGAAAGAGCAACAAGGTGCATCCGCGCGCGCTGCAAACGCTGCTGGAGGATATCCAGGGGACGAAGGAGCAGACGGTGATCAGCACGATGATGCTGCGGTCGATGAAGCAGGCGAAATACGACGCCGAGAGCACCGGGCATTTCGGTCTGGCGGCGGAATTCTACACGCACTTCACATCGCCGATCCGCCGTTATCCCGACCTGGTGATCCACCGGATCATCCGTGAGGTGATCGAGCACGGCGGGACGCTGCCGGAGGACCGGCAGGAGTATCTGGCCAGCCGGATGCAAGAGATCGCGCAACAGTCGTCTGAGCGGGAGCGGGTCGCCGTGGACGCGGAGCGCGATACGGAACAGCTCAAGAAGGCGGAGTTCATGCTGGATAAGGTCGGGGAAGAGTTCCCCGGCATGATCAGCAGCGTGACGAGCTTCGGGATGTTCATCGAGCTTGAGAACACGGTGGAAGGACTGATCCGTCTCAGTGCGATGACGGACGATTATTACCACTTCCATGAGCAGCATATGGCGCTGATCGGCGAGCGTACGTCGAAGATTTACCGCATCGGCGATGAGGTAAAGATCCGCGTAGCCCGCGTGAACATGGACGACCATACGATTGATTTCGAGATGGTCGACATGAAGCCGCGCCGCCGGGATAACGGGAATGGCGGCGGATTTGAAGGCGCCGCCGGCGGGCGCGGCGGCGGTAAACGAACCGCCAAAGCCGGCGGCAAAGGCGGCAAGGCGGGACGCGCCGGCAAGGCCGGCAAAGGCGGCGCGGCCGCAGCCCGTGGCGGAGCACACGGGCCTGGTGAAGCCGCAGCGCCCGGCGCAGCGGCGGCGGGCCGCGGCAAGCGCAGCAAGCGAAGCGTCGCGGGCGGCACCGGCCGAAGCGACACGGCCCCGGGGGGCGGCGAAGCCGCACCGGCCGCCGTGAGCTTCGGGTTCGGCTCCGGCAAGGGCGGCTACACCGCCTCCGGGCCGGCCGGGTTCAGCCGCGACTCCGGGAGCTACCGCCCCGGAGAAGGCGGCAAGTCCGGCTCGCGGCGGAAGAAGACGTCCGCGAGCGGGATCTTCATCGGCGGCGGCAGCGCCGATGAGGGCGCCGCGCCGTCCCCGCGCAAGAAGCGGGGCGGCAAGGGCAAAAGCAACAACGGCACGGCCGCGTTCGTGCGCAAGAAGAAAAAATAGCCACTGCCGCACTTTTAAAGTCTGCGGCATGCCAAGCAGGCCGGGGAACCGTCAATGTTGACGGTCCCCGGCCTGTTTTTATCTTTCGTAATTGTGCGCTTATTGCGGACAAATCATCCGAATGTCCATCTGAAAGGTGGACACTAGGACAATTTACTGTCGCAGCAATTAATATCGATATGTGGTTGATAAATCAAAAGATCCATCAATATATTGGTTATTTGGACAGACAGGGACAATATCTCTCTCACAGAAACGTGTCCACTCTTTGAAAGACATTCTTTTAAATTGTCTATGGCACAAGGACGATCCGCCGTGTGACAGGTTAAGACATATCTTGTGATACATGAACATACAGGGCGACTTTACTCTTTCCCGCATATCCCATAGAAAAACATGTGCACCATGCCCTCAAGGAACTTTTCCCGGTCGGGGGTTTGGGCGGCCATGGCGAGGATGGCTTGGTATTGGTTCATATAGAGCTGGATGAAGGCCAGCACGTTCTCCACGGGCATGTCCGGGGAGATTTCGCCGCTGGCTTTGCCTTCCTCGATGATGCGGGTTACCAGCGGGGCCGTATATTCCCGGTACACTTTTTCGATATAGGCGGCCAGCTCGGGATCCTCTTCGACAAGGTCTTTGATGGTGCCGGGAGGAAGGTCGCTGTAGGCTTCTTTTTCGAGAAAAATAATGTACTCGATCTTCTCCTTCAACGTATGGTGACCATCCATGAACTCGATGAATTCGGCAATCGCTTTATCGATGTAGCCGATGAACACTTCCCGCATCAGCGCTTCCTTGCTTCCGAAATAGTTGTAGATCGTGACTTGCGAGACTTTGGCCATCTTGGAGATATCGGCAATCCGAATACGCTTCGGGTCCGATGTCCGCAGCATGTCCAACGTGGTCCGCATAATTTTATCTTTGATCCGCTGGGCCCTCTTCTCAAAACCGTTCCTGGTATCGTTCACTTTTACCTCCTGAAAATAATTTATGAAATGAATTAATAAATATATTTCATAAAATCATTGACGCATGTATAGCTCAGGTATATTATAACATATGAAATAAATCGATCTGAATATTTCATTTCTTCAATTTTTGGAGGGAGAGCGCTGTATGCTGACCGTGGAGCATTTGACGAAGACGTTTCCGGGCGGGAAAGGAATTTTTGATGTTTCGTTTTCGGTAAAGCAAGGGGAGGTATTCGGATTTCTGGGGCCGAACGGAGCGGGGAAATCGACTACGATCCGTCATATTATGGGCTTTATGAAGCCGGACCAAGGCGTGGTGAAGATCGGCGGGCTCGACACTTGGAAGGAGCAGGGCAAGGTGCAGTCCATGGTCGGGTACCTGCCGGGGGAGATCGCTTTTTTTGACGGGATGACGGGAAAATCGTTCCTCGATTTCATGGCCAAGATGCAGGGGGTCAAAGAACCTTCGAAGCGGAACCATCTGATCGAACTTCTCCAATTCGACGTCGATACGCCCATCCGGAAAATGTCTAAAGGCATGAAGCAAAAGGTCGGGATCGTCGCGGCATTCATGCACGAGCCCGCGGTCATTATTTTGGATGAGCCGACCTCCGGGTTGGATCCGCTGATGCAGAAGGTTTTCATAGAAATCGTACTCGCGGAAAAAGCCCGTGGCACCACGTTCCTTATGTCCTCGCACAGCTTTCCGGAAATCGAACGGACCTGCGACCGGGCGGCGATTATCAAGGACGGCAGGATCATTGCGGTCAAAAATATTCACGAGCTGCAATCGATGCAGCGGAAGCTGTTTGAAGTGACTTTTGGGGATGTAAGCGAGATGCGGGCGTTTATAAACACTTCCGGTTTGCAGGTAGAGCCCGTGGCGCAGGATAGCGGCAGCGGGCCCCGGGTCCGGGTGGCCGTTCAAGGCAATTACGACCGCTTCGTGTCGGAAACGGCCAAATACCGGGTAAGCAATATCGATATTTCTACACAGAACCTCGAGGATATATTCATGAATTATTATGACCGGGAGGGGACGGCCTAATGAATGCGATTCTGTTCAAGCAAATGATGAAAGTGAATATGAAGACGTTCATGAATTACGCGTTCGGGTCCGCTTTTTACACGCTGATAATGTTCTGGATTTACCCCAGTATCGGCAAAAATGTCGCGGAAATCGACGCCCTGGTTGCAGCCATGCCGGAAGGGATTATGCGGGCTTTTTCGTTAAGCGGGTTCGGGTCGGCGGAGGCCTTCATCTCAGGGGAATATTATGGGCTGATTCTGGTTCTTCTGCTCGCCATCGTCATTGTGCAGTTGTCCACGCAGCTTGTGGCCAAACTGGTCGATCAGGGCTCCATGGCTTATTTGCTGTCCACTCCGACGACAAGAACGAAGGTCGCTTTGACGCAGGCCGTTGTACTGGTAGCGGGGTTATTCATGATCATGGCCGTGACGGCGCTGGCGGGCTTTGCGGGTAATGCCTGGTTTTTGCGTGGGGAATACGAGTTTAATACCGCACGTTTCATTGAAATAAATGCGGCGGCGTTTCTGCTGTTTTTTGCGGTTGGGGGAATTACGTTTCTGGTGTCCTCGGTGTCTAATGACGAAAAGAGGGCGCTCGGCATCTCCGGCTTCATCACTTTTGGCTTTTTCAGTCTGGACCTGATCGGCAAGTTTAGCGATAAGATCGAATGGATGCGGGATATTTCGTTCTTTTCCTTATATAGACCGGGTGAAATCATTGAGGGAACGGTCAATTTAGGGTTGAGCTTTACGATTCTGGCGGCGATCGGACTGGTGACGTTCGCACTTGCGGTGTTTTTGTTCCGGAGGCGGGATCTGCCCCTGTAAGTCGGGGGCTTTTCTTGATTTTGGCCTGTAGAGTTGATACAATTAATGTCTGGCATGCATATGTGTGTTGACCAGATTGAAGAGCGATTAGCTTAAAGGATGAGGGGGATGAACATGGCGAAGAAAAATGACGGCAAAGTGCTGGCCCAGAACAAAAAAGCTTCCCATGACTATTTCATCGAGGATACCTACGAGGCGGGCATGGTGCTCACCGGGACCGAGATCAAATCGATCCGCAACGCCCGGGTGAATATCGGCGACGCATTTGCGACGATCCGTAACGGGGAGATCCACATCCATAACATGCATATCAGCCCGTTCGAGCAGGGCAACCGGTACAATCCGACCGACCCGACCCGGACGCGGAAGCTGCTGATGCACAAAGCGCAAATCAACAAGCTGCTTGGCCTGTCCAAGCAGGAAGGCTACTCCATCGTGCCGCTCAAGATCTACATCAAGAACGGCTACGCCAAGCTGCTCCTTGGCCTCGGCAAAGGGAAGAAGCAGTACGACAAACGCGACGCCGCCGCCAAGCGCGACGCTCAGCGCGATATTCAGCGCGTGCTGCGGGAGAAGCAGAAGATCGCCAGATAATCATTTAAATACAAAAACCGGGAGCGCCTGTGGTATCGGGCTCCCGGTTTTTATTATTACATTGTGGTTGGCGGCTTATTCGGGTCGTTCTCCGCTTCAAATTTGGTTCTGAACCGATTCTCCTCCTGATTCTCAGCCGGAGGAAGATGGTCCGTATTCATTACCGGATTAGGGTCCGAGTCCGGAGTGGTACCGGAGTTCCCCCCTTCCGCTGCTTGGCCCTTGCGGCCCTTCTTCTTGAACAGCTTGCCGATCCATAGCAAAGGCGCCAAAAGAATGATCCAGAATTTCTTGGCGATTAAAGCGATGATGGCGATAAGGCCCGTCTTTTTGGCCACGGCAAGGCCGGCGCCCCCCAGAATGAGTCCCGTCAGACCCATGGAGGACTTCTTGTCCGTGGAAGGGTCGAAATCGGTATATGTATTGCCCGGAGTTACGGACAGACCGGGAAGCAGTTCCTGCGAAAACGTAATCCGGTCGGCTTCCAGATTGTCCGGAGTGGAAACCAGAATGGCCGATATGTATCCTACGCGGGTAAGAACACGCACATTGTAATTGATAAGCTGGTTCCCGTCGTTATCATGAAGGAGCAGAGCCCAGGTCAGGCTACGCATGGATTCATCGTAGGCGGGCTCTTGAAACCATCCGTCCACATACAATTGATTGTATTCCGGAAGCTGTTTGTTGGCTTCCTCCTGCCCTCTTTCGTAGCTCTTGAGCAGTTCATCGGCATCGATGTCCGACTTTTCGTTATCTTCGATATGACCGGATTCGGCATATTCAAAATATACACTCCATATGGCATCCTCATCCGCCGGCTCCACATATCCGATTTCATCATAGGAAGGGAGGTCCTCGAAGCTTTCAATGAAAGCAATCGTGTCATCCTTGTCCAAGAAGAAATAATTTTGCGGCAGCGTCAGCTCCGCGATGTCCGTAAGCTTAACCTTCTGTCCGGAGCCTTCGATCCAATTCAGATCGGGTTCCGTTACTGCTTCCGCGGCTGCGCTGAAAGGCATAGCGAGTATGCTCGTCAGGATGAGGCAGGAAAGCAGAAACCTCTTAATTTTTGTCCTCTTGTTGCTAAATTTCATGATTAACCCCCATTATTTGTGTTTTATTCCAAGGTATAATTGGAACTTTACGATCTTACCATGATCATTCCATATAATGAAGGAAGAAAAATACAAATTTCGATATTATTCTTGTTTTCCTTGACTTTGCCTTCTTGTGAAATCTTGCTTTTCGGTCGGTTCATTGCTACAATTATTTCTACCGCTTGGCACGACTGCCATGTAATCACCAGGCAAATGACGTGTTATTTGTGGTATACTAATGAATGTAAAAGAAACATCAGAGCATCCGTGCTCAGCCGTTTAACCCGGAAACACCTTTTTAATAAGGGGGCGTTTTTGGATTCGACGGGGGTAGATCGAGCATGGGTAGCGGGTAGTGGGGACGCGTCCGCTTTATCAACGCTAAAGCCAATTAAACGGCAAACAAAACAACAACTTAGCTTTCGCAGCTTAATAACCTGCGTGCTAGCTCTATCTCTGCATCGCCCATGTGCCGGGAATAGGGCCCAACTTTAGTGGGATACGCCGTCTGGTCTCCGCCTGGGGTCAACGGAAGAAGATAATCAGGCTGACCCAAAGCGTAGCCGGTTACGGGGCGACGCTCGGGTGACATCAAAACTGTGACTACACCCGTAGAAGCCTATGTGGCGTTGCCTTCGGACAGGGGTTCGACTCCCCTCGCCTCCATACTGAAAACCCGCTCACTGAGCGGGTTTTTTCCTTTCTAGATGCAATTTTGTAGACCGTTGGTAGACATCAGACTTTTTGGTGCCTAAGAATAATCTGACCCTGTAGACATTTTGTCTACAAGGAATTAGGAATTACTCTGAACAAAACTTTGAATAACTACGTGGATATAAATAATAGTAATGATTTAATATCACTCTCAAGCTTCTGTAATATCATATTGATAAAATTCACTTAGGCTTCTAATAAATTCCTTGTAATCCTCTTGGTGGTTAGTTGAAGTAAATAAAGTTTTTATTCCATTTGCTTCTTTGTAACCTTCAAAGTTTTCAAAATCATTATTTAGAAACTTAAGTAGTTCGTCGAAGACGAAACGGAGCGATGTGTATTTTTCATAAACTGAATTTGGTATATTCCAGAGTAAGGATTCTAAGCCGAATGAAGAGATACTCGTAGGGACTTGATATCCTGATTCCTTCATTAAACTCTTCATTTTTTTCATTATACGTACATGTCTTTTGTATTTATGGTTTGTCTCAGAGTTCTTCCGTTTTCCATTTTTAATATGTTGTTCTGGGAAATTGATTATCTTCCCGCCTGAATCAGGCCGGATCTCTATGCCTCCAACATAATTATTTGCATCATAAGTATAGTCCCCTCGATAGTCTCTGTGTCGATATGCTGGCACAACATCAGAGTCAACTCGGTAGCTATTTCCATGTACCTTAATAGATTTATCATTCCGTTCAATACCTTCATTATTGAATTTAGTCTTTAAGGCCCTTTCAACTTCATCTTTTAATCCTTCAACAGTAAAAGTCCCTTCAGAAAACCCATATTTTTCTCCAGTGACGTTGGCTCTATATTGTGGTATAAATGTTGATTCTAATATTACAGCTACATCTACGTCACTTTGAGTACGTACATTTGTATTATTAGCATATGAGCCTTGAACAAGTAAAAATAACTTTCGACCACTGTTGGCGGCATTCAACTCTAATGCATAAGCTGTAGTTTCTCCTTCATATTTATAAATCTCCTTGTTATTATCTGAGTAGCCAATTAACTTCATCGCGTCTCTTATCATACGTATTGCATTTTTACAGCGCTCTTCTTCTGATTCACTAAGGGGGGATGCAAACGCTTGCAACTGTCTCTCTGTAAATTTCATATGTTCCTCCTAATGGTAATAATTTTGCCTATCTCATTATTTTTTTGTTTACACGTTGCAACTCAATTGTCCCGATTGTCTTTCTTAGAGTCCAGTAATTACCTGACAATTTCAAGTTCGGTCCAGAATGTATTTCCAGTTTGGCTGTTCCTTCGTGCCAAGGATTATTTTCTAGTGTAATTGCATTTGCTTTGCTGCTATATGAATAACAGAGTTCTTGAGTCTCTGTATCTCCATCAGTTTTTATTCCTGCTATGTAACTTTTACTCACCATTTTTGAGGTGTGGATTTCCACACTTATTGAGATAAAACTTTGCCTAATGAATGCTGTTATTTCAATTGGGGGGACCTGTTCTCCAGTTTTGGGGTCAATCCAATTGGATTGGAGTTCTCCCTTCCATGTACCATGAAGATTAGGCACAAGGACAATTACAGGATTAAGCAAGGGTATCCAATGAAGTTTCCAAATCCATTTCTTAAACGCAAAATGAAAGAAAAGTGTAAGTAAAGTAGCAGAAGAGATACTCCTAAACACTTCATTAAGTGAAATACTGTTAAAATCCACCCCAGATAATAGAAACAGCAAACAGAATATTGTAATTCCTACTGTAACTAAGACTCTTGTGTAATTATCTTGATTATAAAGCATATTTATCTCTCCTAATAAACGTAATCCTCTAGCAAAGATGCTTACCTCATCAATTTGAATAATAAGGTATTATATTATCTTGATATATTCGACTAATTACTACAAATTACCTGCTTAAAGTGATAATGCCGTTTCAATAATCAGGAATTCCAATTCTTTTTTATCTATGCATACTTTTTGGTCATTTTAATTTTCTCCTTCTTTGGTGATCTGTAAGGAGGGAAAGAAAAACGAGAATATTTCGCCCGTGATACTTAATCTATACTGAACTTCGGATTCTTATATAGTTGCTGAGACCCGACTAAGGGAATCATCGCAGAGATTTAGAGTTTACATTCGCTCCGTGAAGATTTAATAGAGGAATAACATAGATCCTTATTAATCCTGCTAAGTATTCAAAATAGTTTCTTGAAAAATAACCCCTCCTACGGTAAGATCAGCAACAATTTACCTGAGGAGGGACTACTGTGAATAATGAACCTTTACCAGATTGGTTGAAACCTGCTCTGGATCAACGCTTTATAGATTTAGCTAGGATCGCAAGTAAACTTGAAGAGGTTGCCCTATTACGCCAGAAACAATCTGAGATTGAAAGGCAACTTAAACGTCAGCTTCTGTATACACAATATAAACTGTTTTTAGAGTGGGAAGAAGCTTTGAATTTCCGCCATGCTGTTGAAAAAGAGTGGATTTATTATGCAGGGCTAAAGGATGGGATTCAGTTAATGCACGTTCTTCAAGCATCTAATAGTTAAGAAACAAATGAGCGGGACGAGGCGTGCAAGCGCCTGATCCCGCTCATTTTATTGGATTTGCGTCATTTCTTTTTTCGTACTCTATCTCGATAAGTTTGAAGAAGGAAGATGGTTTAATCTTAAGTCCTTTACAGAGATCAAATATTTTGGATACAGAAGGTTCATTTTTACCAACTTCAATCATGGAAATATAAGACCGATCAACTCCGCACTCACCAGCGAGATCTTCCTGGCTGAGCCCTCTCTTAATGCGTAAGCTTTTAATAGTTCGTCCAATGATATGCTTTATAATGGATTGTTCTGACAAGGAAAATTCCCCTTTCACATCCATTAAAAGCGATGGTATAATAATGCTACAGATAACATATTCAACAAAAAGTAAAATATTAACAATTATTTGCATTTGTTTTCTTCTCATTCCAAGCCCCAATTCTCTTCATTTCTATCAAAATTGGTTGAAAATAGGGGTTTCCAATGGTAAGGTTGGATCAGGTGGAGATTCTTCACAAAGAGCGTGCATTCTTGCTATATTACCACTTACTTGGGTTTCAATGCCTACAAATACCTATGGAATCCTTCGAAAACCATCATTTTAATTAGTCTGTTTCAAGTAATCTTTCTTACATAACTTTTTGTCTGATATTTTTAAGTACATATGACATTGGGAAATTTGAAGAGTTCTCGGCGGAGAAAGAATATACTGACTGGGGAGTAGTGGTCAAAAATATTCTGAGCAGAACGACATTGATTATTGCAGCATGAGTAACCTCCTAGGAGTCCCTCTTTCTCCACCTAATTTAGGATTTGGCTCTCGGGGTAGCACTCGCCGCCTTGACAATAAATCTCTGGAGGTATTTTAGTATGTTGAGTAACTTTGCATCGGGTTCAGTTCAGAAGAGAGTGGCCTTAGCACTCAGCGCAGTACTTATAGGATCTACATTTACATATGGGACCTCTGTTTCAGCAGCTCAGTCATCCTTGGAAGCAAATGTAGTTTTAGAGGGTAAGGTTCAGTCTTTCGACCAACCTGCTGTTGTTAAGAATGGTGCTATACTAGTGCCTCTCAAGGCAATCTTTGAAAAGTTAGGTGCGACAGTAATTTGGGATCAATCCACCCAGACAGCTGTTGCAACAAAAGGGTCTAGAACGATTAAGATCACTGTGGGTAGTCCAACAGCCTACATCAACGGCAAGGTTACAAAGCTTTCCGCCAAAGCAGAATCTATTAACGGTAGAGTGTTAGTGCCACTTCGCTTTGTTAGTGAAGCCTTAGGAGCTTCAGTCAGCTGGAACGCTTCGACCTTGACTGCATCTATAGAGAGCCCTCTAGAGGAGAACACCTTAATAGGGGCCACAACAATATCCTCATCTATTAACACAGGCTCCGCTGTTAGCAACCCAACGAAAGGAACCAGGGTCGGAGACATCACGGTTCGTTACGGCAGACATACTTATGCATCAGCCAACCAAAAAGAGTATGATGCGGTAATGAAGAAAGTAGATGAAGCCCTTGCGGGGTATAACGAGAGTCAGTTTGGTGGGAAGTACAATGCTCAGTTTCTGCGGTATCTTGAAGGAGAGCGCAAAACTAGTTTTGCAAAGGGCACTGACGATTATTTAGGTTTACATCTAGCAGAAGGGGCTATAGCGGAGCTTGTCGAGGATGGAGTTCCTAGAGATCTCATCATCAAAGCAAGTATAGTTGGTGAAGTCGGGACAAAGTTAATTCAAGGAAATTCAGATCCTGAGGCGGGCGGAAAGTCTGCTTATGATACATTATATGAGGCATCAGGAGATTGTGACGCTAACGCACAAGTGTACTCAGCTGTATTTGACGCAATGGGGTTCAACACTGCAATTATGGCAAGTACGGGTCATGCTAACGTAATGGTTCAAATCAATGGAGATTGGTGGGACTTTGTTTCTGGACACTTTGCTAAAGTAGATCTGAAATTTGCCTTTGGCAAAGGATTCCACATGCTATCTCAACCAACCACTGGCCCTATAATTCGAAAGCTGGACTACAAATAATTTTAGGTTAGCTTGATAGAACAGTAGTTGGTGATGAATTTCATGCTCGGGTTTTATTATTATTTCTGGGGGTAATCATTATGTTGGGGATTGATTTTTCTAGATCTATTAAGAAAAAAGTAACCTTGGCACTCGGTGCAGTACTTATAGGATCGGCCTTTACATACGGGAGTTCTGTTTCAGCGGCTCAGTCGACTAAAGCAATCTTGGAGGCAAAAGTAAACATCAACGGTTCGCTTCAGTCCTTTGATCAGCCTGCCATCGTTAAGAATGGAGCGACTTTAGTTCCACTGAAAGCAATCTTTGAAGCACTCGGAGCATCCGTCAAATGGGATCAAAACACTCAGACCGCAGTTGCTGAGAAGGACGCAACGATTATCAAGATAACTGTTGGTAGCTCGACTGCTTATATTAACGGCAGTGAGGTAAAGCTCAGTGCAAAAGCCGAGTCGATCAATGGAAGGGTCTTAGTGCCGTTAAGATTTGTAAGCGAAGCCTTAGGGGCTAGTATAAAGTGGGATTCGACTAATCTGGTAGCTGAGATTACAAGTTCCTCTGGGGGTAACGCATCCCAAGCTTCTGAGACAGGCAAACCAGTCCAAGTAGCTTCCGCGAGTGTGATCGCTAAGCCTACAGCGACTGCAAAAATTGGCGACATCACGGTTCGTTACGGAAGGCATACTTATGCATCGGCCAACCAAAAAGAGTATGATGCGGTAATGAAGAAAGTAGAGGAAGCCCTTGCGGGGTATAACGAGAGTCAGTTTGGTGGGAAGTTTAATAATCAATTTTTACGGTATCTTGAAGGAGAGCGAAAAACTAGCTTTGCAAAGGGCACTGACGATTATTTAGGTTTGCATCTAGCAGAAGGGGCTATAGCGGAGCTTGTCGAGGCCGGAGTTCCTAGAGATCTCATCATCAAAGCAAGTATTACAGGAGATATTGCTATTGGCCTTGTCCAAGGGAAGTCAAAACTAGATGCTGGTGGGAAGTCTGCTTACGATACATTGTACGAGTTCATAGGGGATTGTGATGCCGATGCACAGGTTCACTCAGCCGTTTTTGACTCGATGGGGTTCAATACCGCAATCATGGCAGGTAAAAATCACGCCAACGTAATGGTTCAAATCAATGGAGATTGGTGGGGTTTTGTAGCTGGAAACTTCGCTAAAGTAGATATGAAGTTTGCCTTTGGCAAAGGATTCCACATGCTGTCCCAACCAACCACCGGTCCTATAATTCGTAAGCTGGATTACAAATAATTTCATGACTGTACAGTGGATCAAAAAGACACAGTAACAACGTACGAACAAAATAAGCTTAACACTAAAGAGGTAGCTCATTAAATTGAGTCTACCTCTTTTTTCTATTGGATCTTCTTTGTCTTGCAGCTGGGGTAATGTTGCAAGAGATCGCGGTCCTTTTAGCACTCATTTCATCAGATGAATTGGAGATAAGAGGCCGTAGAATTAAGCCCCCACTGTAGCTTGAAAATTACTGATCTAATTCATCGGATCTTCTTGAGCTTAGAAAAGGAGGAGTTAACTTAGCTTAGCCTGTATATTTAACCTCCTGTATCTGCTAGGTTGCTAAAATCTCTGCATTTTACATGAAAAGGGTCAATTTTTCAGGACTTGCTCCTACTCATCGGCCTCTAATTATTCGGATTATTGCTTCTTAAATGAGGTAAAATCTGCCGGAGTTTTTTTGGCCATTTTATGTCTTTCATTAGGGGTTAAGAGTCTATTGAATGTCGGATAGAGGTAAAGGTTGGGTTTGGACTATTAATTTCTGCGCTACTGGTAAAATTGGGGATTCTCAGAGCACTCCGTGTTTGATAGAATTAAATCAGGATTACCGGATAATGTCGTAACCCTTATTGTGGGGTTGCAGAACTGTGTGGAGGAGAACGAAATTATGTTGCAACTTGTTAAGAATCAGCGAACTCACGAAACAGAAGTACCTGAACTTCCGGAGAGAATTTCTGCCCTCTGGAGTGTCGAACTGCTCTATGGAAAACACCCTGCTTTCAGCACTAGTACATATTGTGTAAAGCTTACGACGAAGCTGGAGGGAAATGCTTCAAAATGCTACTTGGTTATTGACCTTCGAGATAGATTTGAAGAATTTCTTCGTGAGTTAAATATATTCGGGGTAATGGAGAAAGCCGACTTTCACAAGGTAATCGATTATGTAACTCAGCTAAAG
Organism: Paenibacillus haidiansis; assembly: GCF_036553665.1. Taxonomy (NCBI): domain Bacteria; kingdom Bacillati; phylum Bacillota; class Bacilli; order Caryophanales; family Paenibacillaceae; genus Paenibacillus; species Paenibacillus haidiansis. Next base: position 22,958 of record NZ_JAZHPZ010000023.1, on the reverse strand, counting down.
ATTAAGGGCGTCTTTCGGCGAGTAGCGAACCTACTCGATGTTATCGAAGGGACTGCTGAAAACTCCGAGGGTTACGAGTTGTTTGATGTGGTATCTGAGGCGATAATTAACGATCTCGATTCATACCCGACGATCTCTAGCGATCAGTATAAGCATGGCTCCAGTGCTGGGGTAATTCTGGACACGGAGCAGTACATTACGAAGTATGGAGAAAATGCTGTTGGTATCACGACTGAAGCACTTATTGAAATCTTAGAACTGGAAAGCAGCAGCACCAGGAATGTTCGACTTACGGAGATTACCCGATCTTGGAAGGAGCTTGGTCTTCTGCTTAAGCTCAGCAAGCAGTCCCGATTGCAAGAGCCGGTTAAGCCTTGGATTAGCTCGAAGGATGTTAAGAGGTTCTACATTTTAAAAATTGATGCTATTGCGCAAGAGTAGTTTCTTAGGGGTATCTATGGGGACTTCGAAGAAACCGGTATCAGTAATAAGTTATGTTGGTGGTAAAAGTCAGTTAGTCCCCAATATCGTGCCGATCATCGAGTTTGCTGCTAGGGAGTACGGTCTGTCGGACTATTATGAGTTATGCGGTGGCGGCGCGAGAATGCTGCTAAATTTACCACCTAACCTGTTTGAACGCCGAGTATATAACGATATGGACAGGGGTTTATGCAATTTGTTCGCCTGCTTGGGCGACAAGAATTATCTTTATGAACTTATGGCCTTGCTCGAAGAGCAAGGCGTTGGCGAAGATGTATTCCTAAAAGCTAAGCATGCTCGAGAGTATGAAGCACGAATGCTGTTAAATGGCTCCGACTTTGAGCTGGATCGTGTGACCTCTGCGGCTTATGCCTATATTGTAACTCAGCAGAGTCGGGCCGCCATGATGACAAAGTTTGATATGTCTCGGGTAACTGATAAGGGCAGGCTTCAATCTTACTTTAAGAGGGTCAGGAATATTGACCGCAACTACAGCATATTTTCTGGAGTAGAGATTACGTGTGGCGATGTATTCGAGTGGCTAGATTTGTTGAGGGGGAAAAACAATGGTTTCGTTTATCTTGATCCTCCCTACATACCCGATAGTAGTATGGTTTTAACGGAGCACTATGGGGGAAACTCCTGGTTGGTGGCTGATCATGAAAGATTGGTTGATAAACTGCTTGATATAGGTGATATAAAGGTAGCTCTTTCCGGTTACAATAATGAGTGTTACTCTCGTCTTGAAAATGCTGGCTGGAGGAAGCTCTATTTGAAGGAAGTTCACGTTTCTAGCTCGGCAGTTGGGCGTAAAAACACGGAGTTTCTGTGGATCAGCTTCAGCTTGCCTAAGTCACTAGAGGAACAGGTTTGTATGATAGACTACACTGCTTGGTAAATGGATGTGGTTTCAATGCCTTTACGGTGGCATTAATTATTGTTCTAATGCCACTAATGCCATCAGTGCCACTCAATGCCTAAGATATTGAGCCTTCTGCACTAACTATTGCAGAAGGCTTTTTTTGTTTGCATCGTTCTTATATTTTTGCTTATTTTGGGCGACTAAAGTCGTTTTCTTATGAGGGTTATATAATCTACCACCGTTCTGTTGATCCATTTTATATGTGGTGGGAAATAATTAAATTGGTGGGGTGGATGGTGGAGTGGCGAAAAATCGCAGATTTATTCATGACCGGACAGGTTTAGTTCTGGAGTTGGAGAGCAGCAAAGAACACGATGTTGTAAATGCGGGAAGTTTACGGGTAGCTCATGCAATTGTGAGGGACAAGGGGATTTTGGCGACTGACTCTGGTGAGCACTACACTTATCCTACCGACAAGTATGAGGGTAGATTTGATGAGGTTGGTGATTTTAATTTGAGAGTACATGGGACCGAAAATTGGGCTATCGTATATGACCACACTTCAAGTGAATTTATCTTTGGGACTGGGCTACGCTGCGTGCGAGGGCGGTCGATTAGTTTTAGGGGTGAGTATAAGGACCTGACCCCTTCTGTAACCTTGGGAAGGCGGGTTATTTCCTTAGTTTTGTTTGAGGAGGGCTTAAATGTGCTGCTGGCTGTGGGGGAGAAGCAGGTTGCTATGATCCGTATTATTGATAAAGATGAAGCTCCTTTCGCCGTTGCTAATTTATATTTGCATGTATATTTGAAATATCAGTACGATCCTTGGTTATTGCCTAGACTCAAGGATTGGATCTTGAATAGGTACTATGAGTAAAGCAGTAACTGAGGCCTCGGGTTTGTACAAACAGTACCGGGGTCTTTTTTTGTTTAAGTTAGCACTGCCATGCAGAAAACTTTTCCTAAGCGTGAGGTGGATCCTCAGTTAAAAATACTCTGGATATGTGGGCCGGTAAAACTCAGTAAAAGATCTCGGTAATTTACATCGTTCATTATTTTCACTAAATCTGCTTGGGAACCCGGGGTTTTTAACAAAAGTGAACAAGCTGATTAAAAGTGATGTGGTTTCTTCTTTTAGATTACGATTTCTTTTTTTAAGTCCTTCCCTCTTTAAGAGTTTTAAGCGGGTTTGACTTGCTTAGGCTGAGTAGAACTGTAGCACGCAGAGATTTCGCCGTTGGCGTGGGAGGATGATAGTGATGCTTTTTGTAAAGGAATTGCCTGAAGAAATTAGGGAAGTAACAGGGCGGCTGACCATTTGGGACGAGGAGACGGACCGCGCCCTTGATAGAGCTCGTCTGAATCTTCTGCTTCGGATGTCTTCGTATGTGTATAGTTGTGCGTGGGTGACTCGTCGTCCCCTTATCGAGAAGGTTAGCTTCTTCATTAACAATTCCTTTGATTATCAGAAAACAGCCGAAAAATTTGGAGTTTCGGTAAAGTCTTTGCATGTATCTATTTCCTACGCATCTTCACAGCTTAAAAAGCGCCTTTACCCAGCACTTGAACATCTTAGAGAGGGTAACATGGGAGCCGCTGAGGAAGAGTTTGCTAAAGCTACCGGGGTCCCGGGCGCCAACTTGTTTATCAAGGAGATCTATGACCGTTGTGAGCCTAAAGCACACTCGATAGACCTTGCCTCCTGTGGAAATGAGCTTGATTTCTTGTCCAGGTACACTTATTACGGGTTATCCAGCGAGTTGTACTCTTTGAATAAACAGAAACTCGAGCACCTTTTGTATGTTCTATCGAGCAATGATATTCGTTCAGCCACTGAGCGGGCTGTTCTATTTAATTGTTTGGAGGGCTATTATGATGCTTCCAAGGCGATGGAGGTATTGGCTGACAGCCGTCGCCCAAAATTCCTTAAGGATTAATCTGCTTGGCTAATAATTTACTTATGGGGGGGTATAAGCATGAACTTAACTTCACATCACTCAACTTTTGAATACCGAGACCGTCCGGCATTTAAGAAAGTGGAATGTGTTATCAATCCTTTACATGAATACTTGTACCAAGTGGGTGCTCGGGGTGGCAAGCTGTTAAAGTTTAATTGCCCCCACCCTTATATCTCAGTACATTCGGAAGATGTTAGTGGGGTTAGCTTGAGCGGGTATCCTTTAGAAACATGGATTGCTAAATGGCAGGCTGCGATTCTGTCCCAAGGCGGCCTTGTCTTCCCAACTGGATTTGTTAATAATCATCGAGAGTCTTTAATCAGCTTATACCTTTTGAACAGCTGTCTCTGTGTTGCTGAATCAAAGTCTCGGGGGTTATGGGCGTATAGTTTTGTAACCAAGAGTCCCGCAGTTCTGAAGGAACATGAATTTCACATGGCTCCGGCGTATCGTCAAAAATGGTTTAATCGCTTCGCTGATCAGCTGTCCACAAACCAAAAGGAGTTGGAGGGGGGATTTAAAACGGTGGAGGTAGTTCTAGCTGAAGGTGGAGTGATCCTTGCTAAAAAGACAATAAAAGCTGATGCTGCTCGGTATCTCTTTCCCTATTATGTGGTGGAAAATTACATGCGTGGGCTTGGAAGGGTCTTGGCTCGCGGAAAAGTCCGGATAACGTACCATGGTACAGATGGTTTGTGTCCCCCGTTAGTAACGTCACTAGCAACAGAGGTGGTCGCCCACTGGTTGGGAGTATCTTTTGCTGCTGCAGAGGCCGTAAAAAATAATGAGTTTAATGCTCCTTTCTCAGGGTATATATCACTCCCGGATCTAACGCAACCGGGGCAGTTTGTATCAGTGCCGGTCCTTCACATTGAAAAGTTAGAGTTTCAATAATATTGGTTTTCGGTATTCTCTATTTCTGCGATAAAGAGAGCAAATCCTCTCTTTATCGCTTTTCTTTTGCCTTTCCAGATCCCCTAGTTTAGAAGCACGGATATAGGGTTTCCTATTAACCACCATAACGTGAGACTGTAGTTTTCATGATCCTTGCACACTGTGGGTTTTAGGCTTTTCTATAACTATTGATAAAGATAAGGTTTCCGGGTGCTGAAATTTCCTCGGTTTTTGATCTCAGAATCTTATCAGATCTATTCTCAAAACCATTCCACCAAAAAGGTGGATATTGATAGTTAGTTGCAATAGTCTCCTTCTCAAAATCCGGGTTTTTGGCTTCTTGGCTCTCATCCATTTCTATATTGGTTGACCTGTTTTTGTAGGTCGAAAAGATGTGGATTGGAGCGTGTTTTAGATGAGTTCAAAAGTGTGGGGATATGTGCGAGTCAGCAAAGCAGATCAAAATCCAGATCGTCAGGTAGATATGCTAATGATGGAGTACAGGATTCCCAAAGAAGACATCTTTATTGATTTGATTAGTGGCGTCAAATATGACCGACCTGAGCTAGCTAAACTTCAATCCGTTTTACGTGCTGGTGACGTTATCGTAGTTGAGTCACTCAGCCGGGTGTCCCGGTCATCTAAAGACTTGTTAACTTTATTGGAGGATTGGCAGGCTCGGGGTATTACTTTTATTTCTCATAAGGAGAAGCTCGACTTCTCCAGTAGTACGGGGCAATTCATGCTCACAATGCTGGCGGCAATGAGTCAGTTCGAACGAGATACTTTGAGGGAACGTGTTCGCGAAGGGGTTGCTTCTGCTCGGGCTAGGGGGCGAGTTGGGGGCAGGCCAAAAACCGATAAGAGGGCTTTAGAAAAAGCGGTTAGGTTGTATAATGCTAAGACCCATTCTCTTAGGGAGGTTTGTGAGGTCTCTGGCGTATCTCAGGGGGTTCTATATAGAGAGCTGCGGCGGCTTAAGGACTTGGCGATTCTTGCTGAGGAAGAGGCCTGAAAAAACGGGAGTTAATATTTACGATCCCGTTCAAAATACGTGACTCAATTTCATAAATGTGATTTTCGCAGCTTGTTTTAGTAGAGTTGGCTTGGTATGGTTTCAATAGTAGGTGTTAAAACTTAATATGGATTTGTTATAGGACAGGTTTTGTGAGACCGCTTAATGTCAGCGACTCATTAAATACTTGTCCTTTTTCTTTTGCACTTTTTTGTGATTAACCATGAGTAGAATTCTATTTTAGGACTTTGTCCAAGAGCTGCTCCATAACTATGTTCTTAATTTTAGTTATGGAGGTTAGATGTATGGGTAGCGGAGTGGACGATCGGCAGTTGACAGCGATTTATATCAGGGTGCCTGGAGGAGTGGAGCCAGGTTTTGCTCAGCGTAAGTTGCTTGAACTTGCTTGTGATCTTGGATTGGGTGTCTTTGATATTTATGTGGACTATGCTTGGGAGAATGAAGATGATTGTCGTATGTTGGAACAATTGCTCACTGATAGTAGGAACCGTTGTTTTGGTACGGTCCTTCGTATGAGCTCAACATTTGAAACAGCTGATCGTGATTTTGTAGAACACCTGATTAGCATGTTGGCACTTGAAGGGGTTCAACTGATCACTTTGGGTGGGCAGTATGGTGTTGTGGTGTGAGACCAACTGGAAGTAACTAATACACAGAATTACTATTGGAATACGTATATTTATTGGTTTAAGTGAACTAATAGCTAAAAGATAGTTAAGTAGGCTTGACTCCCCTCGGTATTGTACGGTAGAACAACACAAAGTACTAAAAAAGGGAGGATATACCAATTGAAATGAGGGTTCCATATGATCACATCAAATCGACTTTTCTACACGGTTCCCGAACTGGCTGAGATGATCCCACTCGGAAAGAACTCGTTATATCGTCTTGTTAATCAAAAGGATTTCCCGAAATTGATCGTTGGGAAGAAGATCTTGATTCCTGCAGATGAATTGGAAAAGTATTTGGCTAACAAGCTCTACGACAAGATTGAGCTATAGATAAGAGACTTTTAGGGAGCTTGTAGAAAGCTCCCTTACCCAATTTAAAATATGAGGTGGTTACCATATGGCAGCAAGCTTTAGTAAAGTCGGCAAAAAATTTAGAGTCACATTCGAGTATGGGAAGGATGGAAACGGCAAGCGCATCCGAAAATTTGAAAGTGTGGCTACGGAGGCGGAAGCAAAGAAGTTAGTCGCCGAATTTAACCATAACCAGCAACGTGGGCTACTGGTCATGAAGAATGATGTGACAGTTGCTGATCATTTAAGACGATGGATGGAGCTATATGTGCAGAGTAATTGCGAAGAGACGACAACGTATGGTTATCGAAATATTATAGACAATCATATGATTCCATATATGGGTGCAGTGAGACTTCAGGATTTACAGCCAGCAATGATTCAGCAGTATTATAATATGCTGGAGTTTCAAAAGGGGTTGTCCCCTAATTCGGTGCGTAGACATCATGCATTGCTCAGGAAAGCACTTGACTTTGCACTTAAACAGAATTATGTATACCGGAATGTCGCTGAAAGTGTTATCCAACCAAAGAGGATTAACCAGAGAGGGAAAAGTTATACTTCCGACCAAATGAAGACTTTGCTTAAAAAAGTAAAAGGAACAAAGATGGAATTACCAGTATATCTTGCAGCTTGTCTAGGTTTAAGGCGAGAAGAAATTACAGGATTAAGATGGGAATTTGTTGATCTAGAAAACCGCATTCTGCGTATTGTAGAAGTTCGTACAGCTGCCGGAGATAATAATAATATCGTTAAAGAACCAAAGACGCCGAGAAGCCGAAGAACTCTGCATATTGTAAATGAGGTCTATGACGTGTTGGTTGCGCATAGAAAGTGGCAAGTAGAACGGAAAGAGCTTCTCGGGGAATTATACTATGACTCAGACTATGTATTCGTGAGGGATGATGGGAAACCTTATCGAGTGAATTCGGTATCCGAGCACTTTTTGGACTTTTTACGTAAGCACGATTTGCCTAGGATTCGATTGCATGACCTACGTCATACCTTTGCAAGCGTCATGTATGAAGCTGGAGTTGACTTGAAGGCAATTTCGGAAATAATGGGCCACTCTGACATAGGCACTACATCAAGAATTTATACGCATTTGCTCGACAATACGCACAAAAAAAAGCTGAGTGTTATGAGCAAAATTTTATCGAGTTAATTAGAAGGCGAAACTCCCTTATTATGGAGCTTCGCCTTTATATAAATTACATGTTACGTACTGTGAAAAATGGTGTTCGGCAAAACTTGATGAGACATAATAAGAAAATGATACCCAACAAAGCCTTACACAGTTGGACATGGATATAGAAAATAACTGTTTTTGGTAGTGTTTGCTTGTCGCTTCCCCTCGCCACTATAAGTAAGGGCTATGAGAAATTTGATAAGTATGCACTTTCATTTTAGGATTTCACTGGTATGGGTAGTTTTTCCTATGGTATAATATATTTAACAATGATACTAACGAATCATTTTATTAGAGGTGAATAATATGGGTTTCTGGGATAAATTGGCAAAGGCTGGAGGGACCGTAATTGAGGCGGTTCAGAAACAAGCCGAACAGCAGCAAAGAGAGAAAGAAAATGCGGAATATATGGCGTCAAGGGTTGATGATGATAGAGAATTAGTTAAGCGATTTCAATCTTCTTCAGGTGTGAAGAAATACGGTTACGCAGCAGAGTTGGAGAAGAGAGGGTACCTAGAAAGAAATTCTGAGGGTAAATTTCAAAGAACTAATAAAACCTTATAAAGGAGAGGGAATAAATATGTCACAAAAAAATGAAGCAGGTAGAAGGTTCCGGAATGCCAGGGATGATGCGAGTGTTGGTTCGATAGAAAAGCGGATTGAAAAGGATTACGGACTGCCTGCTGGAACTGTACAAATTAACCGTGCAGACGGAGGGAATGCAAGAAGTGATAAAAGAATTGGTAATCTGAAAAAGGAACATGGTAAATAACTAAGTCAAGTATACTCTTTAAAATAATCGTATTAGTAAATTGAGAACTAACCCCTCCTACAGTAAGATCAGCAACACTTTACCTAAGGAGCTATTCCTGTAATGAATTAAAATGCGGTTTGAAAAACAAAAAGCGCCTCCTGTATGCTGGGTCTCGGAATGACACACATTCACTGCCCTAATTAAGAGGAGGACGCTCACTATGAAGTTTAACCAATCGAACAAGCAAAATCAACGGATTTCGAGAATTTCTGAAACGACGCTGGTCATCGGAACCGACATCGCGAAACACAACCACGTCGCTCGTGCCTTTAATTACCGAGGCATCGAACTAGGCAAGCGGTGCTTGTTCCAGAACGACGACAATGGCCTGTTGAACCTGCTAGCATGGGCTGAATCCATCAAGCAAGAGCATGGGCTAACGGACGTGCTGCTTGGCGTAGAGCCAACCGGCCACTACTGGTTCCCGCTGTTTCACTTCCTGAGGCAGCGCAGCATTGAGGTCGTTCTTGTGAACCCGCATCATGTCAAGAAAAGCAAGGAACTCGACGACAACTCGCCGACTAAGAACGACATCAAAGATGCGAAAGTCGTCGCCAAGCTCGTCATCGACGGTCGCTATACACAGCCGCAGCTGCCGGAAGGCGTTTACGCCGACCTGCGTGTGCTGATGAACCAGCGAGACCGTCTGTGCGGGGATTTGAACCGGGTGAAAGGAAGAATCCACAATTGGCTGGATCGCTTCTTTCCCGAATATAGGCAAGTGTTTAAAAACTGGGAAGGCAAGGCCTCGCTCATTACGCTAACGAACTTTCCGCTGCCGCAAGATGTCGTCGCCGCTGGCGAAACAACTGTGGTGGCTATCTGGAAGAAGAACGACGTGAAACGAGCCGTAGGCCCCAAGAGAGCGGAGTTGCTCTACCGGAAAGCCCGAAAGTCCATCGGCCTCACAGAAGGCGCTACGGCGGCCAAGCATGAGCTAGCCATGTATTTGGAGCAGTATGCCATGCTGTGCAGGCAGATCGAGCAACTGATGGAGCTTGTGGCGGGTCTGGTGGAACAGATTCCGGGCGCCACCCACATGATGAGCATTCCGTGCATCGGTCTTATTACCGTGGCAGGATTCCTGGCGGAAGTCGGAGACTTGAGCGGGTACGATCACAGCCAACAAATCGTACGTCACGCCGGTCTCAGCCTGCGGGAAAACAGCTCCGGGCTTCACAAAGGGAAAACGACCATCAGCAAGCGAGGTCGCTGTCGCCTCCGGGCCTTGCTGTTCCGGGCGGCACTGACGATGGTCGCCAAGAACCCGGAATTCCGCGCACTGCATCTGTACTTCACGACGCGCCGGGATAATCCGCTGAAGAAGAAACAGTCCATGATCGCGATCTGCAACAAGCTCATTCGCGTTTTATTCGAGCTAGGCCGCAAACAGAAGGAATATGACGCTAACAAGGTCCTCGGCCCCCATCGGGAGGCTCAATTGCAAGCAGCAGCCTAATTCATTCACAGCTTAAGAGCTCACTTTCGTTTCACCGCTTATGCACATGTTGATCTTTGACAAACGAAGCACGGATAGGCTGGGAGAAATCATCACCATAAGGGCATCGACCCCGCTAAGGAGCTAACCTGGCCTCCACCCCTTGAGAGGTAGAACGAAGGAATGTAAGGGCATCGACCCAGGGAGATATGGGAGGGTTAACCGCAAGGGTACATGTGGAGATCCATATGCGACCATACGGCTTTTAAAACGAGGTAACCACCACCTCTATTCCCGCCAACAGGTCGATCCCATATATTCACTCTCCGTCAAATATTATCCTCAAGCGCTTCGTGCGTCAAAGATGAAAACATGCGAAATAGCGAGAAAAACGGAGAAAACATTAATTTATTGAGGGAGGGGTTATTTTGAATGAAGAACCTTTACCAGATTGGTTGAAACTTGCTCTGAACCAACGAAATATATATTTAGCGAGGGTTGCATGTAAACTTGAAGAGGTTTCCATCTCACGGCAGAAACAATCCGAATCTGAAATGCAACTTAAGCGAGAGCTTACATCGCCACAATTATGCAATTAGGTTGTCACTTACGTGCCCTTCCCATTGGTATTGGGAAAAAAAGTAATACAAATTGTTTAACAATGGACTTTGCTCTGACTCCTGTCCAGCCCTCGTAGACAAGCGTAGACGAAAGCTATAAAACTTGATAATAGACGGTAAGATTCTGGGGGATGAAATAAGAAGTTGCCCTCTAACAAATCGTTACACGGCGGGACATCATGGGATATGGAAAGTAGTGGTGGGAGATAGTGTACGCTTGTTCGACTCCCCTCGCCTCCATATGTATTTTAAAGAAGACACCATTATGGTGTCTTTTTTTTGTATACCAATCTATTATTCTGGTGAAACTAATTACTATAAAAATAGATTTGGAGTGATATAAATGACCATAATGATTACTGAAAAAGAAAAGCAATTTCAGATTGCAGATTATAAGAATTTAGCTGAAAAATTGGTCAAGAGGGGATCATTATTTGCTTTATTCAAGCTTCAAACTGAAATGATAAGAGTGTTAACTGCTGACGATGAACCGGACGTTACACAAAAAAGAATTACTGAATTTCTGGGCATATTAAAAGAAGTAACTGATGATTGCTTAACATGCCCAAAATGCCAACAATCATATATTTTTAGGATTTGCACTGGGCTGAGTTATGAAAAAGATAATGCAATTGAGCTGACTTGTAATGGGTGTGGTGATTGTTTTTCTCATTCTGAGAAGAAAAGTCACGCAATTTATTTTAATTTCGAAGCTTGGAGAGAAGTAGATAATTTAAGGAAAATATCTAGGGGTTTTGCGATAAGTTATCGACTTATTGATTCACCTAAGAAGGCATTTCTTTATATATATGATAAAAAAGATACACGTCCTGAATTATGGATTAACGGCTATAGAGTCTTTAATTCCGAAGAAGTGAAGAGTTACTGGGAGTACTCAAAAGGGTTAATAAAACGATGGAAGAAGGATGAGAAAATACAGTTATCTTTTATTCAAATTGAGAATGCAAAGATCTACACACTGGATAAGCCAAAGAGTGATTAAGTTAGGGTTGGGGCGAGAGGAACAATTGTTTTGGACAGGAATTTAAGGCACTTAACACCATTAACCCGTGTTCTGGTCGGTGTCAATTCATTTTATGATATAATAAACATAATTTAAAACCGGAGGAGATTGAGGATGTTTGTGAATCGAGAACAACTCCAAGAAGTTTTGAAAAAAGCAAATCAACATGCACGGAAGCAAGCTAGGGAGTCAGGTGCATCAATTTATTATATAAAGAATAACAAGCGTGTTCGTGAAGACGCAGAAGGTAATAAGTTCATGATCGTTTTTGATGCAACCGGAAAACGTCAGGAATATGAATATCATGAGTGATACCAAACCAATCATGACGGTTTTTGCTGGCACTAATGGGGCTGGCAAAAGCACGATTAGTTTGCAAATGAGAGAGTGGATCGGCGAACTGATTGACCCGGACCAGATTGCACGAGAATTAAGGCCAGATGACCCACGGAGTGTTGATCTATCTGCTGGAAGGGAAGCTGTGAAAAAAATCCGTTCTCTCATCAAAAGTGGAAAACACTTTGCCATTGAAACCACTTTATCAGGCACCTTTGTTTTGAAGCATATGCAAATTGCCAAAGATACCGGTTATAGCGTTGTCATTTATTATATCGGCCTGCAAGACGTCCAAATGCATATAGACCGTGTAGCTTCTCGTGTTGAGCAGGGTGGACATTGGATCGCAGAAGAGGATATTCGCTTTCGATATGGTCAATCATTGCAAAATCTAAAACCTGCTTTAGCCATTGCTGACCAAGTTATCATCATTGATAATACATACGAGCCTTCTATTGTGGCTGAAATCATGAATGGTAAGATGACCTATTGTGTTGAGTCGATACCTGCTTGGTCTGAGACAGTTCTTTTTGGATACAGATAATTGGTGACATCAAAACTGTGACTACACCCACACGAAGTTCGACTATGTGGCGTTGCCTTCGGACAAGGGAGGAGGCTGACCAGGGAAAAGAGTCTTACTTTATGGCGTTACAAGCTCATGGTCATGCCCCTTCAGCTCGATTCTATAATGTCCAAATGTTGTCTTTTTTTCATCAGAGCTTAAATCGCTAAAGCGTAGATAACCAAATGTAGTAATGCCGTTATCATCAATTGGCCAATCATAGATATTGCCTGATGTGTCAAAGCCATAATAAAATCCCGGCTTGCCTAAATAATCAGAAACCCATTGTCCATTGTCAAACGTTGCAGATTTTAAATTGCTAGTTTCATGAGCATTGGGTATACCACGTTCATATCTCGTTAAATAATAGACATTGTTTTGATAGGTTTTTACCGCCTTTATCGGTGCTTTTTCAATCGCTACCCTTGTAATCTCCTCTCCATCCACACGGTATAAAATAAATTCCTGCGTTGTGGCATAGGCGTAATTCAAATAAAAATGTCCCATATCCGTTTCAAACCAAATATCCCCATGGCGAATCGTATTTTTATCGTCAATCCATTCATGATAAACAAAAGGCTCGAAATTAGAGAAATCATTGCTAAAGAATAATTGGCCGTTTTCTATAATTACCGCCATAAAACGGTCACTATAGACAATCGATTTTCCTTGGTATATTAATTCATAAACGCGGATCAAATTAAGGTTTTCTATCGCTGTGGCATTAACATCCCTAATTATAATCAAACTATATGGTTGAATCTCCGCATTTTTTAAATAGACTACTTTTTTATTAAAAGCCTCGCCAATATACCTTAAAGGAATATATGTTGTATTGTTGTAAACGTTCGCGGCCACATCCATTTTGATGGATTTCCCGTCTACAGAAAGAGCCTTCTTTCCTATTTTCAAGGAAATGGTATTGTTATCGTATTTAATGGTAATAGACTGATTTTTTGCGTTAAATTCTACCTTTGCACCAAACCCCTCCGAAATAAAACGAAGCGGTACTAATGTTCTGCCATCTCTAACAATCGGCTGTACGGCTGATACCATCTGTCCATTAATAAATGCCATGGAGCTTTCAGGAGATAAAATCATACTGTTTTTCAAGTCAGCTTCTGTTACATCTTCATAATAGTCTTGAGGATTTTCTGCGTGGGCCGTATAACCAAAAGCTAAGAACAATGTAAAAGTGAATAATGTGAGGATAATTTTAATTTTCATTGCTACACCTCTCAAAAATGATTTCTTTATTTTAAAATTAGGATTTCCAATATATGTATCGCTTGCATTATACACTTTTCCGTCAGGGGCTGCTAGCTCTAATAGGCATTCAAAATTGCAAATTAAGATGATTCAATCGGCTTGTATTTTGCGGGAATGGAAATAAAGTTGTAAACCAATTCCAAATGTGTTAAGGTGAGTTTATTGAAATTTCGAACTTAAGTCACATATTGTAGAGGGTTATGATTTTAATTGCATAATCTTGTACAATATGTGTACTTTTGGAAATTTTAAGGTCATATAAAAATGAAAATGTGGAGGTAATGAATCATGGAAACAGGAACAGTAAAGTGGTTTAATGCGGAAAAAGGCTTTGGTTTTATCGAGGTTGAAGGCGGGAACGACGTATTCGTGCACTTTAGTGCAATTGTTGGCGATGGCTTTAAATCGTTGGACGAAGGTCAACGCGTGGAATTTAACGTGGTACAAGGCAATCGCGGTCCACAAGCCGAGAATGTTGTTAAGCTATAAGACGGCTGCTAGAAAGCCCCAACCCTAGGGTTGGGGCTTTTTTTTGCCCATTAGTCCAGGAGAGAAAGAGGGATCTGTTTGTACTTTTCACGGGAGTACCATCGTTTCGACCACTTTTATTTACTGATATAAACCAACCTGGTGCTGCTTGAATGACATTCCAAAGTATATATCCGGAATTTGAAGCTGGGCAAGTTTTGAAACATCTAGTTCCGTATCAACCTCAGCTTCACGTCCGTTGGCCACTTGCTTTTATAAAAAATTTTAAGTTTTCCAATGCAGGTTACTTCAAGCTCATGATATGATGGGAAAAAGGACCAAGTTCAGCGAGCCGTCCTACACCTATTTTACTACATAGAGGAGTTTACAACATCATGAGGCCTACCAACATGAGAAAGATTAGTGCAGCAACACTGTCCGTTATGCTCACCGCATCCCTTATCTCCACGGGAGACGCCCTGGCGTCGTCGATGCAGAGATTTACCGATGTCCCCGCGGGCCATTGGGCGAGTGACGCTATTACCCGGCTAGTCGATTCCGACGTCGTTCACGGTTATGAAGACGGTTCCTTCAAGCCGAATGCGTACATTACGCAGGAGGAATTCATCGCCATGGCTGCCCAGATTCTTTATGGAAAGGCCGACGCAGCCCCAGTGGCTGAAGAGGATATAGACGTACCTCCAAGATGGTCGGATTGGGCGTACGAGTCGCTGGCCAAGCACGGTATCACCTCACTGGAGGATTTCTGGGCCAGTGACGGTGACAAGAGACTTATCCAGATTACGAGGGCGGAAGCGGCCCGGATCATCTACATGCTGTTCAACGGCAATGTCGAGAACTTGTCTTCTAAAGTCGCCGTGAAATATTTATACGAACACAATCTGACTTCCGGTACATACAGCGATCGAGGGGATTATTTCGCCAATTACGGTCCGACGGAATTGCTGACTCGTGCCCAAGCTGCGGTCTTCCTTACAAAAATCAAGGATTATAAGGCGGGAGTCATTAAGCCGCCGAGCAAACCGATAAAGGCGGACGACACTCTTGCCAGCCGGATCAAGGCGATCGCTCAGAAGGCCGGCGTCAACGTAACGGCTTCCCTGAATACGGAACGGTATCAGACGCGGGTAGAGGGCAGCGGGATTACGCTGGATTTCCAATTTGACGAGTTCGCTTATGGAGATCTGGGCGAGAATTGGCATATGACGATCATCAAGCTGGACAAGAACAGGATCGGTCTGATGACCTCGATTCTGAGGGAGCTTGGGTTGCCGATGAACGAGAAAGAGACAAGGGCCCTCTTGACGGACTTGCTTGCACTCGAATACGGTCAAACCGGGGAGACGTACAAAAAAGGAAATATCTCGATCCACACCTCGTATTACTTCGGCTATCACGTGCAGTGGGGGGAGCATCGGAACAATGACCCGCAGGTCGCTACGAATGCGAAGCCTTACGCATTGTTCGTCAACGGAGAGGAGAAGCGGGGGCCGGAGTTCAACACATTCCTGGAGCCGATATTCGATAAGAATGGAACGGTCTATGTTCCTGTGAGCGACGTCGTACCCGATATGGGCGGGTCCTGGGACATGAGCGTCGATTGGAACGTCGTGACCGTTGTCTTGAAAGAGGGCTATCAGTGGGTCTTCGAATGGGACGGGGTTCCGAAAAAGAACGGCTCCACGTTCATCGGCACCTCCATCGGGATGGACGACTCGAATATAACGGTGAAGGGGATCTCCAAGGGTGGGTCGCTCTTCCTGCCTTTGGATTTCGTCTCGAAGTATTATCCGGTGACCACGCAGATGGAGGGTGAAACGACCCTGATCCTCATCGGGACCGTTCCGGAGCATCCGACGGCAAACTACTTCGGGGCCATGGGCCAGTACCCTTCAACCTTTGATTTCAACCCGCTGGATCCGAATATGCAATATCCGGGCGGATGGAAGGCGCCGCAGCTCACTTCGAAATGGTCGTCCAATCCGGCGGACAATTTCAAAGCCTTCGAGAACGAACTCGGATTTACGGACGGAGGCCGTTATTATAGCGTAACCGGCATGCATCATGCGATCACGGTCATGGATCAGAGCGATTCGAAAGACACGGAGGTCACGCTTAGCTTTACGGGATGGGGGACTCCTCCCGGAAAGCCCGACGCTACGGTGTCGGAGTCGTTTAAGATTCCGGTTGTCTCTGCCCAGCTGTTCCGCTTCTATTTCGAAGATAAATGGAAGTCGGTTTGGGACTACTTCAACCGCAATGATATTCCCGAACAGTTCACGTTGAACGGAAGAAAGGTGAACGTATCTTATAGCCATCTTACCGGTATCATGACTGTTGAAATCGGGCGCAAGTCGAAATAAGAGTTAAATCCACAACCTCATGAGGTTGTGGATTTTTCGTTTCAGGAATATGACGATGAAGCTTTTAACCTAAGCTATTTCAAATCAAATCCTTTGCTTCTCACGTATTCCGTATACCCGCCCAAAGGCATATCCTTATCCAGCATGGAGATGAATTTCCCGGACCAGCTTGCCTTCTGCTTGTTGTTCGTTCGCGCGCTGTAGTACTCCGCGACATCCCGGTCATATTTTTCGACCTGTGCTTTAAGATCGTGATCATACCGGTTTTCAAAAAACACGGCGGACCTTGGCAACCGCGGCTTTTGCTCGGGGAGCTCATCGGGAACGCCTACAGCCAGACCGACCAATGGAATGACGAAGTCCGGCAGGTCCAGCCATTCGTCCAGTTCGGGCAGGGCTCCGTTAATCCCGCCGATAATCACGGCTCCGAGCCCCATCGACTCAGCCGCCAAATTGGCGTTTTGCAGGGCAAGCGCGGCACTCAACACCGAGGTTTGGTAAAAATACGAGAAGCTCAGGTTACTGCTCATTCTTTCCTGCTGGTCCGGGCCGGCAGCCAACATTATACGGTGAAGATCGGCGCAAAAAACAAAAAAGTACCCGCATTTCTCAATCCACGGATTTTCCGAACGGACCGCGATCTTCTTCCGCAGTTCCTGATCCGTTACGCCGATGATCGAGAACGGCTGCATATGCGCCGAGGTCGGCGCCATTTGCGCCGCGTCGACAATGGCTTCGATTTGCTCGCCGGTCAACGGAATATTTTTAAACTTGCGGATGGAGCGATGCCGGTGGATCACTTGCAAGACCTCGTTCATTCAAATCCCCTCCAAAATATAAATGGCTTCAAATGGTTTCCTTGGAAACTATATTAACGAGAAAACGATGCTCTGTCAAATGGTTTCCGTGGAAACTATGATATAATGAAAAGAAAAAAGGTAGGCTTGCCTTATGCCAGATATGAATGACGAATTGCTTCAGCTCAAAAACCGCATCGAAAAATCAATGTACCGACTCCTGATCAGCGAAACCGATGAGGACCAGGATCGGCTTTGGCTCATTGAGCGTATCTCCGACGATCGGCTGAAAAAGCTGCTGCCCGCCTTATCCCTCTCCAGCCTGCATATTTTGGATGTCATCTATGAGCATGACGGGATTAAAGGGGTCGATATCGCCCGCGAAATGGGCTTGACGAAAGGCGCCGTCTCCAAAATCACCCGTAAATTGCTGGGGCAGGGCCTGATTCGGAAAACCCAGCTCCCGGACAACCTGAAAGAAATTTATTTCTCCGTGACCCCGCTTGGTGCCGAATTGGCCGAACTGCATCGGCTGTTCCACCAGGAGCAGGATCGAAAAGCGATGGAACTGTTGGCGAGTTTCGACGCGGCGTCGCTTGGGATCGTGGCGGATTTTCTGGAGAAGCTGGCCGATCTGCGGTAGGCCCTCAAAGTTCAAACCCGGCACGATGAGCCGCATCCTACAGTCCAAAAAAAGATGTTGATAAAATAACGAACGTAATATAACATATATAATATAACAAGCGTTATATTATTGTTGAGGAGGAAAGTTTATGCCCCCGAAGCCGAAAGTGACGCGCGGCATCGTTCTGGAAGCGGCACTCGAGCTGATGCGTGAAGAGGGGATGGATGCCATCAACGCACGCAACGTCGCCAAGAAGCTCGGCACCTCCACCCAGCCTATATTCAGCCAATTTTCTTCCATGGAAGAACTGAGGGAAGCGATCTGCGCTTATGCCGAACATTTATATAACACAGCAATGCTGGCGGCGATGCAGAGCGGCGACAACGGCTTTCTGGCCATGGGTCTCGCTTACATCCGGTTTGCGCGAACGGAAAAAAGGCTGTTCCAGCTTCTGTTTATGTCTAACCGGCTCCAGCAGGA
Organism: Paenibacillus haidiansis; assembly: GCF_036553665.1. Classification (NCBI taxonomy): domain Bacteria; kingdom Bacillati; phylum Bacillota; class Bacilli; order Caryophanales; family Paenibacillaceae; genus Paenibacillus; species Paenibacillus haidiansis. The sequence goes on along the minus strand of NZ_JAZHPZ010000023.1, from coordinate 4,697 downwards.
GAAGGTGACGGAAATCGCCGGCACAACCGAGGGCGACGACCAGGTGATTGCGATGATCGGAAGCATGACCGGCCTATCGGCCGATCAAGCGCGCAAATTGTATGCCGGCATCTGGTTTACGACGCACGGCATTGCCTCGCTGGTCGCCACCAACAGCAGCGCGATGGATGACGAGGAGGCACAGGCCGTATTGGGCGGCGTGTTTAAAGGTTTGTTGGCTACACTCAAAAGAGAAGGCGAGGAGCTGTAACCATGTCCGTGACTTTCATCCGCAATCATCCTTACGTCGCCGCCGTCATCGCGGCGCTGATCTGCACCTTCCTTACCGCTGTCGGCTCGGCGGCCGCCCAAATCGGAGGACTGGCGGAAGTCCCCGCTTACCTCATAATGACGGCCTCAGTGGCCTTGTCCATTTTGGCGGGCCTGTGGCTGCTTCGCCGCTTTCGCCTTTCGGCCAGGGAGGCCGGTTTCCGCCGGCCTGCCTCCGGCAGCGCTCGCTCCGTGTGGTTTTGCGTGCCGCTGCTGCTGATGGAGGCGATTCCGCTTGCCGTTTACGGCCCCGCGTTTGCCCGTCCGGGAGTCGAATACGCGGCGCTGGCTCTGTTCACTGTCGTTGTCGGCTTCAATGAGGAGCTTTATTTTCGCGGCTTGTCCTTCTCTTTCCTGTTGGGAAAAAGCCGAAAGCAGGCCGTTATCGGCTCGTCCCTAATCTTTGGTGTGCTGCATGCCGCCAACGCCCTAAGCGGAACGCAGCCGGCCGAAGTGCTGCTGCAGATCGCCTTTGCTTTTCTCGCTGGCCTGACGCTTGCCCTCATCATCAGCATTACCCGAAGTCTTTGGATCGGTATTGTGTGGCATATCGTTCATAATTTCATCTCTTTCAGCACGGAGCTGGCCTTCGACCGGACGGCGCTGGTCGTAATCACCGCCCAGGTATTGATTCTGGCGATCTATACTGTCGGCTTGTGGAAACGCGGTACGGCAGCGGCCTGATTTGGGATTTTCCGTTCCTTACCTCCACCATACATAACCATGAATTTAAGATCCGTGGTTATAACCTCAATACTTAGGGGAGGATAAATCGTGATAACCGTTCTAAATGTGGATGGTCAGGAACTGACCCCCTGCTTGCAGCACCGGGCATGGCGGGAAGTGAACCGATCCCGTGCCGTCTGGGTCGACGAGCACACCATCCAATTACTATACAACCCGTTTTTATTTAAGGACTATCGAAAGACAGCTTTGAAAAGAGACCGTTACCAATGTTTGTGGTGCGGGTGTCCCGCAACGACAGTGGATCATATCGTTCCGTCGAGCAAAGGCGGGTCGGATCTTCCGCAAAACCTGCTTGCTTCCTGCATCGAGTGCAACTCGAAGCGCGGCAACCGTTCGGCGTTTACGTACTTCAAGGAAAAGGCGTATTCCGTACCGAATCCCGTCAAGCTTGGTTACCGGATCGTGAAAGCAACATGCAGTTCATCATCCAAAGTCAAGATGATCGGTTGAGCGAACAGCAAGGCGGCTCCTTCTTAGGAGACCGTCCTTTTTTAAGTTTCAATGATGATGGAGCAGCCCATTGCCTTCCATTGTGGGCGGGATTGTTTTGTTATATGATATCATGGTAAAATAGCGATTCGCTTAAGGTGGCTGTTCATACGCCAGCTTCTGAATCCTTATAAAATTCATCAATTTGGATGTGAGGGAAACGATGTATCCAAAAGATTTGAACTATAAAATGCCGGCCGAGTGGGCGCCGCATGAACGGACTTTCATCTCCTGGCCGGTGCGGGAGTCGATGGTGTATCCCGAAAGATATGCCGAGGTGTGTGACGGGTATGCGGAATTCATCACGGCGATCTCCGAGTTCGAACCGATCACGGTGGTTGTGAATCCGGACGATCTGAAGAACGTAAAAGGCCGATTCGGCCAAAGCCCGAATGGGGAGCGCATTTCCTTTTTGCCGATCGAGCATAACGACGCGTGGCTGCGCGACAACGGGCCGACATTCCTCGTCAACGGCGCAGGCGAACTGGCCGGAGTCAACTGGGGGTTTAACGCCTGGGGCGGGAAATATTCGCCTTGGGATCTGGATGATGCGGTCGCGCCGCAAATCCTTGAAGCCCTGAACGTCAAGCGGTTCGACGCGCCGCTGGTACTGGAGGGCGGCTCCATCCATACGGACGGCGAAGGCACGCTGCTGACCACCGAGGAGTGTCTGCTGAACAAGAACCGCAACCCGCACATGAGCCGGGAAGAGATCGAGACCGCCGTGCGGAACTTCGTGAACGTCGACCGGATCATCTGGCTGAAACGCGGCCTCAGCGGCGACGAGACGGACGGCCATATCGACAACGTGGCCTGCTTTGCGGCGCCGGGCAAGGTGATTCTGCAGGTGTGCGACGATCCAAGCGACGATAATTACGCGATTACGCAAGAAAATATCGCGATCCTAAGCGCGGCAACGGACGCTCAAGGCCGCAAGCTGGAGATCATTCCGATTCCGCAGCCGCCGCGGGCGTTCCATGAAGACAGTCGTCTGACGCTGAGCTATTTGAATTTTTATTTCGTGAACGGCGGCATTATTTTGCCGGTGTTCGGCGGAGCCGCGGCGGAGACCGACCGCCAGGCCGTCCAAGTGCTGAGCGAGACGTTCCCGGATCGCAAGATTCGCACCGTAAACGGTATGGCAATTATCGGCGAAGGCGGCAACGTCCACTGTACGACGCAACAAATGGCGGCAAGACGTCAACCCTAACTTAGACTGGACGAATATAGCAAAGGAGGTACGATCACCGAGATGAGAAACGTCAAAGTAGCGGCGACGCAAATGAGCTGCTCGTCCAATAAAGAAGAGAACATCGCCAAGGCGGATAAGCTGGTGCGCGAGGCGGCCCGTCAGGGGGCGCAAATTATTTTGCTGCAGGAGCTGTTCGAAACTCCGTATTTCTGTCAGAAGGAGAAGTCCGACTATTACATCTACGCCACCGAGCTGGAGGAGAACGCCGCGATCCGGCATTTTCAACAGGTCGCCAAGGAGCTGGAAGTCGTCCTGCCGATCAGCTTCTACGAGAAAAAGAACAATGCCCGTTATAACTCACTGGCTGTTATCGACGCGAACGGCGAGGTGCTTGGTCGCTATCGCAAAAGCCATATCCCGGACGGACCGGGGTATGAGGAGAAGTTTTATTTTAATCCCGGCGACACCGGGTTTAAAGTGTGGAAGACTCGCTACGCCAAAATCGGCGTCGGCGTTTGCTGGGATCAATGGTACCCGGAAGCCGCGCGCTGCATGGCGCTGATGGGCGCCGAGCTGCTGTTCTATCCGACGGCGATCGGCTCCGAACCGCAGGACGGCTCGATCGACTCCAAGGATCACTGGCAGATGTGCATGCTGGGGCATGCCGCCTCGAACCTGGTGCCGGTGATCGCCTCCAACCGCGTCGGCACGGAAACCGACGAGGAGTCGAGTATCACGTTCTACGGCTCGTCCTTCATCGCGGGACCGCAGGGCAACAAAGTCGCTGAGGCCGACCGTGAGGAAGAGACGGTGCTCGTGGCCGAATTCGACCTCGACCAACTGGAGACGCAGCGCATCGAGTGGGGAATTTTCCGCGACCGCCGGCCGGATCTGTACAAGATCATCACATCCTATGACGGCGAGCTTCGTTTCGACTGAATCGCATATTAACGCTAGATTACCCAGGGCCCCGATATCGCGCGAAGACGTGGTGTCGGGGCTTTTTGAATTAGCTGTAATTCGATGACCCAATATGATATATTACTATCACTTACTATAGGAAAAGTAATTATGCCTTATTGAAAGGGGGAAGAAAAATGGCTAATTATGTGAAGGTTGATGTTGTTTGCCCATGCGGCAGACTATTAAAGACGGTTTCTAGTAACTCGGAAAGTGGAAGTACTACAGCCAGTAGTATGAAATGTCCATCATGTAAAAATAATGTGTCTATCCAGGTTAGAGGTGCTAATGCCTACACAAGCTACAAATAAATAACATTTCTTGCCACCAAAATGAAGTATCTTTTTGTACATATTCTAGTAGGTACCGAAATTTCTTTGGACATAGAACTACAATTTGAGTAATGAGGCCTGCCAAAACAGCAGGCTTCTATTATTTTGGGGAGTTTTAAAATATCCAAAGAAATAGCATTTCCAGTAGCAGATGGTTTTTTCAGTAGAAAGACTATGCAAGATCGACCTTAATTTAAACTGGGAAAACTTACAACTTGAATTGGTTGTCATTAAGGGTTATATTATTAATCCGGCCACTTAAACAAGATGTTTTGCCGGTCGACTAATAAGCGGAACGGATTTAAAAAAACTTAAAAAAAGTTCTTGCTAAATTGGTTTGAACGTGATATATTATAAGAGTTGCTGCTGAGACGCGGCAATGCACGAAAGTGAAGTTGATCTTTGAAAACTGAACAACGAGTGAGTATTAAATGAGAATTAATTTCTCGTCAGTTTTGAAATGAGCAAGTCAAACATCGGATGGAACACCTCATACCTTCAGGCATGAGCCTCCTTCCGATCCTTATTGGAGAGTTTGATCCTGGCTCAGGACGAACGCTGGCGGCGTGCCTAATACATGCAAGTCGAGCGGACCTGATGGAGTGCTTGCACTCCTGAGGGTTAGCGGCGGACGGGTGAGTAACACGTAGGCAACCTGCCCGTAAGAC
>NZ_JAZHPZ010000022.1:0-64103 GCF_036553665.1 Paenibacillus haidiansis | reverse complement strand
CAAAAAGTGAAGCGAGGCTTCGAAGGTAATTCCGATTACTTTTCGGGGACCCCGGTGAACCAATTAGGGGCTAACACGCAAATCTAAGTTTCGTATCCGGTTTTCAAGCGATTAAGCTTGAATATGTTTGGTGGCGATGGCGGAGGGGTTCCACACGTACCCATCCCGAACACGACCGTTAAGCCCTCCAGCGCCGATGGTACTTGGACCGAAGGGTCCTGGGAGAGTAGGACGCCGCCAAGCAAAGAGAAGAGAGCACTGCCGAGATAATCGGCGGTGCTCTTTTGCTTATTCTAAAGAAATAAGGGCCGAAATGGCCGCTATTTCACGAAAATGAGCCGCGTCTCGCAGAATAGCGCCTTTTTTGGCCCTTATTTAGGCCAATTCCGGCTAAACCATAGCCATTTTCCTCGATTCAGCCGAAATAAGGGCTCTTTTGGCCTCTATTTCTGGGAAAAGTACCGTATCTAGCCGGATAAGGGTGTTTTTGGCCCTTATTTGTGCAAATTAAGCCAAAATGCGGCAAATTACCTCCAAGCAGTCGAAATAAGGAACGTTCTCACCGCCACTTTATTGGATAGCGAAAAACTGGTCGAATAAAGGCAATAAATGGCGCTATTTCGACATCAAACAGTGGAGCATAAATTCGTTTTCCAACTCCCCTTGGCAAAGCGGAAATTTGTGCTATAATAAAATCAAAGTCAAAGAAAGTCAAAGTCAACATATCAAGACCATCCGATGTTCAAACCGACCCATACGGTTAATACTATTCATACATGTGTTACTTTGTCAAAACAGGTTAATCGGCGGCACGGTATGTTGGAGCAACGGGCAATGGAGGATGGGTGATGCGTAATATATCCGATATTATCGAGAAGTATCTCAAGAGCATTTTACACGAAAGCCCCGAAGGGGCGGTAGAAATTCAGCGTAATGATCTGGCCGACAAATTTTCCTGCGTGCCGTCACAAATCAATTATGTGATCAGTACAAGGTTCACCTTGGAAAAGGGATACCTGGTGGAAAGCAAACGCGGAGGAGGCGGTTACGTCCGGATCAGAAAGATCGAATTGCCGGGCCCGACCTCACTGCATGCTTACCTGTATCAGACAATAGGCAACGAAATCGGCCAGACCGCGGCCGAAGGGCTGATTTATCAATTGGAGGAGGCCAGATTCCTGAGCAGTAGAGAGGCTGCGCTGATGCGGGCTGCGGTTTCTCGCGAAGTGCTGATGGTCAAACTCCCATACCGGGACCAGATCCGGGCTCAATTGATGAAGGCGATGCTGATCGCTTTGCTTGGCTAGGATCGCCGGACGAACTTTTGAGCCAGGGTCATCCTGAAACACTGAACCGCCGCCCGCAAATGTTGATGAATCTATCCAGATAAGGAGGGTCATCCCATGCAATGTCAAGAATGCGGAAAACGCCCCGCAACCCTTCATTTTACGAAGATCATAAACGGGGAAAAAACGGAATTCCATATTTGCGAAGCCTGCGCCCGGGAAAAGGGTGAAATGATCCCGGGTACGACGGGCGGATTTTCGATACACAATCTGCTCTCCGGCCTCATGGATTTTCATCCCGGAGCGCAAGGTCAATCGGCCAGCATCAAGCAGCAGGAGAAAGTCCGCTGCGAAGAATGCGGCTTGACCTATTCCCAATTCAGCAAAATCGGCCGTTTCGGCTGCAGTTCCTGCTATAAATACTTTAACGACAAATTGGACCCGCTCTTCAAGAGAGTCCATGGCAACACGGTCCATGTAGGCAAAGTGCCGAAACGCGCCGGCGGACATATTCAAGCCAAACGCAAGCTGGACGATCTCCGGCGCGAACTGCAGCAGCGGATTCTTCATGAAGAGTTCGAGGAAGCGGCCGCGCTCCGGGACCAGATCCGTGAACTTGAGAAGAATATTCCGGCAGAATAGGAGGAGTGCACGATGCCTAATCTTCGTTTTACAGAACAGCCATTAAGCGAATGGATGAGCCGGGGCGGGAAGGAATCGGAGATCGTCATCAGCACCCGGGTGCGGATCGCACGCAATCTGATCCATCATCCGTTCCCGATGCTGGCGACGAACCAACAATCCGAAGAGATCCTGCAACTGCTGCAAGATGTACTGAAAGATGAGCGGCTGGAGAAATACGGCTCGCTGCATTCGATTTTGCTGGCGGACCTGGACGACCTCGACAAGCGGATTTTGGTCGAGAAGCATTTGATCAGCCCCAACCTCGCCGGAGAATCCCGGAATGGCGCCGCGTTTATCAGCGAGGACGAAAGCTTGAGCATCATGGTGAACGAGGAAGACCATTTAAGAATTCAATGTCTGTATCCGGGACTTCAGGTACAGGAGGCTTGGGAAAAAGCGTCGGCCATCGACGATATTTTTGAGGACCATGTGGATTATGCGTTCGACGGTAATCGGGGCTATATGACCAGCTGTCCGACAAATGTCGGTACGGGGATGCGGGCCTCGGTGATGATGCATTTGCCCGCCCTGGTACTTACGCAGCAGATCAACCGGATTATCTCGGCCGTCTCCCAAGTGGGTTTAACGGTACGGGGCATATACGGCGAAGGCAGCGAAGCGACGGGGAACTTGTTTCAGATCTCAAATCAGATTACACTAGGACAAAGCGAAGCGGAAATTATTGAAAATTTGGTCGGCGTTGTCCTGCAAATTATCGGGCATGAGAAGAACGCCCGCGAGAAGCTGTTGACCGAATCCCGACTTCGCATGATAGACCGTGTGATGCGTTCCTACGGTATTCTGTCCCATGCGGCGATGATGGACTCGAAAGAGGCAGCCCAGCGGCTGTCGGACGTCCGCCTCGGCGTGGATGTCGGCTTGATCAAGGATGTGCCATCCCAGGTGCTGAACGAACTGAACGTCATGACGCAGCCGGGGTTTCTGCAGAAGCTGTTCGGCGAGAATTTGTCGCCGGGCGAAAGGGATATGTACCGGGCGAAGCTGATCCGGGAAAAAGTGGGTAATTAACGAAAAACAATAGATTTTAGTGGAGGTGCAAAGAGAGATGATGTTTGGAAGATTTACGGAACGTGCCCAAAAAGTATTGGCCCTTGCCCAAGAAGAAGCGGTCAGACTGGGCCACAACAATATCGGTACTGAACATATTTTGCTCGGATTGATCCGGGAAGGCGAAGGGATCGCAGCCAAAGCGCTAATCGGTCTCGGACTCGGCCTCGAGAAGATCCAGGATGAGGTTGAAACCTTGATCGGCCGCGGCCAGGAGCAGCCTTCCAATATCGCTTATACTCCGCGCGCAAAGAAAGTAATTGAACTGTCGATGGATGAGGCGCGCAAGCTGGGCCACACTTATGTCGGCACTGAACATATTTTGCTTGGCCTGATTCGGGAAGGCGAAGGGGTTGCGGCCCGCGTGCTCAACAATCTTGGCATCAGCCTGAACAAAGCGCGCCAGCAAGTGCTGCAGCTGCTCGGCAGCAGCGAAGCCGTCTCCAGCCATCACGGAGCGCCCGCCAACGTCAATACGCCGACGTTAGACAGCTTAGCCCGCGATTTGACGGCCTCGGCCAAGGAAGGCAACCTTGACCCCGTTATCGGCCGGAGCAAGGAGATCGAGCGGGTCATCCAGGTGCTCAGCCGCCGGACGAAGAACAATCCGGTGCTGATCGGTGAACCGGGTGTCGGGAAAACGGCCATCGCCGAAGGACTGGCCCAAAAGATTATCAACAACGAAATCCCCGAAACGCTGCGCGACAAACGGGTTATGACCCTCGATATGGGCTCCGTGGTCGCCGGCACGAAATATCGCGGTGAGTTCGAAGACCGGCTGAAGAAGATCATGGACGAAATTCGCCAAGCCGGCAATATCATCCTGTTCATCGACGAGCTGCATACGCTGATCGGCGCTGGCGGCGCGGAGGGTGCCATCGACGCTTCGAACATCCTGAAACCGGCGCTGGCACGCGGCGAGCTGCAATGCATCGGGGCTACGACGCTGGATGAATACCGCAAATATATCGAGAAGGATGCCGCCCTCGAACGCCGGTTCCAGCCGATTACGGTGGATCAACCGTCGGTGGAGGAAGCGATCCAAATCCTGCACGGGCTGCGCGACCGTTATGAAGCGCATCACCGCGTGAAAATTACCGACGAAGCGATCGAGCAAGCCGTTAAACTGTCGGATCGTTACATTCAAGACCGGTTCCTGCCGGATAAAGCGATCGATCTGATCGACGAGGCGGGCTCCAAAGTAAGGCTGAACTCGTACACGGTACCGCCGAATTTGAAGCAACTGGAAAGCCGTCTGGAGGATATCCGCAAGGAGAAGGACGCCGCGGTGCAAAGCCAGGAATTCGAAAAAGCCGCAGCCTTGCGCGATACCGAACAAAAAATCCGCGAAGAGCTGGATGTGACGAAGAACCAGTGGAAGGAAAAACAAGGCCGTACCGATTCCGAGGTGACGCCGGAGGATATCGCACAGGTCGTGGCAAGCTGGACGGGAATCCCGGTCAGCAAGCTGAAGGAAGAAGAGACCGAGCGCCTGCTCAATATGGAGCAAATCCTGCATGAACGCGTAATCGGCCAGGATGAAGCCGTGAAGGCGGTCAGCCGGGCGATCCGCCGGGCGCGCGCGGGGCTTAAGGATCCGAAGCGGCCGATGGGTTCGTTCATCTTCCTCGGTCCGACCGGGGTCGGTAAGACCGAGCTGGCCAGAGCGCTGGCCGAGGCGATGTTCGGCGACGAGAACGCCGTAATCCGGATCGACATGTCCGAATACATGGAGAAGCATTCCACCGCCCGCCTGGTCGGTGCGCCTCCGGGATATGTCGGCTACGAGGAAGGCGGTCAACTGACTGAGAAAGTACGCCGCAAACCTTATTCCGTCGTCCTGCTGGATGAGATCGAAAAGGCGCATCCGGAAGTGTTCAACATCCTGCTGCAAGTGCTGGAAGACGGCCGTTTGACCGATTCCAAGGGCCGGGTGGTCGACTTCCGCAATACGCTGATCATTCTGACCTCGAACGTCGGGGCCGAGGCGATCAAGCGGAATACGCGGCTTGGCTTCACGGCGGTCGAAGACGCCGGTGCCGATTACGACAACATGAAGAGCAAAGTGATGGAAGAGCTCAAGAAGAGCTTCCGTCCCGAGTTCCTCAACCGGATCGACGAAATCATCGTGTTCCACTCCCTGGAGGAAGCGCATATCAACGAGATCGTTACCCTCATGTCCGAGGAGCTGCGCAAGCGGCTGCGCGAATACGACGTCGACTTCATTCTGACCGACAAGGCCAAGGCGTTCCTGGCCAAGGAAGGCTTCGATCCGGCTTACGGGGCGCGTCCGCTGCGTCGGGCCATCCAGAAGCATATCGAGGACCGTCTGTCCGAGGAATTGCTGACCGGCAATGTGAAGAAGGGCGATTCGCTGACAATCGACGAGGAGAACGGGGCTTTGACCGTCCAAAAGACGGGGTCCTTTTCCAAAAACGCCGATGTCGAAATCCATCAAGGGTGATTTTTTGAACAACCTATAAAAGAAATTGGCAAAAACCGATATATATTGTAAGGAAGCTTCCAAAGCGGCGCTTTGGGAGCTTTTCTTTTTCACCTACATAAGTCAAGCACCTAAATACATACTCTTTACCCGGCCAAGGCCTGTTTTGGCGGGAAGGAACTTTACGCCTATTCCGAAACAGTGGTAAACTTTGATTGTCACACTCGTGGTGCAACCTGCAAGGTTTGTCAAATTTTGCAGCGTGGAGAAGGAGAGATAGATGGTTAAAGTAAAAACAAAGTTTAATTGTACCGAATGCGGCTACGAATCGCCCAAATGGTATGGGAAATGCCCCGGTTGCGGGTCATGGAACACCATGGTGGAAGAGACGGAAACAGTCGTGAAGACACAAGGGCTCTCATCGGGGATATTTCATACGAAAGAAAAACCGCTCCCGATCATAAATATAGAAAGCGGCCAGGAGCCGCGGATCCAGACGGGAATCGCCGAGTTAAACCGCGTCCTTGGCGGCGGCGTCGTTCCGGGGTCGCTAATTCTTGTCGGCGGAGACCCCGGCATCGGGAAATCGACGCTCCTGCTGCAGACCTCGCATGAAATGGCCAAGGCGGGACTCCGGGTGCTTTACATCTCCGGAGAGGAATCGACCCGCCAAACCAAGCTTCGGGCGGAACGGCTCGGGACGTTATCCCCCGAGCTTTACGTTCTGTGCGAAAGCAACATGGAAGGGGTCGAGGAAGCGATCGATCAGGTGAAGCCGGATTTCCTTGTCATCGACTCGATCCAGACGGTCTATTTGCCGGAGATCACGAGCGCGCCGGGCAGCGTTGCGCAGGTGCGCGAATGCACGGCCCGTTTTATGCGGATCGCCAAAGGCCAGGGCATCGCCACCGTTTTGGTCGGCCATGTAACCAAGGAAGGGGCGATCGCCGGACCGCGCATGCTGGAGCACATGGTGGATTCCGTGCTTTATTTTGAAGGAGAGCGGCATCACTCCTACCGCTTGCTTCGCGCCGTGAAGAACCGGTTCGGTTCGACGAACGAAATCGGGATATTCGAAATGAATGAAGACGGGTTGAATGAAGTGGCCAACCCGTCGGAGCTGTTCCTGTCGGAGCGACCTTTGGGCGTGGCGGGTTCCACGGTCGTGGCCTCTATGGAAGGAACGCGGCCGATGCTGGTCGAGCTGCAAGCGCTGATCGCCTCGACGCAATTCCCTTCGCCGCGAAGAATGGCGACCGGGGTTGACCATAACCGGATGAATCTGATCATCGCCGTGCTGGAGAAGCGGATGGGCATGTTCCTACAAAACCAGGACGCCTATGTCAACCTCGCCGGCGGGGTCAAGCTGGATGAACCGGCGGTGGATTTGGCGATCGCGGTAAGCATCGCCTCCAGCTTCCGGGATCTGCCGACCAAACCATACGATGTGTTCTTCGGGGAAGTCGGCCTGACCGGCGAAGTCCGGGCTGTGGCCCGAGCGGAACAGCGGGTGAAGGAAGCGGCGAAGCTCGGCTTCAAACGGGTTATTATGCCGGAGAAGAGTATGAAAGGGTGGAAAGGTCCAAAGGATATTCAATTAATCGGGGTAAATACCGTTGCAGATGCGCTAGCTGTTGCGTTAGATTAGGGGGCACTAAATGATGAAAGAAACAACCCAAGCGGAAAATATGAACGATTTGCTTAGGCTCGTCGCGCCGGGTACCGCTTTTCGCGACGGGCTGGAGAACGTGCTGCGGGCCAAAACCGGCGGTCTGATCGTCGTCGGTTACAGCCCGGAAGTGATGGAAGTGGTGGAGGGCGGCTTCTCCATCAATTGCGACTTCTCGCCGAACTATTTATACGAGCTGGCCAAAATGGACGGCGCGATTATTTTGAGCGAGGACCTGAAGCGCATTCTGTTCGCCAACACCCAGTTGATCCCGGACTCATCCATTTCATCCTCGGAGACGGGCATCCGGCACCGTACGGCGGAACGGGTGGCGAAGCAGACCGGGAAGCTCGTCGTATCCATCTCCCAGCGGCGGAATATCATCACTTTGTATCAGGGGAGCTTGCGGTACACCCTGAAGGAAATCGGCGTGATCCTGACGAAAGCGAACCAGGCGATCCAGACCCTGGAGAAATACAGATCGGTACTCAATCAGGCGCTTACCAACCTGACCGCATCCGAATTTGAGGAACTGGTTACAATACCGGAAGTCATCAATGTGATTCAAAGGGTCGAAATGGTGATTCGAATCAAAATGGAAATCAAGCGTTATATCAATGAACTCGGCACCGAGGGACGGCTGATCAGCATGCAGATGGAGGAACTGGTCAGCAATATGGAGGAGGAAGCCTGGCTGCTCTACAAGGATTACGCCAAAGATGACAGCGACGAGGCGATTCGGGAGATCATTCTCGGGCTGAAACGTTTGACCGACGATGAACTGTTGGACGACAACCATATTACGCGTTTGCTCGGCTATCCAACCTCGGCGGCAACCTCGGAGGAGATCATATCGCCCCGCGGATATCGTGTGCTGAACAAAATTCCGCGCCTGCCGAATGTAATCATTCACAACCTGGTGGAGCGCTTCGGCGATCTGCCGACAACCCTGGCGGCTACGATCGAAGAGCTCGACGAGGTCGACGGGATCGGCGAGGTCCGGGCCCGGGCGATCAAAGAAGGGCTGAAGCGGCTTCAGGAGCAGGTATTCATTGACAGGCAAATTTAATTCTCCTACAATCATATGATGATGTTAAAGGAATATCTTTTTGAGGTGAAAAGATGATCACAAAATCGATTCCGAATCTGTTTACCCTAGGTAACCTGTTTCTCGGAATTCTGGCCATACTGCTTGCTCTTGAAGGCAGCTTCAATCTGGCGGCCATCATGGTAATTGCCGCGATGCTCCTGGACGGCTTGGACGGGCGCGTAGCCAGGGCGTTAAACTGTCAGAGCGAATTCGGCAAGCAGCTTGACTCGTTATCGGATATCATCTCTTTTGGCTTGGCTCCCGCACTTATGATGTATTTGATTTCTTTCCAGGACATTGCCCATACCGGCTTGGTCTGGACGGTTACCGCGATCTTTCCGATATGCGGAGCCCTGAGGCTGGCGAGATTCAACGTGCAGAAAGGAACTCCCGGTTACTTTACGGGCTTGCCCATTCCCGCGGCCGGCGGAGTCCTGGCGACGCTGACGCTGTTTCACGAGGATATCACGGCGCCTTATTTTATCGTTGCGATGCTGCTGTTGTCTTATCTGATGGTCAGCACGGTCAAGTATCCGAATTTCAAAAAAATCGGCCTCCCGAAAAAAGCAATCGTCATCACTCCGTTCGTCGTCGTGCTCGCCGTACTGATCGCGGTGCTTTTTCCGGAGCAAATCTCCAAGCTGATCTTTGTTCCGCTTGTGCTCTACGCTTCGTACGGGCTGAAGCAGAACTTCGACAGACTGCTGCGCCGGAAGCGGCGCGGCGGGGAAGATTCCGAGGGCGTATACCGTCCCAAGTAAGCTTTGACTTTCGATTGCAAAAAAAGGCATCGCCTTCCGCAAATTGCGGGAAGCGGTGCCTTTTTTATGGATGTATTATGGATACAGTCTTCGCTCTGCTTCTTCAAGACATATTGAATAAACCTAAAGTAGAGCACTTTTGCGATTCTTTCTCCAGCACTTCATTCAGCTCGATGTCGAGCAAATTGCAAAGGGCGGACATATAGAACAGGCTGCGCCCAAGCTCGTTGCTGACCGCATCCCGGCAATTTTCGCACAATTCCCCCTGGACATGCTGTTTGATCCTTTCCCTGGCTTGCTCGAGACTCATGCCGGGCTCGAATTCCTGCTTGGTGGCATGCAGTTCGATACAGCCGCATTCGGTTACCGCTTTGGTGACGGAGCGGACGGCCGCGGCGTTGGTTTGTCCCATCTTGGACATGACGTCCAGCAGACTGCGGTGACGGAGCAACAATTCGGAAACTTGGTCTTGAAAAGATTGAAGGCTTGGTGCGCTCATTATCCATCCACCTCAATATTATGAATTGAGTTCATTATATGCCACTTTTTCCCCGCGAATCAACCAGAAATGCCGCATTGCGCGGGCCGCTTCCGAAATTCTCCCCGAAATCCCTCGCAAAAAAAGTTGTTTCCCTACCGATTACGCCGCCCAAAATTGGATCATACTGGATAAAGATAATGATTAATCAGGAGGTGAAGATTGACATGCTGAAAAAGAGTTTAATGCTCGTGGCCGGACTCGGCGGAGCGTGGCTCGGATACACCACGGAAGGAATCTCGGGCGTATTTCCCCAGCCGCTGAAAGGCTGGTTTGAAGGGATGAGTCCGTTTGCCGCGCATCTGATTCTGGCGGCAGCCGGGGCAGGTCTGTTCTGGTTCCTTTTTTCACTTGCGGCGGATGCCGTTTCGGCAAGAGTCAACGCTTGGATCAAAGGCCTGACACAAATACCGATGAAGGACATGGCGGCCGGAGCGGCCGGATTGACTGCAGGACTTCTTCTTTCTTTAATGGTCTATCCCGTGTTGTCCTGGTTTGGCACCTTGGAGAGTTTTGCGCAGTTGGCGGTTTCGGTCTTGCTCGGTTATATCGGGCTATACGTCGGGCTGGAGAAGAAAGAGGAGCTTTCTTCTTTATGGATATCGGGCAAATGGAGCAAAGGAAGCCAGGAGGAAGAATCAAGGCTGGAGGAGCATAAAATTTTGGATACCAGCGTGATCATCGACGGGCGGATCGCCGACATTTGCAAAACCGGGTTCATCGAAGGAACGATCGTGATTCCCGAGTTTGTCCTGGAGGAGCTCCAGCACATCGCCGACTCGTCCGATTTACTGAAGCGCAACCGCGGGCGGCGGGGGCTGGATATTTTGAACAAAATCCAGAAAGAACTCGACGTCAAAGTGATGATCTATGAGGGGGATTTCGAGGAAATCTCCGAGGTTGACAGCAAGCTGGTCAAGCTGGCCAAAGTCTTGCAGGGCAAAGTCGTGACCAACGATTTCAACCTGAACAAGGTATGCGAATTGCAGGGCGTATCGGTGCTGAATATCAACGATCTTGCCAATGCGGTCAAGCCGGTCGTGCTGCCGGGCGAAGAGATTATGGTGCAGGTGATCAAGGATGGCAAAGAGCATGGGCAAGGGGTCGCTTACCTGGACGACGGCACGATGATCGTTGTCGAGGGCGGAAGGGACTACATCGGCAGCATCACCGAGGTGCTGGTGACCAGCGTTTTGCAAACGTCGGCGGGCCGGATGATTTTTGCCAAGCCAAAACTGTTGGAAAAAGCCCAGTAATTCGGTATGATGGGGATAAATGCGGTTTTGCGTTTTGATCATGACCGCGTATTCTGGCAGGGTGAGGCATTTGGATATGAATGTAATGGATCTTCCCCGGGCGGGAGTTGTCATAGTGGCGGCAGGCCGGGGAACACGGATGGGGACGAAGGAGAACAAGCAGTTCCTCCTGCTTCGGGACAAGCCGATTATCGTCCATACCTTGGAGGTATTTGACCGCCATCCGTTGATCGGCGAAATTGTATTGGTGACCGGCGAACATGATGTGGATCGCTGCCGCGCCTGGGTCGCCGAGTATGGAATTGCAAAACAAGTAAAAGTAATACCGGGCGGCGCCGAGCGTCAGCATTCGGTATACCGGGGGCTGCTGAATATCGGGGCCGACTGGGTACTGGTGCATGACGGCGTCCGCCCTTTTGTCACGAGCGGACAGATCACGGCCTGCTATGAAACGGCGGTTCGGCACGGGGCGGCCATTCTGGCCGTCCCGGTCAAAGATACCGTCAAGCAGGTCGACGAGGCGGGGCGGGTAACCGCCACGCCGGACCGCCGCAGCTTGTGGGCGGTACAGACGCCGCAGGCCTTCCGGCGAGCCGACCTGCTGCGGGCCCATGAGGAAGCCGAAGCCGGGGGCTTTCTCGGCACGGATGATGCGATGCTGATCGAGCGGCTGGGGATTCCCGTGATGGTCGCGCAAGGCGGGTATAATAACATCAAGATTACCACGCCGGAGGATTTGGACTTTGCGGAAATTATCATCAACAAGAAAGATTTCGGGGGAGAGGACAAGTTATGATCGCGGTAGGACAAGGATTTGATGTGCATCAGCTGGTGGAGGGACGGCCCTGCATCATCGGCGGCGTTACAATTCCTTATGAAAAGGGGCTGCTCGGCCATTCCGACGCCGATGTACTGCTGCATACGGTGAGCGACGCCATCCTGGGCGCGCTGGCCTTGGGCGACATCGGCCGGCATTTCCCGGACACGGATCCGGCCTTTAAGGACGCGGACAGTCTGGTGCTGCTGCGCCGGGTGTGGGACATGGCCAAGGAGCGGGGCTACCGTCTCGGCAACCTGGACGCGACGATTATCGCGCAGGCGCCGAAGATGGCGCCGTACGTTCCGCAGATGGTCGAAATTATCGCGGGGGCGCTGGAGGCCGATCCGCGGCGGGTCAACGTGAAGGCGACGACGACGGAGCATCTCGGATTTACCGGACGGGGAGAGGGCATTGCCGCGCAATGTATTGTGTGCTTGCTCTCGGATGTGCTATCATCATAGGATTGTAAGGGTAATATTTGATGTATTCTATTGACCGGGAATGAACGAGAAAATCTGGAGGGGATTGCAATGACAGAGGTTCGCGTGCGGTATGCGCCGAGTCCTACAGGGCATTTACATATCGGCAACGCCAGAACGGCGCTGTTCAATTATTTGTTTGCCAGACATCACGGAGGCAAATTCATTATTCGCATCGAGGATACCGACGTGAAACGGAATGTGGCCGGCGGGGAAGAAAACCAGCTCACCTATCTCAAATGGCTCGGCATGGATTGGGACGAGAGCATCGATGTCGGCGGCGAGTTCGGACCGTACCGCCAGACGGAACGGCTCGACATTTACCGCACCTATTGGCAGGACCTGCTCGACCGGGGGCTTGCTTACCGCTGCTACTGCACGGAAGAGGAGCTGGAGCAGGAGCGCGAGGAGCAGATCGCCCGCGGGGAGACGCCTCGCTACTCCGGCAAGCACCGCGATTTGACGCCGGAGCAATGCGCCGATTTCGAAGCGGAGGGCCGCGTTCCGAGCATCCGGTTCCGCGTGCCGGAAGGCCGTACTTATACCTTTAACGATCTCGTCAAAGGGCCGATCAGCTTCGAGTCCGATATCAGCGGCGATTTTGTTATCGTCAAAAAAGACGGGATTCCGACTTATAATTTTGCTGTCGCGCTGGATGATCATCTCATGCAAATCACTCACGTGCTGCGTGGAGAAGACCATGTATCCAATACGCCGCGTCAGTTGATGATTTACGAAGCTTTCGGCTGGGAGCCGCCGGTATTCGGCCATATGACCTTGATCGTTGGCGAGAACCACAAGAAATTGAGCAAACGCGACGAATCGGTCATCCAGTTCATCGAGCAGTATGATAAACTCGGCTATTTGCCGGAGGCGCTGTTCAACTTTATCGCCCTGCTCGGCTGGTCGCCGGAAGGGGAAGAGGAGATTTTCTCCAAGGACGAGCTGATTTCGATCTTCGACGCGAACCGCTTGTCCCGCAGCCCGGCGGTGTTCGATAAGAACAAGCTCGCTCACTTGAACAACCATTACATTAAGAACGCCGATCCGGACAGAATCGCCGCGCTGGCCATCCCGCATCTGCAGGCGGCATCCCGAATTCCGGCCGAATTGACGCCGGAGCAGGAAGCATGGGCCAAGACGCTCGTCGCGTTGTACCAAGAGCAAATGACGGCGGCTTCGGACATCGTCGAGCTGTCGGACTTGTTCTTCCGCACGCACTTGGAGCTGGAAGCGGAAGCCGCGGCCATATTGGCCGAGCCGCAGGTGCCCGACGTGCTGAAGGCGTTCCTCGGCAAGGTGGAAGCCGCCGCCGAGTTCACGCCGGAGCATATTGCCGTCCTCATCAAGGAAGTGCAGAAGGAGACCGGCGTCAAAGGCAAAGGGCTGTTCATGCCGATCCGCGTCGCTCTGACCGGGCAAACCCATGGCCGCGATTTGAACCAAACGATCTATCTGCTCGGCCGTGACCGTGCGATCGACCGGCTTAAATCGCAAATCCGCGGCTAAGACGGAAATTTTATTGTCAGTATTGTGGACTATCATGTAAGATATAGGCAACGGCAAAGATCGGGAGAAGTACGCGAAAGTTTGGCGGCATTGTACAGAGAGGGTAACCGGATAGCGGTCGACCGCTTCCAGGCTGAAAGTTATCTCAATCGCGCGCGGCGGAAATGCACCCGGGAGCCGCAGACTCGAGCTTGTCCTCCGGGACGGGGGTAGAGGCTGCCGTATCGTCCGCGTTAAGGACATTAAGAGGGATGAAAGTACGGATAGCGGAATTGTTCATCGTTAGGCCCGTCTGCCGCAAGCGGAGGGTTAGCGGGAAGTGCGCCCGCCCGTTTTCGTCCGAAGCAGAGTGGAACCACGCAGGTCAAGCGTCTCTGCAGCGAAAGCTGCAGGGCGCTTTTTTTGTTGGCGTTTGGAGGAAATTAGCGTCCTAAAAGGCCGTTATTTATTGAGTTTCGGGGGATTTCAGGAAAATAGCGGCCCGTCAGGCTCTTATTTGCCCCGGGAGGCTCCAAGGACCGGTTTTTGCCTGAAAAATGGCTGAATAGCGCCCCAAAAGACCGCTATTTTCGGCAGAAGGCTGAGAATGGGCGGAATAGCACCCTAAAAGGTCGTTATTTTTAGGCTTGCTTTATGGAATTGGGTTTGACGACAGCATGGGCCGGTAGAGAAGCGTAAGCAGAACAAGAGGGGGAACGCTTATGTTTAAGAGAATGAAATCCGATATTCAGGCGGTTTTTGAAAATGACCCGGCCGCCAGAAGCTGGTTCGAGGTTGTCTTCACGTATTCCGGGCTGCATGCGATTTGGAGCCACCGGATCGCGCATGCTTTGTTCCGCCGCCGCTGGTTTACGCCGGCCCGGATCGTGTCCCAGGTGAGCCGTTTTTTCACCGGCATTGAAATCCACCCGGGGGCCCGGATCGGCAACCGGCTGTTTATCGACCACGGGATGGGGGTCGTCATCGGGGAAACTTGCGAAATCGGCGACGATGTGGTTATCTATCAGGGAGTCACGCTGGGCGGAAGCGGCAAAGAAAAAGGCAAGCGGCATCCGACGATCGGCAACAATGTCGTGATCGGGTCGGGGGCGAAAATATTGGGATCCTTCAAAGTAGGGGATCAGTGCAACATCGGAGCCAACTCGGTCGTGCTGAAAGAAGTGCCCCCGGGCAGCACCGTCGTCGGCATTCCGGGCAAAGTGGTCCGCCAAGGCGGGAAGCGCCTGGACCGGCTCAGCCACGAGCTGCCGGATCCGGTTGTCGATATGATGCGTTCGCTTCATGAGGAAATAGCACGGCTGCAGGAAGAAATTAAAGACTTGAAGCAACGTCTGCCGGAAGAACAGATGTCGGAATAAACTACAGCAGCGGATCGTTGACGGCAGATCGTTGAGCGGACCGTTTTACGGTTAAAATAGAGTAGAGCCCCAAGCGGAAAGGAAAGAGAGTATGGCATTGCAAATCTATAACACGCTGACCCGCAAGAAAGAGGAGTTCGTTCCCTTGAAGCCGGGGAAAGCTTCGGTTTATGTATGCGGACCTACCGTATACGGTTACGTCCATATCGGGAATGCGCGACCGATGATTTTTTTCGATGTGGTACGCAGCTATTTGGAAAATCAAAAATATGACGTAAACTTCGTCGTCAATTTTACCGATGTCGACGACAAGCTGATCCGTAAAGCGGAGGAAATGAAGCTTTCGGTACCCGAGGTTGCCTCGATGTTTATCGGCGCTTATTACGAGGATCTGGAAGGACTCGGCATTCCGCGGGCATCGGCCAATCCCCGGGTGACGGAAAATATGGACGTCATCATCGCGTTTATCCGCGATTTGGAGAGCAAGGGATATGCCTACGAGAATGGCGGAGACGTGTTCTTCCGCACCCGCAAATTCGACGGATACGGCAAGCTGTCGGGGCAAAACCTCGAAGAGCTTCAGTTCGGCATCCGGATCGATGTGGATGAGCGGAAGGAGAATCCGGAGGATTTCGTGCTCTGGAAAGCCGCCAAGCCGGGGGAAATCCATTGGGATAGCCCATGGGGACCGGGCCGGCCGGGCTGGCACATCGAATGCTCGGCCATGTCGCGGCATTTGCTCGGCGATACGCTGGATATCCACGGCGGCGGGCAGGATTTGGAGTTTCCGCATCACGAGTGCGAGATCGCCCAATCCGAATCGGTGACGGGGAAACCACTGGCCAACTATTGGATGCATAACGGCTACATCAAAATCGGCGGCGAGAAAATGTCGAAATCGCTCGGCAACGGCGTGCTCGTCAAAGATTTGCGCGCCCGGTACAAGAGGGAAGCGATCCGGTATTTCATGCTCTCGACCCATTATCGCAATCCGCTGAATTTCACGGATGAAGCAATGGCGCAGGCGGAGCGCGGGGTGGAACGGATCGCCAACGCCGTGGGCAATCTGAGCTACCGCCTGCAGGAAACGTCCGAAGGGGATCAAGACGGAACCGTAACACCGGAGTGGGAGGCGAAACTGCAGGAGATTCGGACAGCGTTCCATACCAAAATGCAGGACGATTTCAATACACCGGATGCGATTACGGCGGTGTTCGAATGGGTGAGCGAGGTCAACGGCCTGCTGCAGGGCCGGGACGTGAAGCGCGCCGATCTGGAAGCGGCGGAGAAGCTGTTCGCGGAGATGAACGGCGTGCTGCGCATCGCCGCGACGGAGGCGGAGCAAGAGCTGCTCGACGACGAGATCGAAGCGCTGATCGCCGAGCGTACGGAAGCGCGGAAGGCGAAGAACTGGGCCCGGGCCGACGAGATCCGCGATCTGCTGCAAGAGCAAGGCATCCTGTTGGAAGATACGCCGCAGGGCATGAGATGGCGGCGGAAATGACGGGCCCGGAAACAAACGGCGGCCCGTCCGGCCCAGCCGCGCCGGGAGGCGCCCCGGCCCCCGGCGCTACTGCCGGCCAGCCGGCGGCGCTCTGGTTCCCGGAGCCGCCGTCCAAGCCGGTCCGGCTGCTGCCGCCGCTCGCGCTGGCCTACATCGGCGACGCCGTCTTCGAGGTCGCCGTCCGCCAGCATGTAATGGCCCGGCCGAACCTGCGGCCGCATCACATGCACCGGCTGTCGACGAAGTACGTCTCCGCCAAAGCCCAGGCGGAGCTGCTGGCCCTGCTGGAGCCGCAGCTGACCGATGAGGAGAAGGACGTAGTCCGCCAAGGCCGCAACGCCAAATCCGGCACGATTCCCAAAAATGCGAATGTGCAGGATTACCGCCTTGCGACCGCCCTGGAGAGCTTGATCGGCTACTTGTATTACACGGGGGAGCATGAGCGGATGCGCAGCCTGATCGCGCAGGGGTTTGAGCTTCTCGAACCGGAACAAATTTGAATATAGCATTCCCAGGAGGATTTTTATGGAGGAACAAGAATGGATCGCCGGCAAGCACTCGCTGCTTGAAGCCATGAGAGCCGGACGGACGATCAATAAAATATGGGTGGCCGAAGGCGCCCAAAAGCATTTAACCCAGCCGGTGCTCGCGGAGGCCAAAAACCGGGGCATCGTCGTTCAATTCGTGGACAAGCGCAAGCTGGACCAAATGGTTCCGGGCATGCAGCACCAAGGGATGGTCGCTCAAGCCGCGCCGTTTGCTTACGCCGAAGTGGAAGACTTGCTCGCGAGAGCCGCGGAGCGGGGAGAACCGCCGTTCTTGCTCATTTTGGACGAAATCGAAGACCCGCATAACCTGGGCTCCATCTTGAGAACCGCCGAATGCACGGGAGTGCACGGCGTAATCATCCCCAAACGGCGCTCCGCCGCGGTGAACGCGACGGTTTCCAAAACGTCGGCCGGCGCGGTCGAATACGTGCCCGTCGCCCGGGTCACGAACCTGGTGCAAACCATGGAGCAGCTGAAGCAGGCCGGCGTCTGGGTCGTCGGCACCGATGTCGCCGCCAAGGAAGAAATCTACGGGGGCGGCGATATTTTGACCGGCTCCGTGGCGATCGTGATCGGTAACGAGAATCAGGGCATGGGCCGGCTGGTCCGGGAGACCTGCGATGTTCTGCTGAAGCTCCCGATGAACGGTCAGCTTAATTCTCTGAACGCCTCGGTTGCTGCGGGCGTCGTGATGTATGAAGTGCTGCGCAGACGCCGCGCGCAAGGATAAAGATTTATGCGCGACGCGCGCGACGTGCTCTTGGTTGACGGCTACAATATGATCGGCGGATGGCCTGAGCTGTCCGCTCTGTCCAAGAACAGTCTGGAGGACGCCCGGGACCGCCTCTTGGAGCGGCTCGCCGATTATCAGGCCTTCTCGGGCCGGAAGGTCGTTGTCGTCTTCGATGCCTACCGGGTACCCGGACTCGGAAAATCGTTCGCCCAGTACAAGATCGACATTTTTTTTACCAAGGAAAAAGAAACGGCCGATGAATGCATTGAACGGCTGGTCGGCGAGTATTCTCACCGGCGGCGGCAGATCTATGTGGCTACGAGCGATATGGTGGAGCAGCACGTGATATTCGGGCAGGGGGCGCTAAGGATTTCCGCGCGGGAGCTGCTCACTCAAGTAGAGCAAAGTGAAAAGGAAATTCAGACCCGGCTGCGGGAACGCAGCAGCAAATCCGGGCGAAATACGATCGACGCGAAACTGACGCCGGAGATGCGCCAAATGTTCGAACGTTGGCGCAGGGAATGATAAGGTATTTTATTGGTATGCTCCCAAATCCTCTTGACAAAGTTCGACTTTACATCTTTTGGTACTTTTTCGGTTGACGCTAAGATGCGCCATAATATATACTGTTCGTATTACTTGATTGAGTGACGGGGCACCGTGCGTTGCAGCCGGAGGGATTTGTGGTGAGTGTCAACCTCGAGACATGGATAAGGTTTGACTATGAAGTACAAACTGATGAAGACATTGTCGAAGCCGTTCGCAACGGCGACAGTGAAGCGTTGGAGTACTTGATTAACAAGTACCGCAGTTTTGTGCGGGCCAAAGCTAGATCCTATTTCCTGATCGGTGCCGACCGGGAGGATATTATCCAGGAAGGAATGATCGGTCTTTACAAATCGATCCGGGACTTTCGGGGGGACAAGCTGGCTTCGTTCAAGGCGTTTGCCGAGCTGTGCATTACGCGGCAGATTATTACGGCGATTAAGACGGCGACGCGGCAGAAGCATATTCCGCTGAATTCTTACGTCTCTTTGGACAAGCCGATTTACGACGAGGATTCCGACCGGACGCTTCTTGACGTTATATGCGGCTCCCGGGTTTGCGATCCCGAAGAGCTGATCATTAATCAGGAGGAGTTTGTCGGACTTGAAGACAAAATGTCCGAAATCCTCAGCGATTTGGAGCGCAAGGTACTCATGCTGTATCTTGACGGCCGGTCGTACCAAGAGATTGCCGTTGACTTGAACCGTCACGTCAAATCTATCGATAACGCGCTTCAGCGGGTGAAACGCAAACTGGAGCGGTATCTGGAAGTGCGCGACGGGAGCAATTGAACGAACCGACGAAATTTATAAAATAGAAAACAGAGGGATGGCCGCTTTTAACCGGCCGCCCTTTTTTGCTGCTTATGCTTATTGCGGACACGAAAGTCGCTGTTTCTCTCCAATCGCCGATTGGAAAATTTTTCGTTTATACTCCGATAAGCTGAGCTATACTAGATACAGTACGCTTATGACATACAGATTCTGTCATTTTAGGCATATCCCAGATTTCAGAGCCAGCCTGCGATTTACCTCTATTTTACGATGAGAGAAGCTTGCTCTGCTCGTTGACACAGGTAGGGGCATGTGATAAAGTGTTTTAGGTAGGCCTAAATTTGTGCTTTCCATTTTTAATGGTGCGATAATTTCAGGTCAATACATGAGACTTTCTCATACCAAGAATGTCTTCGGGAGGTGCACATCATGCGGGTAATTATTACGTTGGCTTGTACGAATTGCAAACAAAGAAACTACACGACAACGAAAAACAAGCGAAACCACCCCGACCGCATGGAGATGAAGAAATTTTGCAAGTTCTGCAACGCGCAAGTTCCTCATCGCGAAACCAGATAGTCTTTGGAGGTGTAATCGCGCATGAAAAAAAGTTTCAAGTCGTTGATTTCTTTTTTCTCTGAAAGCTGGGCTGAGCTTAAAAAGGTTCGCTGGCCTAATCGTAAAGAGCTGACCAATTATACGCTGATTGTGCTGGGTACAATTGTAGTTGTCGCGATTTATTTTTGGGTACTTGACATCGGCATTTCTGCTGTGATCGAAGCGATAATTTAAGAAGGGTCCTTAGGTGGCTTGATATGGAAAAAAGATGGTACGTGGTTCATACCTATTCCGGGTATGAAAACAAAGTCAAAGCCAATTTGGAGAAACGCGTCGAGTCCATGGGCATGGAGGACAAGATATTCCGCGTTCTTGTTCCGATGGAAGAAGAAGTGGTAAACAAAGACGGCAAGAAGAAAACCGTCATGCGTAAAGTTTACCCGGGGTATGTCTTGGTCGAAATGATCCAAACCGACGATTCTTGGTATGTTGTCCGCAACACGCCAGGCGTCACCGGATTTGTCGGCTCCACGGGATCGGGCTCCAAGCCTACGCCGCTGCTCCCTGAAGAAGTGGATCAGATTTTGCAGCATATGGGCATGGAAGAACCGAAACCGGTCATCGAGTTCGACTTGAAAGAATCCGTACGCATCAAAGTTGGTCCGTTTGCCAATTTTGTCGGGTCGATCGAAGAAATTCTGGTCGACAAGAGCAAGCTCAAGGTTCACGTCAACATGTTTGGTCGAGAAACCCCGCTTGAACTGGATTACACTCAAGTGGAAAAGATATAATTGGTTTCTTAGGGTTTCATGTGGGAGGAGCTTTCGCTCCGGCTACCACTACTAGGGCAAGGAGGTGTCTTACATGGCGAAAAAAGTTATCAAAGTAGTAAAACTGCAAATTCCTGCAGGGAAAGCGAATCCTGCGCCTCCGGTAGGTCCGGCTTTGGGTCAAGCGGGTGTCAACATCATGGCATTCTGTAAAGAATTCAACGCTCGTACCGCCGATCAAGCAGGCTTGATCATTCCGGTTGAAATTTCGGTGTTTGAAGACCGTTCCTTTACTTTCATCACCAAAACTCCTCCGGCAGCCGTTCTGCTTCGCGTTGCGGCCAAGATCGAAAAAGGATCCGGCGAACCGAACAAGAAGAAAGTGGCTACCGTGAAACGCGACGTTGTTCGTCAAATCGCGGAACAAAAAATGCCTGACCTGAACGCAGCATCCGTTGAATCGGCTATGCGCATGGTTGAAGGTACGGCCCGCAGCATGGGCATCACGATCCAAGACTAATTCTTGGGAGTGAATTATTACGACTTGGTTGCAAGACAGCTTAGAACTACTTGAAAATGTGCAACTGAAGTTGCCTCTGAGAAATAAGCTCGCCTTCGGGTAGCTCATCTATTCAGAGATCAGTGGGAGGATATTCCGCTAATACCACAAAGGAGGAACAATTCATGGCTAAACACGGTAAGAAATACCTTGAAGCCGCTAAGCTGATCGACAGCGAAGCGACATATGAGCCTTCCGAAGCCGTTGAACTGGTGAAGAAGGCGGCGACTGCCAAATTCGACGAAACCGTTGAAGCTGCAGTTCGTTTGGGTGTAGACCCTCGTAAACAAGACCAAGCCGTTCGTGGTGTCGTTGTCCTGCCGCATGGCACGGGTAAAACACAACGCGTTCTGGTATTCGCCAAAGGCGACAAAGCGAAGGAAGCGGAAGCGGCCGGAGCTGACTACGTTGGCGATCAAGACATGATCAACAAAATCCAACAAGGCTGGTTCGAATTCGATGTCTGCGTAGCGACGCCGGATATGATGAGCGAAGTTGGTAAACTGGGCCGTCTGCTCGGCGGTAAAGGCCTCATGCCTAACCCTAAAGCAGGCACGGTTACGTTTGACGTAACGAAAGCCGTTCAAGAAATCAAAGCCGGTAAAATCGAGTATCGTTTGGACAAAGCTGGCCAAATTCATGCGCCAATCGGTAAAGTGTCCTTCACTTCCGAACAATTGAATGAGAACCTAAAGGCCCTCATCGACGCATTGAACCGGGCAAAACCGGCTGCTGCCAAGGGCGTATACTTGAAAAACATCGCGGTTTCTTCGACGATGGGCCCTAGCGCTCGTGTTAATACAGCCGTTTACAGATAATACCGTCCGCTATCGGGGGTATAGGGATTGACATCATGTTCATCTCTTGATAAACTAAACGAGTTGTTTTAAGCGAGAAATAAATTTGAATATGGTTACCGTAGACAGTAGGTGCCCCAGGGCTTAATTTCCTACCGAGGTGTTGTGATAGAATATCGGAATGCTGCAGCTTGCTGCAGCAGATGATTCATCAGGCCTTCGTGATTCTGCGGAGGCCTTTTTCATTGATTGAAGAAGGCCTAGTAAATCTATCAGGAGGTGTACAGGTTGGCAAACGCAAAAGTGATTCAAGCCAAACAAGAAGCCGTTGATGTCGTAACTGCGAAGCTGCGCGAAAGCGCAACGACCGTTGTAGCGGACTATCGCGGTCTGAATGTTGCTCAAGTTACGGAACTCCGCAAGCAGCTTCGTGAAGCTGGCGTGGAATTCCAAGTACTGAAGAATACGCTCGTTCGCCGCGCAACAGCGGCTGCGGAACTTACCGAACTGGATGAAGTGCTGACCGGTCCTACGGCCATCGCATTCAGTGCTGAAGACGCAGTAGCTCCGGCTAAAATTCTTAGCGATTTCGCGAAGAAGAACGAAGCACTCAAAGTAAAAGGTGGCGTGGTTGAAGGCCGTGTAGTCGGCGTTGACCAAATCAAGGCGCTGGCGGATCTTCCATCCCGCGAAGGTCTCCTTTCGATGCTCCTCAGCGTGCTTCAAGCTCCGGTGCGCAACTTCGCACTGGCAGTCAAAGCCGTTGCGGACAAAGAAGAAGCAAGCGCGTAACTGTTTGTTGAAATTAGCAATATAATCTAAATTAAAATAATGGAGGTTCTACCATGAGTAAAGAAAGCATTTTGGAAGAAATTAAAGCGATGACCGTTCTTGAATTGAACGATCTTGTTAAAGCAATCGAAGAAGAATTCGGCGTAACTGCAGCGGCTCCAGTAGTTGTAGCAGGTGGCGGCGCTGGCGCGTCCGAAGCTGCTGAGCAAACTGAATTTGACGTAATCCTGACTAACGCAGGCGCGTCCAAAATCAACGTTATCAAAGTGGTTCGGGAAATCACTGGCCTTGGCTTGAAAGAAGCAAAAGACCTGGTTGACAACGCTCCAAAACCGCTGAAAGAAAAAGTGGGCAAAGAAGAAGCCGATTCCGTTAAAGCAAAATTGGAAGAAGCAGGCGCGACTGTAGAAGTGAAGTAATTGCCGCTTCCCCTACGGCGAACCCCCTTGAACTTGGTTCAAGGGGGTTCGTTGCTTAAAGTGTTAAGGGCACTGTAGGACATAGAATTACTGCAAATATGCAGTTTTTCTGATATTTTGTCGTGCAGAAGGGAAAGCCTGCAAAAGTGCAGGAATTTTTCGGTTTCAGCGAAAAGCGGCCTTTTGGGCGGGAAAGCCTGCACTTTTGCAGGGATTTTAACAAAGCGGTTCAGGATGCAGGAAGATTGACCATAATAATAAGGCCGGAGAGGCGCACTGGCTTTTTTACTGATATATAACGGAGGGAAGCTATAGATGTCGGATCACTACTATACCAGCAAACCAACGGCGGCGCATGACCGCAAAGTATGGGATGACGCGCTGCGCGGGCAAGCATTCCGGTTTATCAGCGACGCCGGCGTATTCTCAAAGGGCGGCGTGGATTACGGCAGCCGGACTTTGATTGAGGCGATGGAAATTCCGGAAGACGCGGAGGTGCTGGATGTGGGCTGCGGTTACGGTCCGATTGGTCTGACGGCCGCCAGGCTGGCTAAGCGGGGCCATGTTACGATGATCGATGTCAACAGCCGCGCGGTGGAGTTGGCCCGGGAAAATGCAGCCGCCAATCGTATTGACAATGTAACGGTATTGCAAAGTGATTTGTTTGCGGAAGTGGACAAAGCGGAATTCGATGTCGTGCTGACCAATCCTCCGATTCGCGCCGGAAAAGAAACGGTACATGCCATATTTGAAGGGGCCTATGAAAAGCTGAGAGCCGGAGGCTCGCTGTGGATTGTCATTCAGAAGAAGCAGGGGGCGCCGTCGGCGAAACAAAAGCTGGAGTCGCTGTTCGGGGATGTGGAAGAAGTGACGAAAGACAAAGGTTACCGTATATATAAGGCAACAAAAA
This sequence comes from Paenibacillus haidiansis, assembly GCF_036553665.1. Lineage (NCBI taxonomy): Bacteria > Bacillati > Bacillota > Bacilli > Caryophanales > Paenibacillaceae > Paenibacillus > Paenibacillus haidiansis. The sequence goes on along the minus strand of NZ_JAZHPZ010000022.1, from coordinate 40,233 downwards.
AATAATTTGACTTGCAAATTACGTTGTGTTATTATTATAAAATGTCAGTATTAGGATGCCCTCCGTGGCTTTAGTGAACTGAAATGTCAAGTGTTTTGTGGAAACGATGCATAAAATCACATCAGTTGACGTATAATATGTACATTTCGGGTAAATCTACTGAATACGGGGACATCAGGCTGGAAATGTCACGGATAAATGATGCTCTTTTTTCGAAAGCATTCGATAAGGGCTTTTCTTTATTTGTGGATGAATCCGTATGGTCCTATTATAAAGGTACAAACACGGGTTCGCAATGTATTTTTAAAGTGAGTAGACATGAGGGGTGAGTATAAGTTGGCAGGACATCTTGTTCAATATGGTCGACGCACTCGGCGAAGTTATGCACGAATTAACGAGGTACTCGAAATTCCGAACCTGATCGAAATCCAGCAGAAATCCTATGAGTGGTTCCTGGAAGAAGGCCTGCGGGAAATGTTCCAGGATATCTCGCCGATTCAGGATTTCACTGGGAATCTGGTATTGGAATTTATCGATTACAGTCTTGGGGAACCGAAGTATACGGTAGACGACGCGAAAGAACGCGACGTGACGTATGCTGCGCCGCTTCGGGTAAAAGTCCGGCTCATTAATAAGGAAACCGGCGAAGTCAAAGAGCAGGAAGTGTTTATGGGAGATTTCCCGCTGATGACGGAAACCGGCACATTCATTATTAATGGTGCTGAACGGGTTATTGTCAGCCAGTTGGTTCGCTCTCCTAGCGTCTATTTCAACACTAAAGTGGATAAGAACGGCAAGAATACCTATACCGCAACGGTAATTCCAAACCGCGGCGCATGGCTGGAGCTGGAGACGGATGCGAAGGACATCATTTATGTCCGGATCGACCGTACCCGGAAGATTCCGGTGACCGTGCTGCTTCGCGCGCTTGGGTTCGGTACGGATGCCGAAATTCTGGATTTGCTCGGAAACGATGAATATATTCGCAACACCCTGGATAAAGACAATACCGACTCTACGGAGAAAGCTCTCATCGAAATCTATGAGCGCCTTCGTCCGGGAGAACCGCCGACTCTCGACAATGCGAAGAGCTTGCTGGTAGCCCGGTTCTTTGATCCAAAACGCTATGACCTGGCCAATGTCGGCCGTTACAAAATCAATAAAAAGCTGCACATCAAAAACCGCCTGTTCAATCAGCGGCTCGCCGAGTCCCTGATCGATACGACCACCGGCGAAATTATCGCCGAAGCGGGTCAAATGGTGGACCGTCGCTTGCTGGATCAAATTCTTCCGCACCTGGAGAATTCGGTAGGCTTTAGAAACTACCATGTGGCAGGCGGAGTTCTTGATGCTAACGACATTCCGCTGCAGACGATCGACGTCTTCTCGCCGATCGAAGACGGCAAAGTCGTTAAAGTGATCGCGAACCGCAATATCGACAAATCGGTGAAGCATATTACGCCGGCCGATATCATTTCGTCGATCAGCTATTTCCTGAACCTGCTGCACGGCATCGGCAGCACCGACGACATCGACCATCTCGGTAACAGAAGATTGCGCTCTGTCGGCGAATTGCTGCAGAACCAGTTCCGCATCGGTCTGTCGCGGATGGAACGCGTCGTACGCGAAAGAATGTCGATCCAGGATGCGAATGTGATCACCCCGCAAGCGTTGATCAACATCCGTCCGGTGATCGCTTCGATCAAGGAGTTCTTCGGCAGCTCGCAGCTGTCGCAGTTTATGGACCAGACGAACCCGCTTGCCGAACTGACGCATAAACGCCGTCTGTCGGCGCTCGGTCCGGGCGGTCTGACACGCGAACGCGCGGGCTTTGAAGTGCGCGACGTTCACCATTCCCACTATGGCCGGATGTGTCCGATCGAAACGCCGGAAGGTCCGAACATCGGTCTGATCAACTCCTTGTCGACGTTCGCCCGCATCAACGAGTACGGCTTCATTGAAGCTCCTTATCGTTGGGTCGATCCGAACACCGGCAAAGTAACCGATCAAATCGCTTACTTGACGGCCGATGAAGAGGATAACTACATCATCGCCCAGGCGAATGCCGTTCTTAACGAGGACAACACGTTCCGCGACGAGAATGTCATCGTCCGTTACAATAAGCAATCCGACAATATCTTGACGATGCCGAGCGATCGCGTCGACTACATGGACGTATCGCCGAAGCAGGTTGTGTCCGTAGCGACAGCGCTGATTCCGTTCCTGGAGAACGATGACTCGAACCGTGCCTTGATGGGTTCGAACATGCAGCGTCAGGCGGTACCGCTTCTGATTCCGAAGGCTCCGCTCGTCGGAACCGGCATGGAACACAAGTCGGCCAAAGACTCCGGCGTATGTATTGTTTCCAAATACGACGGGATTATCGAACGCTCCGCAGCGAACGAAATTTGGCTGCGCCGCGTCGAAACGGTAGACGGCAAGGAAGTCAAAGGCGACCTTGTTAAATATAAATTACACAAATTTATGCGTTCGAACCAAGGAACATGCATCAATCAACGTCCGATCGTCAAACGCGGCGATGTGATCAAGAAGGGTGACATTCTCGCGGACGGGCCATCGACGGAGATGGGCGAATTGGCTTTGGGCCGCAACGTCGTCGTCGCCTTCATGACTTGGGAAGGTTACAACTACGAGGATGCGATCCTGCTTAGCGAGAAGCTTGTGAAAGAGGACGTCTACACTTCGATCCACATCGAGGAATATGAGTCCGAAGCCCGCGATACGAAGCTGGGACCCGAAGAGATAACCCGCGATATTCCGAACGTCGGTGAAGAAGCGCTCCGCAATCTTGACGAGCGCGGCATTATCCGCGTCGGTGCGGAGATCGCCGCAGGGGATATTCTCGTCGGCAAAGTAACGCCGAAAGGCGTAACCGAACTGACGGCGGAAGAGCGCCTGCTGCATGCGATCTTCGGCGAGAAGGCCCGCGAGGTTCGCGACACCTCGCTGCGCGTACCGCACGGTACAGACGGGATCGTCGTAGACGTGAAGGTATTTACCCGCGAGAACGGCGACGAATTGCCGCCGGGCGTGAACCAGCTCGTTCGGGTATATATTGCCCAAAAACGGAAAATTTCCGAAGGCGACAAAATGGCCGGACGCCATGGTAACAAAGGGGTCGTGGCCCGCATTCTGCCGGAGGAAGACATGCCGTTCATGCCGGACGGCACGCCGGTGCAGGTCGTGCTGAACCCGCTCGGGGTTCCGTCGCGGATGAACATCGGTCAGGTGCTGGAAATCCACCTCGGGATGGCCGCTCTGAAACTCGGTATCCACGTGGCGACGCCGGTATTCGACGGAGCCAATGAATACGATGTTTTCGATACGATGGAAGAAGCCGGCATGCAACGCAACGGTAAAACAATTCTGTACGACGGCCGGACGGGCGAACCGTTTGAACGCGAAGTTACGGTCGGCGTCATGCATATGATCAAACTGGCGCACATGGTCGACGATAAGATCCACGCCCGTTCGACAGGTCCATACTCGCTCGTTACGCAGCAGCCGCTCGGCGGTAAAGCGCAATTCGGCGGACAGCGGTTCGGCGAGATGGAAGTTTGGGCGCTGGAAGCCTATGGCGCCGCATATACACTGCAAGAGATTTTGACCGTCAAGTCGGACGATGTGGTCGGCCGGGTGAAAACCTACGAATCGATCGTCAAAGGCGAGAACGTGCCAGAACCTGGTGTGCCGGAGTCGTTTAAAGTCTTGATCAAGGAACTTCAAAGCTTGGGTATGGACGTCAAAATCCTGACCGAGAACGAGGAAGAGATCGAGATGAAGGAAATCGACGATGAAGATGACGCGTCAGGGGACAAACTGAGTTTGAACCTGGAAGGCGCGGAAGTCGGAATAGAATAAGCATCGACGGCGACGGCCTCTAGCCGCCGCCGGACATGATGATAACCGGAGATTCTCAAAATCAGGACTTGGTTAAGGAGGGGTGCTCCTTGTTGGACGTCAACAACTTCGAGTTTATGAAAATTGGGCTTGCTTCCCCAGATAAAATTCGTTCTTGGTCCCGCGGAGAAGTGAAGAAACCGGAAACGATCAACTATCGTACATTGAAACCGGAAAAAGAAGGGCTGTTTTGCGAGAAAATTTTCGGCCCGACCAAAGACTGGGAATGCCATTGCGGTAAATATAAACGCGTTCGTTACAAAGGCGTCGTCTGCGACCGCTGCGGCGTCGAAGTAACGAGAGCGAAGGTTCGCCGCGAACGGATGGGCCATATCGAACTGGCCGCTCCGGTGTCCCACATTTGGTATTTCAAAGGTATCCCGAGCCGGATGGGCCTGGCGCTTGACATGTCGCCGCGCTCGCTGGAAGAGATCATTTATTTTGCATCCTATGTCGTTACCGATCCGGGCGAAACGCCGCTGGAGAAAAAGCAGCTTCTGTCCGAGAAGGAATACCGCAGCTACCGCGAGAAATACGGCTACGGATTCCAGGCCGGTATGGGCGCCGAAGCGGTTAAGAAACTGCTTCAGGATCTCGATATCGACAAGGAACTGGAATTTTTGAAAGAAGAGCTGCGTACGGCCCAAGGGCAGCGCCGCAACCGGGCGATCAAACGTCTGGAAGTCATCGAGGCATTCAAGAGCTCGGGCAACGAGCCGGAGTGGATGATCCTCGACGTGCTTCCGGTTATTCCTCCGGAGCTTCGCCCGATGGTGCAATTGGACGGCGGACGCTTTGCGACTTCCGACCTTAACGATTTGTACCGCCGCGTGATCAACCGGAACAACCGTCTGAAACGCCTGCTCGATCTGGGCGCGCCGGACATCATCGTCCAAAACGAAAAACGGATGCTCCAAGAAGCCGTTGACGCCTTGATCGACAACGGCCGCCGCGGACGTCCGGTAACGGGCCCGGGCAACCGTCCGCTGAAATCCCTCAGCCACATGCTGAAAGGGAAACAGGGCCGGTTCCGGCAAAACCTGCTCGGTAAACGGGTCGACTATTCCGGCCGTTCCGTTATCGTCGTAGGCCCGTATCTGAAAATGTACCAATGCGGTTTGCCTAAAGAGATGGCGCTGGAATTGTTCAAGCCGTTCGTAATGAAAGAACTGGTCAACAAAGGCCTGGCCCATAACATCAAGAGCGCGAAACGCAAAGTGGAAAGAGTAAGTCCCGAAGTTTGGGACGTGCTCGAAGAAGTAATCAAAGAGCACCCGGTTCTCCTGAACCGTGCGCCTACGCTTCACCGTCTCGGTATCCAGGCGTTCGAGCCGATCCTGGTTGAAGGGCGCGCCATTCGTCTTCACCCGCTCGTATGTACGGCGTACAACGCCGACTTCGACGGCGACCAAATGGCCGTGCACGTGCCGTTGTCCGCGGAAGCTCAGGCGGAAGCCCGCATCCTGATGCTGGCGTCCGGCAACATCCTGAACCCGAAAGACGGCAAACCGGTTGTTACTCCGTCCCAGGATATGGTCCTTGGCTCGTACTATCTAACGATGGACAACAAGGAAGCTAAAGGGAGCGGCATGATTCTCGGTTCCGTGAACGAAGCGTTCTCCGCTTATCAACGCGGTACGGCCGAGCTGCACGCCCGCGTGGCAATTCCGGCCAAGGCGCTGAACAAGACCGGTTTTACCGAAGAACAACAAAATTCGTTGCTGGTTACGACGGTCGGGAAAATTATCTTCAATGAAATCTTCCCGCCAAGCTTCCCGTATATCAATGAACCGACCAGAGTCAATCTGTTCCAAGGCACGCCGGATGAATATTTCATCCACGAAAAAGGTGCCGACGTCCTGGACCGGATCATGGCCGCCAAACAACCTGGCGGTGTGGGTAAAGAATACCTCGGCGAAATTATCGGCCGCTGCTTTGAAATTTACCACACCACGGAAACGTCGATTATTCTCGACAGAATCAAACAAACCGGGTTCACCTACTCGACGCGCGCCGGCGTAAGTATCGCCGTGTCGGACGTTGTCGTGCCGGACGCAAAACAAGACATTTTGCACGAATCCGACGAGAAAGTTCAAGTGATTACCAATCAATACCGCCGCGGTCTGATCACGAATGAAGAACGTTATGACCGGGTTATCGATATTTGGTCCAAAGCGAAAGACCAGATTACCGATGTGCTCATGAAATCGATGGACCGTTACAACTCCATCATGCTCATGGTTGACTCCAAGGCGCGCGGTAACAAATCGCAGATCACCCAGCTCGGCGGGATGCGGGGTCTGATGGCCAACCCTTCGGGCCGGATCATCGAACTCCCGATCAAGTCGAATTTCCGCGAAGGCCTGACCGTCCTCGAGTACTTCCTTTCGACGCACGGCGCGCGGAAAGGTCTGGCCGATACCGCGCTGCGTACCGCCGACTCGGGTTACTTGACCCGCCGTCTGGTCGACGTGGCGCAGGATGTCATCGTCCGCGAAGAGGATTGCGGTACGGATAAAGGCTTTACCGTCGGCGTGATTCAGGACGGTAAAGAGGTTATCGAGGATCTGTACGACCGGATCGAGGGGCGCTATTCCTTCGAAACGATCAAGCATCCGGAGACCGGTGAGATCATCATTCACCGCAATGAATTGATCGATTCCGACAAGGCGCACGAAATCGTCGACGCCGGCGTCACGAAGCTGCAAATCCGTTCCGTGCTTAGCTGTCGCGCACGCCATGGCGTATGTAAGAAATGCTATGGACGCAACCTGGCAACCGGCAAGCACGTGGAAATCGGTGAAGCGGTCGGCATTATCGCCGCCCAATCCATCGGTGAACCGGGGACCCAGCTCACCATGCGTACGTTCCATACCGGGGGCGTTGCCGGTGACGATATTACCCAAGGTTTGCCGCGGATCCAGGAGCTCTTTGAAGCCCGGAATCCGAAAGGTCAAGCGACGATCAGTGAAATCGACGGCGTGATCAAGGAAATCCGCGAAGCCAAGGACCGCCGTGAAATCGAGGTTCAGGGCGAAGCGGAAACGAAGGTCTACTCCGTTACCTACGGTTCCCGCCTGCGCGTAAGCGAAGGGCAGGAAATCGAAGCGGGCGACGAGCTGACCGACGGTTCCATCGACCCGAAAGAAATTCTGCGCATTAAAGGCATCCGCGGCGTGCAGAACTATATCCTGCAGGAAGTTCAGCGCGTATACCGGAACCAGGGCGTAGAAATCAACGACAAACATATCGAAGTTATGGTCAGACAGATGCTGCGCAAGATCCGGATTGTAGATTCCGGGGATACGCCGCTTCTGCCAGGATCTTTCGTCGATCTGTATGAATACGAAATGGCCAACAAAGACGCGATCTTGTCGGGCAATGAGCCGGCCGTAGCCAAACCGGTATTGCTCGGGATTACCAAAGCGTCGCTCGAAACGGATTCTTTCCTGTCCGCCGCTTCCTTCCAGGAAACGACGCGGGTGCTTACCGATGCCGCGATCAAAGGCAAAGTGGATAAACTGCTCGGCCTGAAAGAGAACGTCATTATCGGTAAACTGATCCCTGCGGGTACGGGGATGAACCGTTACCGCAACGTCCAGTTTGAAGAGCCGTTCAGCGATGATACGGCGGAAGAAAGCCTGGAGCCGGTATCGGTAGAATAGGTTCCGAGGAACAATGAGCGCGGCCGGGATGATGTCCTGGCCGCGCCGTTGTTTTTAGTCATTATTTTGCTTGACATTGCCTATATGGAGTGCTAATATATCAAAGTGCGTGAGTTTGGATATACCCTGTGCTTTGGAGGACGATTGCCATGTCTAATGATAAAGGACTACAGGACGCTCATGTCAAAATCGGCACCAAGCAGACGATGCGAATGGTCGAGCTTGGACGGGCCGAGGAAGTATATGTGGCTGAAGATGCAGATCCGCGCCTTACATCGAAGATCATTGCCCTGTGCGATCAGCGTGGCGTCAAAGTGACGCTGGTGGACACGATGAAGAATCTCGGTAAAGCCTGCGGGATTGAAGTCGGGGCGGCGATGGCTGCGATTGTGAGACCATAGTTGATAGAATCGTTTTTGCTGAAGGGAATCCTTCCGGCAAAGACTTTTCATTTGTTCTTTTATGAACCGCCTGGGTCTGTGGGCTTAAAATGGTTTGTGAAGAATCATGAGAATTGAGGAAGGGGGTGGCAACAACAATGCCAACAATTAACCAACTAGTCCGTAAAGGACGTCAAGACAAAGTGTACAAATCGAAATCGCCAGCACTGCAAAGAGGTTTTAACGCCTTGAAGCGTGAAGCTACCGATCTGAGCTCTCCGCAAAAACGCGGTGTGTGCACTCGTGTAGGTACTATGACTCCTAAGAAACCGAACTCCGCACTTCGTAAATATGCCCGTGTTCGTTTGACGAACCGCGTAGAGGTGACGGCTTACATTCCAGGGATCGGTCACAACCTGCAAGAGCACAGCGTTGTTTTGATTCGTGGCGGCCGGGTCAAGGACCTTCCGGGGGTACGTTACCATATCGTACGCGGAGCCTTGGATACCGCTGGTGTAAACAACCGGATGCAAGCCCGTTCGAAATACGGCGCTAAACGTCCGAAAGCGAAAAAATCCTAAGCCGACCGTTCGGTTGGCTTATTGAACCGTTAAAGGGTTTGGATTAATACTGAAAGGGGGATAACTATGCCACGCAAAGGTCCAGTTTCGAAGAGAGACGTGCTGCCGGATCCGGTGTATAACAGCAAGCTTGTTACTCGTCTGATCAACCGCATCATGCTCGACGGTAAACGCGGTGTTGCTCAAAGCATCCTGTACAATGCGTTCAACCTCATTCAAGAACGTACGGGTAATGATCCTATGGAAGTGTTTGAAGCAGCGCTTAAAAATATCATGCCTGTCTTGGAAGTTAAAGCTCGCCGTGTAGGTGGTGCGAACTACCAAGTACCTATCGAAGTTAAACCGGAAAGACGTACATCCTTGGGGTTACGTTGGCTCGTGAACTACTCCCGCAACCGCGGTGAGAAGACGATGGAAGAACGTTTGGCTGCCGAGATCATCGACGCATCCAACAACACGGGCGCTTCCGTTAAGAAACGCGAAGATACGCACAAAATGGCCGAAGCGAACAAAGCGTTCGCGCACTACCGCTGGTAGGATTCGGCTCAACCTAATTAACTACTATTTTGAAGGGAGACAAATTCATGGCAAGAGAGTTCTCCTTGAAAAATACACGTAACATCGGGATCATGGCGCATATTGACGCCGGTAAGACAACCACGACGGAACGGATCTTGTTCTACACAGGCCGTACGCACAAAATCGGGGAAGTTCACGAAGGTGCTGCGACAATGGACTGGATGGAGCAGGAGCAAGAGCGCGGAATCACGATTACGTCCGCTGCGACCACCGCTCAATGGAAAGGTCACCGCGTAAATATCATCGATACCCCGGGACACGTTGACTTCACGGTTGAAGTCGAACGTTCCCTGCGTGTATTGGACGGGGCAGTTGGCGTTTTCAGTGCTAAAGAAGGCGTTGAGCCTCAGTCTGAAACCGTTTGGAGACAGGCTGACCGTTATGGCGTTCCTCGGATCGCTTATGTAAACAAAATGGACATCATCGGTGCCGACTACCTGAATGTTGTCAAAGATATGCGCGATCGTCTGCAAGCGAACGCAGTTGCTATCCAACTGCCGATCGGTGCGGAAAGCGATTTTGTCGGGATTATCGACATCATTGCGCAAAAAGCGTACATGTACAAAGACGACTTAGGTCAAAACATCGAAGAAGCCGAAATTCCGGCCGATTTGGCCGATAAGGTTGAAGAACTGCGTGCGGAATTGATCGAAAAAGTTGCGGAGCTGGATGAAGATTTGACGATGAAATACCTCGAGGGCGAGGAAATCACCGTTGAAGAACTGAAAGCCGCACTGCGCAAAGGCGTTTGCGAAGTTAAGATCTTCCCGGTAGTTTGCGGTTCCTCTTACCGTAACAAAGGGATTCAGCTCATGCTGGATGCCGTTATCGATTACCTGCCTGCACCAATCGACGTACCTTCCATTCAAGGTCACTTGGATGACGGTACTGAAGTGGAGCGCCACTCTTCCGATGAAGAGCCGTTCGCTGCGCTCGCATTTAAAATCATGACGGACCCTTATGTCGGTAAGCTGACGTTCTTCCGCGTATATTCCGGTATTTTGCAATCCGGTTCCTATGTGCTGAATGCAACGAAAGGCAAACGCGAACGTATCGGCCGTATTCTGCAAATGCACGCCAACAGCCGTCAAGAAATCACTGAAGTTTACTCCGGTGATATCGCGGCAGCCGTTGGTTTGAAAGATACGGGCACAGGTGATACACTGTGTGATGAGAAGGCACCGGTTATTCTTGAATCGATGAACTTCCCTGATCCGGTTATCGAAATCGCGGTTGAGCCTAAAACCAAGGCCGACCAAGATAAAATGAGTGTCGCTCTCGGTAAATTGACCGAGGAAGACCCAACTCTCCGTGCATCTACCAATGAAGAAACCGGGCAAACGATCCTTGCTGGTATGGGTGAGCTTCACCTCGATATCATCATCGACCGGATGCGCCGTGAATTCAAGGTTGAGACGAATGTTGGTAAACCTCAAGTTGCTTACCGTGAAACATTCAAAGCCCCTGCTCGCGTTGAAGGTAAATTCGTTCGTCAGTCCGGCGGCCGTGGTCAATACGGTCACGTATGGGTTGAGTTCGAACCGCTCGAGCCAGGCAGCGGTAATCAGTTCGACAGCAAGATCGTCGGCGGTTCCGTACCGAGAGAATACATTGCTCCTGCTCAGCAAGGTATTGAAGAAGCCATGAAAAATGGTGTCCTTGCAGGCTTCCCGCTGGTAGACGTTAAGGCAACCATCGTCGATGGTTCCTACCATGATGTCGACTCCAGTGAAATGGCGTTTAAGATCGCCGGTTCCATGGCACTTAAAGCTGCCAAGGAGAAATGTTCTCCGGTTCTTCTTGAGCCAATTATGAAAGTCGAAGTAACGGTTCCTGAGGAGTACATGGGCGACGTTATGGGTATGCTGAACTCCCGCCGCGGACGGATCGAAGGTATGGATTCCCGTGGTGGCGCGCAAATTATCCGTGCGAAAGTGCCTCTCTCCGAAATGTTCGGTTACTCGACCACCCTGCGTTCCGGTACACAAGGACGCGGCGTGTTCTCGATGGAACTCTCCCACTATGAAGAAGTTCCGAAGACTATCGCCGAAGAAATCGTGTCCAAGAACAAAGGCGGAGAATAATTTCAGTACCTGCTAACCGGGGAGTTCTTGCCACCTGTGTAGGGGATGAATTCCCTTGTTAGTCCAACATAACAATCCATATTTTAAGGAGGAACTGTTTAAAATGGCAAAGGCTAAATACGAACGTACAAAACCGCATGTTAACATCGGTACAATCGGTCACGTTGACCATGGTAAAACAACTCTGACTGCAGCCATCACGACTGTATTGTCCAAAACATACGGCGGTGCTGCTGTAGCATTCGACCAAATTGACAAAGCTCCAGAAGAACGCGAACGCGGTATCACAATCTCGACGGCTCACGTTGAGTATGAAACTAACAACCGCCACTACGCACACGTTGACTGCCCAGGGCACGCCGACTATGTTAAAAACATGATCACCGGCGCGGCTCAAATGGACGGCGCAATCCTGGTTGTATCCGCAGCTGACGGCCCAATGCCGCAAACTCGCGAACACATCCTGTTGTCCCGTAACGTAGGCGTTCCTTACATCGTCGTATTCTTGAACAAATGCGACATGGTTGAAGACGCTGAATTGATCGAACTCGTTGAAATGGAAGTTCGTGACCTGTTGAACGAATATGAGTTCCCTGGTGATGACACTCCAATCATCCAAGGTTCCGCTCGTGAAGCTCTTCAAAACCCTGATGGCGAATGGGCTAAGAAAATCGTTGAAATGTTCGAAATCATCGACGAATACATTCCGCTTCCAGAGCGTCCAGTGGACAAACCGTTCCTGATGCCTGTCGAAGACGTGTTCTCGATCACTGGCCGTGGTACTGTTGCTACAGGTCGTGTAGAACGCGGTACTGTTAAAGTCGGCGACGAAATCGAAATCGTGGGTATCCGCGAAGAAACTAAGAAATCCGTCGTTACCGGCGTTGAAATGTTCCGTAAATTGCTCGATTCCGCTGAAGCGGGCGACAACATCGGCGCATTGCTCCGCGGTGTTGACCGTAAAGAAATCGAACGCGGTCAAGTATTGGCTAAACCGGCTTCCGTTAATCCGCATACTGAGTTCTCCGCTCAAGTATACGTATTGACTAAAGAAGAAGGTGGCCGTCATAAGCCTTTCTTCACTGGCTACCGTCCACAATTCTATTTCCGTACAACTGACGTAACAGGTGTTATCAACCTGCCGGAAGGTACTGAAATGGTTATGCCTGGCGACAACATCGAAGTTACCGTACAACTGATCTCCCCAATCGCGATCGAAGAAGGAACTCGCTTCTCCATTCGTGAAGGCGGACGTACAGTTGGATCCGGTGCCGTTGTTACCATCAGCAAATAATAAGCATTCAATTGCTTGAAAAGCCCGTTCCTCATTACGAGGAGCGGGCTTTTTTTTGTGCCTGAAACTATAAAACAAAAAATGCTATACGGTAACATGAAGTAATCGTGAAATTTGTCGAATCATGTAGAAAATTCACTTTACAGTGACATTTATCACAGGTATAATTGCTCACATCAACATATCTGAATCCCCTAAGGAGTGGGTAATAATCCAATGAAATGCCCCTTTTCTTTTCTGCACTCATCATCCCCATCTGACCGAAACAAACATCACGAATTTTCCGATTTAGCGCACAAAGCCGATCAGGCACGGGACGAGAATCAACTTGTTATCGACGGTGAGACTGAGATTAACGAGCAATTGCGGATGATTGATTTTAGCGAAGGGGACATTCGAATCTTGCATATCATGCAACCTATGATATCAAGCAGGATCGACTGGATTGTCGGCTCCTTTTACCAGTCGGTGCTTGATGTTCCGAAGCTGAAGGCCATCATCGATGAGCACAGCACGGTGGAACGGTTAAAGCAAACTTTGATCCGACATTTGGAAGAAATGTTCAGCGGCCAGATCGATCAGAATTTCATTCAGAAGCGGCTGAAGATCGCCAAGGTACATAAACGGGTCGGACTCGAACCGAAATGGTATCTTTCCGCTTTTCAAAATCTGCAAAACGCATTTCTGCAAACGATTTATCAAGAAGTTAGTGATGAAGCGCTGCTTGCGCAAATGATAAAAACGACGACCAAACTGCTCAATCTCGAACAGCAGCTTGTCCTGGAAGCTTACGAGAAAGAGAACATCCGCGAGAAGGAAGAGCAGTACGAGCTCGTCAAAAATGAGCTGAAAAGCAAAATTTCCTTCTTCAGCGAAGAGCTTCAGGATCTAAGTCTCGCTACGAACGCGGCCGTCGAAGAGCTTGTATCGAGCAGTAACGAAGTGAACCATGCGATTCTGCGCACATCCGAGACCGCCTTAATTACGAAGGCGCAAGCTGAGGAAGGCAGGGATATTCTAACCTTATTGCAGCAGCATATCGTGGGAATACATGATAAAGCCAGCTCAATGGAAGATTCTGTCATGAAGCTGGGGCAATCCTCGGCCCAAATCCAAAAAGTGGTGGTTGCAGTCGATGAGATCGCAAGTCAAATCAAACTTCTTTCATTAAATGCTTCTATAGAAGCCGCAAGAGCGGGTGAACATGGGCGGGGATTCGCCGTGGTGGCCAAGGAAGTCAATAAGCTTTCCGAGGAAGCTAAGCAAACAGTGATTCAGATTGCCGGCCTCATCCGTTATTCCGCCGAAATTTCCGAACAAGTGATTCGCGCAATCAATGAAGTAAGGAACTTTGCGGAGCAGGGGAGCGCGCAATCGGAGGATACCGGGAATATGTTTTCGAGCATTCTGACTTCAATGCAAGCCAGTGCGGATGATATCGTATTGCTCGAGGCACAGATTCGCGAACTCATTACTACTATAGAAGGAATCGGTTCATCGACGGCGACCGTCGCGGAATCGGCCGAACGGCTGAATAAGGTATCCGCCAATTTATAAAACTGCGAATTACGGTGTATTTCTTCGGGAGATGCACCGTTTTTATATTCTTTTGATTTAAAGCTTGCAATGCGCCGGGCTTTTCTATATAATAATGAATGTTGTTCTGTGACGTTGCGATGATGTGAGAGGTTACTGACACACCCGGCCCCTTTGCCATGGAAGAGTGGTCAGAAAATTTTCACGGAGTATGTCCGATACCAAATTGGGCGATAGAAGGAGGGACTAAAATGGCAAAGCAAAAAATTCGTATTCGTTTGAAAGCTTACGACCACAGAATTCTTGATCAATCCGCAGAGAAAATTGTTGAAACGGCAAAACGTTCGGGTGCTGGCGTATCCGGGCCGATTCCGCTGCCAACTGAAAAACAAGTTATTACTATTCTCCGTGCGGTACACAAGTACAAGGATTCCCGGGAACAATTCGAACAACGGACGCACAAACGTCTGATCGACATTGTCAACCCGACTCCACAAACTGTGGATGCCTTGATGCGCTTGGACCTGCCGTCCGGTGTAGATATCGAAATCAAATTGTAATCCCATTTAAGTAATGGAAATAGGAAAGGAAAAGAGGTGTCAACATGAAAGGTATCTTAGGAAAAAAACTCGGAATGACTCAAGTGTTTACTCCGGAAGGAAATGTTATTCCTGTAACGGTTATTGAAGCTGGCGGCAATGTTGTTCTGCAAAAGAAAGACCTGGAGAACGACGGTTACGAAGCCATTCAAATCGGTTACTCCGATAAGAAAGAAGCAAGAGCTAACAAGCCTGAAGCAGGTCATGCTAAGAAGGCTAATACGGCGCCTAAGCGCTACGTTCGCGAAATTCGCGGTGTTGATCTGGCAGGATACGAAGTTGGCCAAGAGGTCAAAGTCGATATTTTTGCAGAGGGCGAATTTGTTGACGTAACTGGTATTTCGAAGGGTAAAGGGTTCCAAGGCGTAATCAAACGCTGGGGACAAAGCCGCGGCCCGATGGCGCACGGTTCCCGTTACCACCGCAGACCGGGCTCCATGGGTTCGATTCAAGCGAACCGCGTTCCTAAAGGCAAGCACTTGCCAGGACACATGGGCAACGAAACGGTTACGATCCAGAACCTCGAAGTGGTCAAAGTCGACGCCGAACGTAATGTTCTGCTCGTCAAAGGCTCGATTCCAGGTCCTAAAAACAGCTTTGTAAAAATCAAACAAACGATTAAGAAATAATCGACTTAAGAAAGGAGGAACAACAAATGCCAAAAGTAGCACTCTTTAATGTCAGCGGTAGCCAAGTGGGCGAAGTTGAGCTGAACGACGCGGTCTTCGGTATCGAACCGAATGTTCATGTTCTTCATGATGCAGTAATTATGCAGCGTGCTTCCCTGCGTGCAGGTACCCATAAAGTAAAAGGACGCTCCGAAGTTCGCGGCGGTGGCCGTAAACCTTGGAAGCAAAAAGGAACGGGCCGTGCTCGTCAAGGCTCCATCCGTGCGCCGCAATGGGTTGGCGGCGGTACCGTGTTCGGACCGACTCCGCGCAGCTATGCTTATAAATTGCCGAAGAAAGTACGTCGTTTGGCGATCAAATCGGCTCTGTCTTCGAAAGTGATCGATCAGGATATCATCGTACTGGACGCACTGAGCCTGAACGCTCCGAAGACGAAAGAATTCGCAGCAATCTTGAATAATCTGAAAGTGGACCGCAAAGCTCTCGTTGTAGCTCCGGCTTACGACGATAACGTAGCGCTCTCCGCTCGCAACATTCCAGGTGTGAAATTCGTAGCGGCTGACGGCATTAATGTTCTTGACGTGTTGACGCACGACAAACTGATCATTACGAAGGAAGCAGTTCAGAAGGTAGAGGAGGTGCTCGCGTAATGAAAGATCCTCGTGATATTATCAAGCGCCCGGTGATTACGGAACGTACGGCAGAATACATGAACGAACTGAAATATGTGTTCGAAGTGGACATCAAAGCCAACAAGACCGAAATCAAAAAAGCCGTGGAAGCGATCTTCAATGTTAAAGTGAGCAATGTGAATACCCTGCGTGTTCCTGCTAAGCCGAAACGTTACGGACGCCACTTCGGATATACTCCGGAATGGAAGAAAGCGTTCGTTACTTTGGCGGAAGGCAGCAAACCGCTTGAGTTCTTTGAATCGGTATAAAATCGTTAAAGTAAGGAGGGAAATCTAGTGCCTATTAAAAAGTATAAACCGACATCTCCGGCAAGACGCGGCATGTCCGTGTCGTCGTTCGAAGAAATCACAACGGATCAACCGGAAAAATCGTTGCTGGCTCCTCTGAGCAAAACTGCAGGCCGCAACAACCAAGGTAAAATTACGGTTCGCCATCATGGCGGCGGACATAAACGTAAATATCGCATTATTGACTTCAAACGGAACAAAGACGGAATTCCAGGTCGCGTAGCTACCATCGAGTATGACCCGAACCGGACTTCCAACATCGCTTTGATCCACTATGCCGACGGTGAGAAACGCTACATTCTGGCTCCTAAAGGTCTGAAGGTTGGCGACGTAATCGAATCCGGCGTTGGCTCCGACATCAAAATCGGTAACGCTATGCCGCTCGAAAACATCCCGGTAGGTACAGTTATCCACAACATTGAGCTGAAGCCTGGCAAAGGCGGACAACTCGTTCGCGCAGCCGGTACTGAAGCGCAATTGCTTGGTAAAGAAGACAAATACGTAACGATTCGCCTGTCTTCCGGCGAAGTTCGCAAAGTCCTGAAAGTTTGCCGCGCTACGATTGGCGCCGTAGGCAACGGTGACCACGAACTCGTGAAGATCGGTAAAGCAGGCCGCAGCCGCTGGCTCGGACAACGTCCTGAAGTGCGCGGTGTCGTCATGAACCCGAACGATCACCCTCATGGTGGTGGTGAAGGTCGCGCTCCGATCGGCCGCAAATCGCCATTGTCTCCTTGGGGCAAACCGACCCTTGGCTACAAAACACGTAAAAAAGGCAAAGCTTCTGACAAGTACATCGTTCGCCCTCGCACGAAGTAATCCGCGTTTTAGCGGATCACTTCGCGGCAGCGATGATAAATCGAAACAAGCAGCGTAACGAAGGGAGGATAACAAATGAGTCGCAGTTTGAAAAAAGGGCCATTTATCGATGGTTACCTGCTCAAAAAAGTGGAAGAAGTGAACAGCTCCAACAAGAAAGTCGTGATCAAAACCTGGTCCCGCCGTTCTACGATCTTCCCGCAATTCATCGGTCATACGTTCGGCGTATACGACGGCCGCAAGCATGTTCCGGTATATGTAACCGAGGATATGGTTGGACATAAACTGGGCGAATTCGCACCAACCCGTACCTACAAAGGTCATACGGACGACGATAAGAAAACGAGACGCTAAACCCTTGAGTTTTCGTTTGAGAGGAGGTAACACACATGGAAGCTAAAGCACATGTAAAGTCTGTCCGCATTGCTCCGCGCAAGGCACAACTCGTAGTTGACTTGATCCGCGGTAAGCAAGTCGGCGATGCGATCGCGATTCTCCGCCATACTCCGAAGGCGGCTTCCCCGGTCGTGGAGAAGCTTTTGAACTCGGCGATTGCCAATGCTGAACACAACTATTCTATGGATGTCAATAAATTGGTTATTACTCAAGCTTACGTAAACCAAGGTCCGACGATGAAACGTTTCCGCCCTCGCGCTATGGGACGTGCAAGCCGGATCAACAAACGCACCAGCCACATCACATTGGTGGTATCCGAAAAATAAGGAGGGAAAACGTGTGGGCCAAAAGGTAAATCCGAACGGATTGCGGGTAGGGATTATCCGTGATTGGGAATCCAAATGGTATGCTGGCAAAGATTTCGGTGATCTTTTGCTGGAAGACGTAAAAATTCGTGAACACCTGAAAAATAAATTGAAAGATTCCGCGGTATCTCGCATCGAAATCGAGAGAGCGGCTAACCGTGTGAATGTAACGATCCACACTGCCAAACCTGGCATGGTTATCGGTAAAGGCGGTTCGGAGGTTGAGAACCTTCGCACTGAAATTACGAAAATCGCCGGCGGCAAGAAAGTTCACATCAACATTTCTGAAATCAAACACCCTGATCTTGACGCGATTCTCGTCGCTGAAAGCATCGCACAACAACTGGAACGTCGCGTTTCTTTCCGTCGTGCGCTGAAACAAGCGATTCAAAGAACAATGCGTTCGGGAGCTAAAGGGATCAAAACAGCAGTCAGCGGTCGTCTCGGCGGTGCTGAAATTGCTCGTACAGAAGGCTACAGTGAAGGAACTGTTCCACTTCATACGCTCCGCGCCGACATCGATTACGGTACGGCAGAAGCGCATACGACTTATGGCCGCATCGGCGTAAAAGTATGGATCTATCGTGGAGAGGTTCTTCCTACGGCTAAGAAACAACAAGCTGCTCAGGAAGGAGGCAACTAATCATGTTGGTACCTAAACGTGTTAAACACCGCAAGCAACAACGCGGTAATATGAGAGGCCAAGCTAAAGGCGGCACCGAACTGAACTTCGGTGAATACGGTCTGCAAGCTTTGGAGCCAACTTGGATCACCAACCGTCAAATCGAAGCAGCGCGTATTGCAATGACGCGTTACATCAAACGGGGCGGTAAAGTATGGATCAAAATTTTCCCTGACAAGCCGATTACTCAAAAGCCTCTCGAGGTCCGGATGGGTAGCGGTAAAGGTAATGTCGAAAAATGGGTCGCAGTTGTGAAACCTGGCAAAATCATGTTTGAGCTTGCCGGTGTATCGGAGGAAATCGCACGCGAAGCTATGCGTCTTGCCGCCCACAAACTGCCGATCAAAACGAAGTTTGTGAAACGTGAAGAATTGGGTGGTGAAGCAAATGAAAGCTAATGAACTTCGCAACTTAACCACTGCAGAGATTGAACAAAAGGTCGCAGGTTTTAAAGAAGAACTCTTTAACCTTCGTTTTCAATTGGCTACTGGCCAGCTTGATAACCCGACTCGGATCCGTGACGTGCGCAAGGAAATAGCTCGTGCTAAAACCGTTTTACGTGAAAGAGAACTTGGGATCACCAGTTAATAAAGCGCCAAAGCATAAGCAAAGCGCCTAAGTCCAGGAAGGAGGCTAACCATGAGCGAAGAACGCAACAGCCGTAAAGTGCAAATTGGTAAAGTCGTCAGCGACAAAATGGATAAAACCATCGTTGTAGCTGTTGAAACCTACAAAAAGCATGAGTTGTACCATAAGCGCATTAAATACACGAAGAAATTTAAAGCGCATGATGAAAATAACACTGCGAAAATCGGCGACACAGTTAAAATCGCTGAAACTCGTCCGCTGTCCAAAGACAAACGCTGGAGACTCGTTGAAGTCGTCGAAAAAGCGGTTATTATCTGATAGCAGAAAAGCTTAGACCGAAAGGAGGACCTATCCATGATTCAACCATTTACACGTTTGCAAGTTGCCGACAACTCCGGCGCGAAGGAATTGATGTGTATCCGTGTTCTGGGCGGTACCGGTCGTCGTACAGCGCAAATCGGCGATTTGATCGTTTGTTCTGTAAAACAAGCAACACCAGGCGGCGTTGTCAAAAAAGGTGATGTAGTCAAAGCGGTTGTCGTTCGTACGAAACGTTCCGTTCGCCGTAAAGACGGTTCTTACATCGCATTCGACGAAAACGCAGCGGTTGTAGTTAAGGAAGACAAGAGCCCGCGCGGTACTCGTATTTTCGGACCTGTCGCTCGCGAGCTTCGCGACCGCGATTTTATGAAAATCGTTTCCTTGGCTCCGGAAGTTATCTAATGGAAATCCCCCAACCCCGATTTACAGGAGGTGTAAAGAATGCCTAGACTGAAAAAAGTTCTGGAATCCCATAACAACAAGCTGCACGTCAAAAAGGACGATACGGTTATCGTGATCACAGGCAAAGACAAAGGCAAGAAAGGCCGCGTCATCGCCGCTTATCCTCGTGAAAACCGCGTGCTGGTGGAAGGCGTAAACATGGTGAAGAAACACCAAAAGCCGAACCAAATGAACCCGCAAGGCGGCATCATCGAGCAAGAAGCTCCAATTCACGTATCGAACGTTATGCATGTTGATCCTAAGAGCGGAAAAGTAACCCGTATCGGTTACAAAGTATTGGACAACGGCAAAAAGGTTCGCGTAGCGAAAAGATCCGGAGAAGTAATCGACTAATCCAGTAATGTAAGAAAGGAGGTCCATGATTCATGGCAAGATTGAAAGAACGTTTTTTGAATGAAGTAACACCTGCTTTGATTCAAAAATTCAACTATACAACAGTAATGCAAGTGCCTAAAATCGAGAAGGTTGTTATCAACATGGGTGTGGGTGACGCGGTAGCCAACTCGAAGGTGCTGGACTCTGCGGTAAACGATCTGCAGCTGATCTCCGGTCAAAAGCCGGTTATCACTCGCGCGAAGAAATCGATCGCAGGCTTCAAACTCCGTGAAAACATGCCGATCGGGGTTAAGGTTACGCTGCGCGGCGAGCGCATGTACCACTTCCTCGACAAGCTGTTCAACGTAACGCTTCCTCGTGTCCGTGACTTCCACGGCGTATCGACGAAAGCGTTCGACGGACGCGGCAACTATACGCTCGGCGTCAAGGAACAACTGATTTTCCCTGAAATCGAGTATGACAAAGTAGAAAAAGTACGCGGTATGGATATCGTTATCGTTACGACGGCAAAATCCGACGAAGAGTCCCGCGAACTGCTGGCCGGTCTCGGAATGCCATTTGCGAAGTAAGAACGACGAAACGTTCTTCTCCGAAACTATTTAGGAGGTGTCAGGCTAAGTGGCAAAAACTTCAATGAAAGTTAAACAACAACGCACACCGAAATTCAAAGTACGGGCATACACCCGTTGTGAGCGTTGCGGTCGTCCACATTCGGTATTGCAAAAATACAAAATTTGCAGAATTTGCTTCCGTGAATTAGCTTATAAAGGCCAGATTCCTGGCGTGAAAAAAGCAAGCTGGTAATCCATCAACAACGGGAAGGAGGTTTACACGTATGACTATGTCAGATCCAATTGCAGATATGCTTACTCGTATTCGTAACGCGAACACCGTTCGCCACGAAACGGTAGAACTGCCTGCGTCCACGATCAAGAAACAAATCGCCGAAATTCTGAAGCGTGAAGGTTTCATCCGTGACGCGGAATATATCGATGATAACAAACAAGGGATCATCCGTATTTTCTTGAAATACGGCCCTAACAACGAACGCGTCATCTCCGGTCTTAAGAGAATCAGTAAGCCGGGCCTTCGCGTGTACACGAAAAGCAACGAAGTTCCTCGTGTCCTCGGCGGCTTGGGCATCGCGATTATCTCCACGTCCAAAGGGGTTATGACCGATAAAGAAGCTCGTCAGTCGAAAGCCGGCGGCGAAGTAGTCTGCTACGTTTGGTAATTAACGTCACAAAACAAGGAGGTGCAGCAAATGTCTCGTATTGGTCGCAAACCAATCACAGTACCAAGTGGTGTGGATATCACACTTGATCATAGCGTCATCACGGTTAAAGGCCCTAAAGGCACTTTGACTCGTGAGCTTCACAAGGACATGAAAGTTACGGTTGAAAACAATGAGATCGTGATCGAACGTCCTTCCGACAACAAATTGCATCGCTCCCTGCACGGCACGACTCGCAGTGTAGTGAACAACATGGTGAGCGGTGTTACCGAAGGTTTCACCAAAACTCTCGAACTGGTCGGGGTCGGTTACCGCGCAAACAAATCCGGTGAAAAGCTGGTTCTTAACGTTGGTTACTCCCATCCGGTTGAATTCACGCCGGAACCTGGGATTACGTTCGAAGTTCCGACAAACACGAAGATCATCGTGAGCGGAATCAACAAAGAGCGCGTAGGCGAGTATGCTGCGAATATTCGTGCCGTTCGTGCGCCTGAACCTTATAAAGGCAAAGGGATTAAGTACGAAGGCGAACGCATCATTCGTAAGGAAGGTAAAGCCGGTAAGAAGAAATAAACCTCTTCTTAGCGGGCTCCTCCTGGCGTCTTGAATTGAACGGTTGATGAAGGTAAACCGAAGGGAGTGAAATGGAAGTCATGATTACAAAAGGCGATAAAAACAAAGCGCGTCTGAAAAGACATTTGCGTGTGCGGAAAAAAATCCAAGGAACGGCTGAACGTCCAAGACTTAACGTATACCGTTCTTCCAAACATATCTATGCTCAACTGATTGACGATGTAGCGGGTGTAACGATCGTATCGGCATCGACAGTCGACAAGGAATTGAGCAAAGAGATCGGCAACGGCGGCAACGTGGAATCCGCACGTAAAGTCGGCGATCTGATCGCAAAACGTGCTGCAGACAAAGGCGTGAAGGGAATTGTATTCGACCGCGGCGGTTACCTGTACCATGGTCGTATTCAAGCTTTGGCAGACGCTGCTCGCGAAGCGGGCCTTGAATTCTAAAATATTAATCAAAGGAGGTTTAACGACTTGCGTGTAGATCCGAATACTTTAGAACTGACTGAAAGAGTTGTGCATATTAACCGCGTAGCTAAAGTAGTTAAAGGCGGACGCCGTTTTAGCTTCAGCGCGCTCGTGGTTGTCGGCGACGGCAAAGGCTGGGTTGGCGCCGGTATCGGTAAAGCGGGCGAAGTTCCCGACGCGATCCGCAAAGGGATTGAAGATGCCAAGAAGAATCTTGTGCATGTTCCGCTCGTGGGAACGTCGATCCCTCACCAAGTAGTCGGGCATTTCGGCGCTGGCCGTGTGCTTCTGAAACCGGCATCCGAAGGTACCGGGGTTATCGCCGGCGGTCCTGTTCGTGCGGTACTCGAACTGGCAGGCGTAGGCGACATTTTGACAAAATCTTTAGGTTCTTCGAATTCCATCAACATGGTCAACGCGACTTTGGAGGGCTTGTCCCGTCTGAAACGCGCTGAGGATGTTGCGAAATTACGCGGTAAAACCGTCGAAGAACTTCTCGGTTAAGGAGGGAATCTCATGGCTAAACTGCAAATTACCCTCGTGCGTAGTTTGATCGGTCGTCCGGAGAACCAACGTACTACCGTGAAAACTTTGGGACTTCGCAAAATTAACCAATCCGTGGTTCACAACGACAACCCTGCCATTCGCGGCATGGTGAATCAAGTAAGCCACCTGGTTAAAGTTCAAGAAATCGCCGAGTAATTCAAGGCTAGTTGATACGAAACATCGCTTTGAGCGGATCAGGATAATCCGGCCTTCGGATTATCGTGATGCTCAAATGCCAACAATATATAAGGAGGTGCACGAACGACATGAAGTTACATGAGCTTTCCCCAGCTCCTGGATCCCGCCAAGAACGCAAGCGCGTTGGCCGCGGTACAGGTAGCGGTATGGGTAAAACATCTACGCGTGGTCACAAAGGTCAAAACGCTCGTTCCGGCGGTGGTGTGCGTCCGGGCTTCGAAGGCGGACAAAACCCGCTCTACCGTCGCTTGCCAAAACGCGGATTCACGAATCCGACGCGTAAAGAGTACGCGATTGTGAACATCGAAGAACTGAACAGCTTTGCAGCGGGTACGGAAGTAACTCCTGAACTGTTGTTTGAACAAGGCATCGTGAAGAACGCGAAGAGCGGGATCAAGGTGCTTGGCAACGGTGAAGTTACTGTTAAACTGACAGTTAAAGCGAATAAGTTCTCTCAATCTGCGGTAGAGAAAATCGAGGCTGCCGGCGGTAAAACCGAGGTGATCTAATGTTTAAAACCATTAAGAACATTTGGCACGTTCAAGATCTGCGCAAACGTATTTTGTTCACACTGTTTATTTTCCTGATTTACCGGATCGGTTCGTTCGTTCCGGTTCCGGGCGTTGATACTTCGGTATTCGAGCAAATGAATAACAGCGCGGCCAGTACTTTGTTTGGATTCTTGAACACCTTCTCGGGCGGCGCTCTCAAGAACTTCTCGATATTTGCGCTCGGGATTATGCCGTATATCACGGCATCCATCATTGTTCAATTGCTCTCCATGGACGTTATTCCGAAATTTGCGGAATGGGCGAAACAAGGTGAGCACGGCAAGAAGAAGATGGCTCAGGTTACCCGTTACGGAACCGTCATCCTGGCGGTGATCCAGGCGTTCGCGACCTCGATCGGTTTCAACCGGATGTACAATGTCCAAATGGTACCTAATGCCACCTTTGCCGATTACCTGGTGATCGCGATCGTGCTTACGGCCGGTACATCGTTCTTGATGTGGCTCGGCGAGCAAATTACGGAGAAGGGAATCGGCAACGGCATTTCGCTGATTATCTTTGCCGGGATCGTCGCCGCGTTCCCGTCTTACATCGAAACGATCGCTAAATCGGAGTTCATCGTTGAAGGTCAAGCCTTCATCAACGTCGTGAAGTCTATTGCGATTGTTATTGTATGTATCCTGATCGTTATCGGCGTCATTTACATTCAACAAGCGATCCGGAAAATCCCGGTTCAATACGCGAAACGCGTCGTAGGCAACAAGATGTACGGCGGACAAAATACGCATATCCCGCTCAAAATCAACGCGGCCGGCGTTATCCCTGTCATCTTTGCTGTATCGCTTCTGCAGTTCCCGGTCGTCATCGCCAGCTTCTGGTCGACGCACGCTTGGGCGCAGTGGATCAGCACCAACTTGTCGACGAACCGTCCGCTCGGTATGGTGCTTTATGTCGTCATGATCATCGGCTTTACGTTCTTCTATACCTTCGTACAGATGAACCCGCAGCAAATGGCTGACAACATGAAGAAGAACGGCGGATATATTCCGGGGATTCGTCCGGGGAAAACGACCGCGACTTATCTGACGCGGGTATTGACCCGTTTGACGATGACCGGCGCACTTTTCTTGGCGGTGATCTCGATTCTTCCGATGGCACTCGGTGCTCTGGCGAAATTGCCGACCAGCGTGCAAATCGGGGGGACTTCGATCCTGATCGTTATCGGCGTTGCGCTTGATACGATGAAGACGATCGAAAGCCAATTGATCAAACGCCACTATAAAGGTTTTATCAATAAATAAGCGATAGGTTCCAGGGACGAGCTCGGATTTCGAACTCACCTGGCGCCTATTGTTCTGTTTCATACAGTGTTGTGACTTGAGTGAGTTAGGAGGGAGAGATAGACATGAACATCCTATTCATGGGACCTCCTGGAGCAGGAAAAGGAACACAAGCAGAAGTCATTGTGAATGAATTCGGTATTCCGCACATCTCTACCGGAGATGCGTTCCGCTTGGCGATCAAACAGGGTACTCCTGTAGGGATCAAGGCAAAGGAATACATGGATCAAGGTCTTCTGGTACCTGATGATGTAACGGTAGGTATCGTTCGCGAGCGCCTGCAGCAGTCCGATTGCGAAAATGGTTTTTTATTGGACGGTTTTCCAAGAACCCTTTCGCAAGCGGAAGCGCTGGAGGATCTGCTCGGCGGATTAGGTAAAAAACTGGATCATGTCATCAACCTGAAGGTGGACCGGAACAAGCTGCTGGCGCGTCTTACAGGACGCCGCATTTGCAAGTCTTGCGGATCCACTTATCATGTGGTCTTTAATCCTCCTGTTCAGGAAGGTGTTTGTGATAAGTGCGGCGGCGAGCTGTACCAGCGCTCCGACGATAACGAAGAGAGCGTAGGAACGCGGCTGGATGAATATATCAACAAAACGGCACCTCTCCTCAAATTCTATGAAGATAAGGGCCTGTTGCGTCAAGTAGATGGAGAACAGGAAATCGGGGCGGTTTCGAAAGAGATCGTATCCATACTGCGAGGTTAGGTGTAATGATCATTTGTAAATCCGAAACGGAACTGGGCTTTATGCGTGAAGCAGGGCGGATCGTCGCTGAAACGCACAGACTCATCGCGCAATCGATTGAGCCTGGAATTACGACGGGGGAACTCGATCAAATCGCCGACAAGTTCATTCGCAGTCAAGGCGCGGTGCCGTCTTTCAAAGGTTATAACGGTTTTCCTTACAGCATTTGCGCTTCGGTCAACGAAGAATTGGTTCATGGATTTCCCGGCAAACGCAAATTGAACGAAGGCGACATCATCACACTTGACATTGGCGCCGAATATCGCGGTTATCACGGTGATTCGGCTTGGACGTATCCGGTCGGCACGATTTCGGACGAAGCGAAACGGCTTCTCGAAGTCACCGAAAGATCGCTGTATGCGGGACTTGCGCTTGTCAAGCCTGATGTACGCTTGTACACCATTTCGCATGCGATCCAGCAAGTAATCGAAGAAGCGGGATTCTCGGTCGTTCGGGAATACGTCGGTCACGGCGTAGGAAGAGAACTGCACGAGGAACCGCAAATTCCGAACTACGGCATGCCGGATCGGGGACCGCGGCTGAAACCGGGCATGGTCCTTGCGATCGAACCGATGGTCAACGCCGGTAAACGGTATGTCAAAACGCTGGAAGATGATTGGACAGTCGTAACGGTCGACGGCTCCTTGTGCGCTCATTTCGAGCATACGGTGGCGGTCACGACGGATGGACTGGAAATTCTCACTACACTGGATGCGTAGGTGATGACAGTGAAGCACCGTCCGGAGCCCCAAATCGGGCAATTAGTGAAAACCCTGAAAGGTAGAGACGCTGGCGCCGTTTATGTGATCATCGGAATTTCGGATGACAGATTCGTATTGATCGCAGATGGGGACAAACGCAAGTTTGACCAGCCTAAACGGAAAAACATACAGCATCTTGAGCTTCAGCCGATGATCAGCAGCGAGGTAGTTCATAGTTTGCAAGAAAGCGGCCGGGTCACAAACGCGAAGCTGCGTTACGCGGTGAACGCATATATGGAATCCGCCAATTCAAACGCGTAAAAGAGAAAGGAGAATGACAGTGGCCAAGGAAGATGTCATTGAAGTTGAAGGTACGGTAATCGAACCGTTGCCTAACGCTACTTTTAGAGTAGAGCTGGAGAACGGCCATCAAATTCTTGCGCATGTTTCCGGTAAATTGCGTATGCACTTTATCCGGATCCTGACGGGAGACAAAGTGGTGGTTCAATTATCGCCATATGACCTGAGCAAAGGTCGTATTACTTATCGTAAATAGATTCCATTACCATTTGAAACAAATATGTGGTATGATATTCGGGTTGAGTAATTTAACGTATCCGGATGAGCTCTCGAAATCGGTTTTACATTCGTAAAACTTAGCCAATCCTTACGAATAAGTTTTGCTTCGCAAAGCTTAGCAAATACTCTCGAAATTAGTTTTACATTCGTAAAACTTTTAGGAGGTAATCAACATGAAGGTAAGACCTTCTGTAAAGCCGATTTGCGAAAAATGCAAAGTCATTCGTCGCAAAGGCAATGTCATGGTGATTTGCGAAAATCCGAAACACAAACAAAAACAAGGTTAATTGAAGGGGGTGTAGCGTAAAATGGCACGTATTGCTGGTGTGGATTTACCACGTGATAAACGCGTTGAGATCGCCTTAACTTACATTTTCGGAATCGGTAAAACGACTTCTCAGAAAATCCTGGCTACGACAGGCATCAATCCGGACACTCGTGTTCGTGATTTGACGGAAGATGAGGTTAGCAAACTACGCGAAACGATCGACAAAATGGTTAAGGTGGAAGGCGACCTGCGTCGTGAAATTTCTTTAAATATTAAACGTTTGATTGAAATCGGCTGCTATCGCGGTGTTCGTCATCGTCGCGGCTTGCCGGTTCGCGGACAACGTACCAAAACGAATGCCCGTACTCGTAAGGGCCCTCGTCGTACTGTAGCGAACAAGAAGAAATAAGAAGGGGGGATAACAGACAATGGCTAAACCAAAAAAGGTCGTACGTACTAAACGTCGTGATCGCAAAAATATTGAATCTGGTGTGGCACATATCCGCTCCACCTTCAACAACACTATCGTTACAATTACGGATCCGCACGGCAACGCAATTTCCTGGGCCAGCTCCGGCGGTCTTGGTTTCAAAGGTTCCCGTAAATCCACTCCGTTTGCCGCTCAAATGGCTGCGGAATCGGCTGCCAAAGCAGCTATGGAACATGGCATGAAGAGCGTCGAAGTTATGGTTAAAGGTCCTGGAGCCGGCCGTGAAGCCGCTATCCGCTCCTTGCAAGCTGCAGGCCTGGAAGTTAACATGATCAAAGACGTGACTCCGATTCCTCATAACGGATGCCGTCCTCCGAAACGCCGTCGTGTATAACGAAGCCGCCTCTAGTGTGGTATAACAACATCTGAAATTGGTAACAATGGTTGTTTAGGCATACTACATGATAGACTTCAGAAAACATGACAGTTTCCAAGGAACGACGTTTTGAAGGAGGGGTAATTTCGTGATTGAAATCGAAAAGCCGAAAATCGAGACCGTAGAAGTTAACGATGAAGGCACCTATGGGAAATTTGTAGTAGAACCACTTGAGCGTGGGTATGGCACCACTCTGGGCAACTCGCTTCGCCGGATTTTGCTCTCTTCTCTGCCGGGTGCTGCGGTAACCTCGGTCCAAATCGATGGTGTTCTGCATGAATTTGCGACCGTTCCGGGCGTAATGGAAGATGTCACGGAAATCATCCTGAACCTGAAGGCTCTTTCGCTCAAAATCCACTCCGATGAAGAGAAAATTCTCGAAATCGATGCGGAAGGCGAAGGGGTCGTCACCGCAGGGGATATCCGTGCCGATAGCGATGTGGAAATTCTGAATCCGGATTTGCATATTGCCACGCTTGAACCGGGTTCAAGACTTCATATGCGCATTTATGCCGGCCGCGGCCGCGGGTTTGTTCTGGCAGACAAGAATAAACGTGACGATCAACCGATCGGCGTTATTCCCGTCGACTCGATCTATACCCCGATTGCTCGCGTCAATTACGCTGTAGAGAATACACGGGTTGGCCAAGTGACCAATTATGACAAGCTGACGCTTGAAGTATGGACCGATGGCAGCATCAGACCTGAAGAAGCGGTAAGTCTCGGTGCAAAAATTTTGACTGAGCATCTCTTCCTGTTCGTGGGCCTCACGGACGAAGCGAAAGACGCGGAAATCATGGTCGAGAAGGAAGAAGACAAGAAAGAGAAAGTGCTCGAAATGACGATTGAAGAGCTCGATCTCTCCGTCCGTTCCTACAACTGTCTCAAACGTGCCGGTATCAACACGGTACAAGAGCTTACGACCAAAACTGAAGAAGATATGATGAAAGTCCGGAACCTCGGACGCAAATCTTTGGAAGAAGTGCAAGAGAAGCTCGAAGAGCTTGGTTTGGGGCTACGTACGGAAGAATAAGCTGCTTTAATCGTTCTAGCGAAGGAGGGAAAACACATGGCATACCAAAAGTTGGGCCGCGATTCCAGCGCGCGTAAAGCTTTGTTCCGCGATCTGGTAACCGACCTGTTCTTATACGAACGCATTCAAACGACGGAAGCGAAAGCGAAAGAAGTTCGCTCCATCGCCGAGAAGCTGATCACCAAAGCAAAACAAGGAGATCTGCATGCCCGTCGTCAAGTTGCTGCTTACGTTCGCCGCGAGTCGATCGACGGTCAGCAAGACGCAATCCAAAAGCTGTTCTCGGAACTGGCTCCACGCTATTCCGAGCGTCCGGGCGGATACACTCGTATCCTGAAGCTGGGACCTCGCCGCGGCGACTCCGCCCCTATGGTTTACCTGGAACTGGTAGACCGGGCTTAATTTGCGGAAGTATTCCCATTTACAGTTAAACTCTCTGACGGCTTGCCTCCAGGCTCAGCTAAGGAGAGTTTTTCTATTATAAAGGACCGGATGTTTAACGTGAAAGGAAGGAGGGCTGCATGTTGCGGAATTTGCTCATGACCATCAGCTACGACGGAACGGCGTATTTCGGCTTTCAAACCCAGCCCGGCGGCAATACGGTGCAGGACCGTCTGGAAGACGCCATCCGCCAATTGACGGGGGAAGAAGTGAAAATACACGGCTCCGGGCGGACCGATGCCGGGGTACACGCCCGGCGCCAAACCTTTCATTTCGTGACGTCCTCGCAGATTCCGGTTGAAAGGTGGCGTCACGCTCTCAACGGGCGCCTTCCTTCCGATATACGCATCACCGATGTTGTCGAGGTACCGCTGGAGTTTCATTCGCGACGTTCGGCCAAGCGGAAGACCTACCGCTACTCGATTAACGGCAACAGGGTGTTCGATGTGTTCAACTATCCGTATCAGTTGCATCATCCCGGGGCACTTAATATCGAGGCGATGCATGAGGGCCTGGCCCATCTGATCGGCACGCATGATTATACTTCTTTCGCTTCCCGGCATTCCACCAAGCAAAGCCACGTACGAACCATCTATGAAGCATGGATTGAAGTGGAGAAGGGAACCGGGGCAGGCTCTCACGAGCAGGGAATCATTCATATCTATTTGACCGGTAACGGTTTTTTGCAGCATATGGTCCGCATTATCGTGGGGACTTTGCTCCAGGTAGGCGAGGGGAAACGCCGTCCGGACGACATGAAGACGATCCTTGAGGCGAAAGACCGGTCGAAGGCCGGGCCGACGGCCGAGAGCAAGGGGCTTATGCTGTGG
Source organism: Paenibacillus haidiansis (assembly GCF_036553665.1). Taxonomy (NCBI): domain Bacteria; kingdom Bacillati; phylum Bacillota; class Bacilli; order Caryophanales; family Paenibacillaceae; genus Paenibacillus; species Paenibacillus haidiansis. The sequence continues at coordinate 9,680 of NZ_JAZHPZ010000022.1, read as the reverse complement.
GAAGTAGAGTATGCCGATTTGTCCATTTCGTGAAACCGTGCAGCCGACTCATACGTAGAAGAGCAGAGTACAAAAATCATTAAGGAAAACTTAGGAGGGCGTAACCCAATGAAGTGTCCCGTATGCAATGATGTACGTATGAGAGAAGTCGAGAAGGACGGCGTAATGATCGATGTTTGCCCCGATTGCAAAGGCGTCTGGCTGGATCGCGGCGAGCTTGAGAAATTGATGAGCGAAATCCGTGAGGTTCGCCCGGCGTTCAATGAGTGGTATGACAGCCGCGACGATCATCGGGCTCATGAGCGGAAGGAGAAGGACTCCCGTTACCCGGGTCCGCAGCAAGGCTATAACCAAGGGTACCCGCAGGGGTATCCGCAGGGTCACTACAAGCATAAAAAGAAAAAGTCCGTCCTGGACGTTTTCGGCGATCTTTTTGACTAAACTTCCGCTTTTCGGAGGAAAAAAGACTTGCGCATGTAAACTTGATCCTGTAAAATAAAAGTTGTGTTTTCTTGACGGCTATCCCACAGCCCCCAGTCGAGAGAACCGCGTAAACTTAGTAAGCAGCAACACTAAACAAGCATATAAAAACGATGCAAATAAATGGCGGAAAGCGGTCAAGGTACCCGAAGGCCAGATCGTTTTTACGCATTCAGAACCATTTTGAACGAGAATGAAGGAGGATCTTTACATGCGTACCACCTATATGGCGAAGCCAAGTGAAGTTGAGCGCAACTGGCACATCATTGATGCCGAAGGCAAAACGCTGGGCCGTTTGGCAAGCGAAGCTGCTGCTCTGATCCGCGGCAAACACAAACCACAATTCACTCCACACGTTGACGGCGGCGACTTCGTTGTTGTTATCAATGCTGAGAAAATTGCTTTGACTGGCAAAAAGATGGAGAACAAGAAATACTATCGTCACTCCCTGCATCCAGGCGGTTTGAAAGTGACAGTTGCTAAGGATCTCTTGAGAACTAAACCAGAACGTGTAATCGAATCTGCTGTACACGGCATGCTGCCAAAAACTCGTCAAGGCGAGAAAATGAAGCTGAGACTGAAAGTCTATGCCGGCACAGAGCATCCACATGCAGCACAAAAACCTGAAGTTTACGAACTTCGCGGATAATTAAAAGGGAGGACAGTTTCATGGCACAAGTACAATACTATGGGACAGGTCGTCGTAAACATTCGGTAGCTCGTGTTCGCCTTGTACCGGGTGAAGGACGCATTGTCATCAATAAACGCGATATCAATGAATATTTCGGTTTGGAAACCCTCAAACTGATCGTTAAACAACCTCTGAATTTGACTGAGACGCTGGGCAGCTACGATGTAATCGTAATCGCCCATGGCGGCGGTATTTCCGGTCAAGCCGGCGCAATCCGTCACGGGATCTCCCGTGCATTGCTCAAAGCCGACCCTGAATTCCGCCCTACACTCAAGAAAGCGGGCTTCCTGACTCGCGACCCACGGATGAAGGAACGTAAGAAATACGGTCTCAAAGCCGCTCGTCGCGCGCCACAGTTCTCGAAACGTTAATATTCTTGTATCTCAAGGAATTCAAGCCCTTGGCCATTTATGGCCAGGGGCTTTTTGCATAGGCGGATAACCTGGATTTTCTTCGGAAAAATCGGTCTTATCGGTTGACTTCTCAAAAGAATGCCATATACTAAAACTATAATTCATATTAGATTAGTCGGTATTAAAGGATTACATCATCGCTATGTTCATCATCATGATCAATTATTATTATTGTTTCTTAATGAAGGGGCGAAAAAGATGAATTTGCTGGAGAAAGAAGCGCTGATTAAGACCAAGGCCGAGGAGCTAGAGTCAAGGACTCCGGAGGAGATTATCGCATGGGCCGTGGAGACATTTCCGAACATTACGTTTGCCTGCAGCTTCGGCGCGGAGGACGTTGTCCTGGTGGATATGCTGCAGAAGGTCAGCCCGTCTACCGATATTTTTTATTTGGATACGGACTTTCACTTCAAAGAGACCTATGAGACTCGGGATGCTCTTGCCGCCCGCTACGAGCTGGATTTTGTTCGTGTATCCCCAGCGATTACGCCTGAAGAACAAGCACTTCAATATGGCGAGGAATTGTGGAAATCGGACGCGAACGCTTGCTGTAATATCCGCAAAGTTGAGCCGTTGACCCGGATTTTGTCCAAATATGAAGCTTGGATTACGGGGATTCGGCGCGATCAGGCGCCGACGCGGGCCAATGCCAAGAAGATCGAATACGATGCGAAATTCGGCCTCGTGAAATTCAACCCGATTGCCGGTTGGACGAGTGAGGATGTTTGGAATTATATCCGTGAGAATGATGTAATTTATAATCCGCTGCATGATCGTAATTATCCGAGCATCGGTTGCGAATATTGCACTCGCCAGGTTATGCCGGGAGAAGACCCGCGCGCCGGGCGTTGGTCGGGTACGGACAAGACGGAATGCGGACTTCATAAATAAAAAATAATGCAGCCCTGCTGCAGAGGACCAAAGGAGAGAGAACATGACAGCAATATTGCCGCACGGCGGGGTCTTGGTAGACCGGCTGGCTAAAGGCACAGAGCGTGAGCGTCTGTTGGCGGAAGCAAAGGAATTGAAGTCCATTTCAATCAATAGTTGGACGATATCGGACCTGGATCTGATCGGTGTCGGAGCCTTCTCTCCGCTTACCGGGTTCATGAATGAAGACGATTATCGTTCGGTCGTTCATCGCATGCGGCTGGCCGACGGTACGGTCTGGAGCATTCCGATTACGTTATCCGTGAGCGAAGAAGAATCGCAGCGGTTGTCCGTCGGGGATAGAATCGCACTAGTAGGCGACCAGGACGGGGTTGTATACGGCTTGCTGGATGTAGGTGGCATTTATAGGGTCGATCAGCAGGAAGAAGCTGTAAATGTGTTTAAAACGGACGATGAAGCCCATCCCGGCGTGAAGAAGCTATTTGAACGTTCGCCGATCTATGTCGGCGGCGAGGTAACGGTGTTGAACCGCCCCGAGCACAAACGGTTTGGGGAATTTTATTTTGATCCGGCCGAGACCCGCCGCATCTTCGCCGAGAAGGGCTGGAAACGCGTCGTCGGCTTCCAGACCCGGAATCCGGTGCATCGGGCTCATGAGTATATCCAAAAGAGCGCTCTGGAGATCGTGGACGGCTTGTTCCTGAACCCGCTCGTCGGCGAGACCAAATCGGACGATGTCCCGGCCGATGTGCGGATGAAGAGCTACCTGGTGCTGCTGGAGAATTACTATCCGCAGGACCGCACATTCCTCGGCGTCTTCCCTGCCGCCATGCGCTATGCGGGGCCGAGAGAAGCGATCTTCCATGCGATGGTGCGCAAAAACTACGGCTGCACCCATTTCATCGTCGGCCGCGACCATGCGGGGGTAGGCGATTACTACGGAACCTATGAGGCGCAGGAAATCTTCTCGAATTTCTCCGCCGAAGAATTGGGGATCTCGCCGCTGTTCTTCGAGCACAGCTTCTTCTGCACAAAATGCGGAAACATGGCTTCGAGCAAAACCTGCCCGCATCCGAAAGAGGATCATCTCACGCTGTCGGGTACCAAAGTGAGGGGCCTGCTGCGCGAAGGGATATGCCCGCCGCCGGAATTTACGCGTCCGGAAGTTGCCAAAGTGCTCATCGAGGGCATGAGCCACCAAGTTGTAATCTAATTCATGACCAATAGTTGCAATAGTTGATCGGCATATTTGTCCACCTCGTCCCATATGATGGAGTAGTGTTATTATGGGACGAAAGGTGGCTTTTTTATGGACTCCAAAGATAAGGTGAGCGTATGGATCTCCCTCAGCCATATCAAAAAAGCGCTGATCGGCATCGGGTTACTGGGGCTGCTTATCGGGCTGGCGGTTTTTGAAGTCCCGGCGGCAAAGGTGTGGAATTATTGGAGTCTTCCGCTTGCGGGCAAGACCATTGTGCTGGATGCCGGGCATGGAGGGGCCGACGGCGGCGCCGTAAGCAAGCAGGGGATCATTGAGAAGGACATCAATCTGGCCGTCTCGTTGTATTTGCGCGACTATTTGCAGCAGGCCGGAGCCATCGTGGTCATGACACGGGAGGAAGACCGCGACTTGGCGGATGCGGATACGAAAGGATACAGCAAGCGGAAAACGCAGGATCTGAAGCAGAGAGTGCGGTTTATCGAAGAGCGGCAGGCCGATTTGATGGTGAGCATCCACATGAACAGCGTGCCGTCAGCGCGGTGGAGAGGCGCACAGACGTTTTATTATCTTAATAACGGCGACAGCGCCAATCTGGCGGACCTGATCCAGGAGGAACTTAAGCGGAACCTGGAAAATACGGACCGGGTCGCCAAGCAGGCGGACAAACCGATCTATGTGCTGCAAGCCGTCAAAATTCCCGCCGTGCTCGTGGAGGTCGGTTTTTTGTCCAATCCGGCGGAAGCGGAGCTTCTAGGAACCGAGAAATACCAGCGCAAAGTCGCCGCCTCCATTTATCAAGGTATTCTCCGCTACGGTTCGGGAGAAACTTCGGGAAAAACAGCAGACCAAGGCAAGTAATGATATAATAATTGTCATATACAGACGCAATTACGATATCAGATAAAGTCGAGGTGCTGTAATTGATCACGAGAGAGCAATTGGAGGCTATTTTGCGGCCGGTCGCCGAACCGGTCACCAAAAGAAGCTTGATCGAACTGAAGTGGATCCGGGATATGATGATTAAAGAGGATAGGATTTCGCTTACGGTCGTTTGTCTTAAGAAGGATGATCAAACACAGCAAGCGGTGGCCGAGGAGATCCGGTTCCGGTTGGCCGAATCCGGCGTAGATGATGTACATATCCGCTTCCGCGAGGCATCGGAGCACGAATTGGAACAAGCGGGGCTGCTGGCAGAGAGTTCCCCGGAGGCGGACAACAAGGCGCCGAGGGGGCATGGCGCGGGGCTGGAGAAGCTGCCGCTGCTCGATCCTGCTTCCGGAGTAAATTTTATTGCCATTGCCAGCGGGAAAGGCGGCGTAGGGAAATCCACCGTTACGGTTAATCTCGCGGCGGCTTTGGCCCGACTAGGGAAAAGGGTGGGGCTGATCGACGCCGATATCTACGGCTTCAGCGTCCCTGACATGATGGGCATCGAAACGGCTCCCGCCGTCGAAAACGGGGCCATCATTCCCGTGGAGCGTTTTGGAGTGAAGGTCATGTCGATGGGATTTTTCATTCAGGACAATAATCCGGTAATTTGGCGCGGGCCGATGCTCGGCAAGATGCTGCGCCAGTTTTTCAACGATGTGGAGTGGGGCGAGCTGGATTATATGCTGCTCGATTTGCCGCCGGGCACGGGGGATATCGCGCTCGATGTGCACCAGATGATTCCGCAAAGCCGCGAGATTATCGTAACTACGCCTCATGCCACCGCAGCATTTGTTGCCGCCAGAGCCGGGGCCATGGCGCTGAAGACCGAGCATGAGGTGCTTGGGGTCGTGGAAAATATGGCCTATTACGAATGCGGTTCTTGCGGGAATAAGGAATATATTTTCGGGCGCGGGGGCGGAGCCCGCCTGGCGGAAACATTGCACACGGGCCTGCTCGCCCAAATTCCGGTCAGCGCGCCGGATAACCACGTCTCCGAGCCGGACTTCTCACCGTCCGTTTACAAAGCGGATACCCCGGTTGGACGTCTATATCAAGAAATCGCCGAGCAAGTTATCGCTGCATGCAATAAAGACTGACCTGTATAGGCCAGTCTTTATTTTTTAGGACGATGATCCTCCTTGGTCACCGCCACCGCCGCCTCCACCACCACCGCCGCCTTCCTTGCCGCCGGTTTGGCCGCCTTCTTGACCGGCTTTAGGCGATTTCTCCACTTTTGGCTGAAGTTCTTCCTGGACGACGGTTCTGAGCATTTCCATGACCTTCATTTTGAACAGAGGGCTTTGCATGGCCTCCTGCATTACCGTCATGGACTGTTTGCGATAATCGGATGTCTTGGTCAGGTCGAGAAACATCTTCATGACTTCGGGGGACTTCATGATGTCGCTTATCGATTTCTGATACTCCGGATCCTTAATGAGCTGCATATGCATCTGTTTGCTTTGGGAATTGACCGCCTTGGCAAAATCCCCGGCGAATTGAGGATCGGTCATGATTTTTTCCAGTTCTTTTTTATACTCCGGAGCGGTGATCGTCTCTTTGACAGCCATTCGGATCTGGTCGGCCGACTGGCCGGGCATAATCATCTTAATGCCCATGCTTCCACCGCCCGAGGTTCCTCCCGAGCCGCCGGACCCTCCTGAACTCCCTGAGCCGCCCGAACTGCCCGAACTTCCGGATGAGCTGCCGCTTTCGGATCCCGAGCCGGATTCGGAGCTTGAACCTGACGAGCTGCTGCCCGAGCTTAACGCCTCATATATGGCCTTTTTGCCGTCATCGGTTTTTAAAATGTCAATGACCATGGATTTCGTGTCTTTATATCCCCCTCCTTGGGAAGAGGAGGAGCTTTGTTCAGAACCGCAGGCCGTCAGCGGAAGAGTCAATAAACATAAAATGCATGCCAGCCGTCGATAACCCAGCCACTTCATGGTTCCTTCCTCCTTATGCATGTCGCTGTTGTTATTATGCGGCCGAAAAATAGGAATTATCCCACTGAAAACGATGGTTTTTTGCCGGGATCGTTGGTAAAATATTTCGGTAGTGGGGGTGTCGGGGTGAATTTAAAAAAATGGCTGTTTTTATTTTGGACTACCTTGGTTGTCGGTGCCGCCGGTTCGCTTATCGTCGGCTTGATTCTGCAGTTAACGGATACGGTGAAATTGAACGGAGCGGCGGATTTATTCGTGAATGTCGGCATCCTGCTTGGGGTCGGCGTTATGGTAAGCGTATACTCCCAAATGGGCTTTTTTGCGTATATGATGATTAATTATATGGGGACAGGCGTATTTTCCCGCATGACTTGGCAGTATATTCAGATAGTTTTGGCCGCACTTGCACTTTTGGAGCTGATGTTCTTCCGGACTTTCGTCGGGCGGGAAGGCGGAGGGGATTCCGATTTGATTCTTGGGATCATTCTGTTGGCGATAGCGGTAATCGTGGCTTATTTGAAGGTGAAAATGACCAACCGTTCCGCCTGGATCCCGACGATGTTCTTTATGATCGCCGTAACGATTGTGGAAACGGTAGGAGTGCTGAAGATCGGGGTGAATCAGGCGACCGCCTGGATCGCCGCTCCGCTCGTGGCCTGCAACGCATATCAAATTTTAATCCTGCATCGTGTGTTGAAGCCGAGAGCGCGGAGCTAATTATATTGTCGTAGCAAGAGCCTGGAGCTTAACGCCCAGGCTCTTTTTTACAAAAACTTTACATTCCAGCAGCGGTTTCGATCTGCTGCCAAAGCCATGCCTGATCGCGGACCTGGCTGCCTTTTACCCCCGCTTCCTGAAGCAGGTCGGATACGGTTACGAATTCATACCCTTTCTTCCGCAATTCATCGATGATCAACGGCAACGCCTCATGCGTTTGTTTCACGGAGTCGCTGGCGTGAAGCAGGACGATGTCGCCGGGGTGGGCCTTGCCGACCACCCGGTTTACGATCTTATCGGTTCCTTTGTTCATCCAATCCTGAGAATCGGTATCCCATTGGATAACCTGGTACCCCAGACCGTCGGCGATTTTCAATACGCGTTTGTCGAAATCGCCGTTCGGCAGACGCAGCAGGTTTGGTGCTTTTCCGGTCAAATCGGTTAAAATAGAATGGGCCATGGTCAATTGCTGTTTAATTTCCTCCTCGCTCAGTTCACTGTAATTCGTGTGCTTATGGCCGTGGCTGCCGATTTCGTACCCTTGCTGTTGAATGGCCTTGACGATGTCCGGATGGCTTTTGCTCCAGGGTGAAGAGAGGAAGAAGGTTGCTTTCTGCACATTTTTATCCTTAAGCACCTTCAGAATCGGTTCCGCCCGTTTATCTCCCCAACTGATATCGAAGGTCAGAGCAATGACCTTTTTTTCCGTAGAGACGCTATAAATAGCCGTCGGGGAGCTCTCTTCCGAGAAAACGGTAATATGGCTCTGTTCTACGTAGATAACCCCTGCTGCAAACAGGGCCGCGGCGAAAACGAAGAAAAACCTTTTGATCTTCCTCCCGTTCAGGACATAGAAGAAATTGTTCATGTCATTAGTAGCCCCTCTCGTCATGAAATTGATTTTTGATCCGCTTGTACAATGTATGCTCGTACCTTTTTGCTTTATGACCCAAGGATTAGGAGGCTTCATGTTATGCTGTCGTTTCGTAAGTTTTTGCGGGATTTGTCCCTGTATCGTAAATCGATCTTCTTATCGATCGCTTTGTTCGTTATCGGAATCGTGCTCGGGGCGGTGGGATCGGAATCCATAGTCGGTCTTGTGTCGTCAGAAATAGAAAGCCTGCAGGAGTATAGCCGTGAATTGTCCAAAGCGGCGGTTCCGGAGCTCAGCTTTTTCAAATTTATTTTTATAAATAATGCGGTCAAAAGTGTTGCCATCATTTTATTCGGCGCACTGCTTGGAGTTCTTCCCGCGATTTTTCTGCTAATGAACGGCATCGTGCTCGGACTGGTGGTGTCGATTGCGGCGGGGCAGGGAGAGAATCTGTTCGAGCTCATCGTGCTGGGGCTATTGCCGCATGGAATCATTGAGATTCCGGCAATTTTGGTTGCCTCGGGATACGGTTTCCAATTCGGTTACTTGGTCTTGAAGGGTATCGGGGAATTGGGAGCAAGAGAGCGTGGGGAACGAACCGTAGACTGGAAGGAGTTTTTTGCTTCGGCCGTACGGGGAGCCTTCTGGATTGTAGTGTTTCTGCTGATTGCCGCCGTTATTGAAAGCACGATAACTTATCATTTGGTGCGTTAGAGTCAGTTTCAAAACGTTTGTTGGCAAGAAGCTGTCATAATTTTCCCGGAAAGTGAGCATAACAGTAAAGCGGTTCTAAAGAACGAGTTTACGCGGGCGGGGATACGGTTAATCAATACCCAGGATATGTAAAATGAAAGGAAATGACCGTATGTCCCGAGGCCTTGTAAATCATCGAATTTCTGTGAAAGAGGAGCTGTTCTCGCATGCTGGGAATGATGTTTAATGAAAAAGAGTGCAAAGAATTGGATTATGTTCTTCGCAAAGAATTGGACGAAATGCTGCTTGACCTGAGCGACCAGCGGTTGGACAAAGAGATTCGGCATGCCATCTCGAACCGGTATAAGACAGTCTTTCGGATGTACGCCCGGTTTGCCCCTTCCAAAGAACTTTCCAAATATGCCCGCAGAGGGTAGTTTCCATCGGGAGAATAATAGGATATAATTGGATTTGACATAACTGTTTTGAGTATGTTAAATTATCAAACGTTCCGCTTTTTAGGAACGAGAGAGAAGTAGCAAGGAAGAAATTGAAAATAAAAAATTTCAAAAAACTCTTGCAAAAACCTATCTCGCTATGGTATATTATAAAAGTCGCCGCTGAAACACGGCGGTAACGAAAATGAAGTTGATCTTTGAAAACTGAACAACGAGTGAGTATTAAATGAGAATTAATTTCTCGTCAGTTTTGAAATGAGCAAGTCAAACACTTTATTGGAGAGTTTGATCCTGGCTCAGGACGAACGCTGGCGGCGTGCCTAATACATGCAAGTCGAGCGGACCTGATGGAGTGCTTGCACTCC
>NZ_JAZHPZ010000021.1:0-74412 GCF_036553665.1 Paenibacillus haidiansis | reverse complement strand
CGTTCACCCTCTCAGGTCGGCTACGCATCGTCGCCTTGGTGAGCCGTTACCCCACCAACTAGCTAATGCGCCGCAGGCCCATCCGTAAGTGACAGATTGCTCCGCCTTTCATTATCTCACCATGCGACAAGATAAATTATCCGGTATTAGCTACCGTTTCCGGTAGTTATCCCGGTCTTACGGGCAGGTTGCCTACGTGTTACTCACCCGTCCGCCGCTAAGTTAATCAGAAGCAAGCTCCCGATTAACTCCGCTCGACTTGCATGTATTAGGCACGCCGCCAGCGTTCGTCCTGAGCCAGGATCAAACTCTCCAATAAAGTGTTTGACTTGCTCATTTCAAAACTGACGAGAATTTAATTCTCATTTAATACTCACTCGTTGTTCAGTTTTCAAAGATCAACTTCGTTTATTTCGTCGCAATTTTGTTTCAGCAGCGACCTTATTAATATACCACGCATTCTCTTCTAAAGTCAAGGCTTTTTTAAAAAAATAATTGTTTAAGTTAATTATCAAGCACTTGCCCTCAGAGGAACTTTAATAATGTAACATATATAATAAAGCCGCGTCAACTGTCATATCATGGTCATTTTCAATCCCAGCAGAAGCCCTACCCCCGGCAGCCCCAAGACAAGAACCGTAGTCATCGTGACCGGATTAATAGGAATATAGGCTTCCGCCACCAACCCCGAGAAATTAACTACATATATCCCGAGCGCAGCAAGAACCACATGCAGGCCGAACCGGGTCAGCCAAGCGAATCCGAGCCGTTTCGAGACCGCAATGTACAACAGTGACAGCAAAGAGATGACCAGAACGCCTATTAATAATATTTTCACTCCGCAACTTCCTTTCTACCGATATTTTTAAAAATATGAACCGTATTTCATCGCATCCCAATGGACCTTCGCCTGCTTGGCCAGCTTTAATTGGATCTGATATCTGCGCTCCGCCGCCTCCAGCGTATAAATCGCCACATCCACTTCGTCTTTTCCGAGCGCTTCATTGAAGGCCCAGGTGGCCATTTCCCATTGTCTCCGGGCTTTACATACTTCTCGGTAAAGATACCGTTTATACTCCAGCTCCTGATCCTGATCGGATAGCGAGAATCCTTGTTTTCCGTCTGCGTATCCTTTTTTCCATAGGCTCAAGTTCCGCTCTCCCCTTCCTTCTCCGTTTATTTCATGTGTATCGGGAACAGGACAAACTTAGAACCTTAAAGCCGCCGGATAAAAAGAAAAAGGAACCCTGATCCCGCCAAAAAGCGGTTATTATCAAGGTTCCTCAAACAGATCTCGTTCAAAAATTAGTTTAGCTCGCGCCGTCCTTCAAGCGCCTTGGAAAGCGTCACTTCATCCGCATATTCCAGGTCTCCGCCTACCGGCAAGCCGTGGGCTATTCGGGTTACGCGCAAATCAAACGGCTTCACCAGCCGCGAAATGTACATGGCCGTAGCCTCGCCTTCAATGTTCGGGTTAGTGGCCAAAATAAGCTCCTTTACCCGCTCATCGCTCAAACGGTTCAATAGTTCCTTCAGCCGGATATCATCCGGTCCAAGACCTTCCATGGGAGAAATCGCTCCCTGCAGCACATGATAATAGCCGTCGAACTCCTTCGTCCGCTCCATCGCGACCAGATCCTTGGGCTCCTGCACCACGCAAATCACAGACGGGTCCCGCGTCTTATCCTGACAAATCCGGCACGGGTCCGTATCGGTAATGTTGCAGCAGACGGAGCAGTAGTGAAGATTTCGCTTCACGCTGACCAAGGCTTTGGCAAAATCGATGACATCGTCCTCTTTCATGTTCAGCACGTGGAATGCCAGCCTTGCGGCCGTTTTCGGACCGATACCGGGCAAGCGCGTAAAGGCGTCGATCAGCTTAGCGATCGGTTCGGGATAATACAATGGATGGTCTCCTTCAATCTCAATTTATAAACTAAAACAAGCCCGGAATTTTCATTCCGCCCGTAAATTTGCCCATATCTTGGTTGGCAAGCTCTTCCGCTTTGTTCAAAGCGTCGTTTACGGCGGTCAACACCAGATCCTGCAGCATTTCCACATCGTCCGGATCAACGGCCTCCGGTTTGATATTCAAGGACATTACTTTCTTGTGTCCGTTGACTTGAACGGTTACCACACCGCCTCCGGCGCTGCCTTCGACCGTTTTGCTGCCAAGCTCCTCCTGTGCTTTGAGCATTTGCTCCTGCATTTTTTTCACTTGTTTCATCATTTGGTTCATATTGTTCACTAGGCCCACATCTCCTTAATTAATATCAGCATCTATTATAATAGGTTGCATACCAAATCAAAATACGCGCGTTATTCCTTAATAACCACAAGGTCTTCGCCGAACAACTGCAGCGCCTCGTCGACCCAAGGCTCCTTGCTGCCGCCGTTGCCGTCCTCGGGCGGCGGTTCCAGCTCAAACGGTTCTTTCGGGGCTTCCGCCGCTCCCTGAATCGCTTCGTTCCAATCCTTGAGCATCATCGTAACCAACCGGCAAGGATGCCCCAACTGCCGTTCCATGACTTGTTCGATCAGCTGTTTGTTGGCCGGTTTCTCCGTCGTTTCCCGGTGGATATCATTCTTAAAAGCAACCAGCACGGCATCATCCACCATCGATACGGGTTCGCCGTTGACGAACCAGGCATGGATCGTTACTTTTGCATCTTTAACGGCCTGCAAAATCTGGTTCCACTTGCCCTGGACCGCCATAAACTCCTGGCTGTTCCGCTGGGCGATATACCGGTCCAAGCCCGACGGGAGCTTGGCGGGAGAGGACACTCTCGGCGCCGGGCTTCTCGACGCCGAACGTCCGCCTCCGGCAGGCGCACGGTCTGTGGACGCGCCGCCGGATGCGGCCAGCCCGCCCTGCAGCGCCTGTTCCAGCTTGCGCTCGAGCTCGGCGAGCTGCCGCTTCAACTGCTGCACTTCCGCGCCAGAGGCGCCGGACGGGGCCGCCCCCGACGAAATTCTCTCGGCGGCGGGCTCCCGGACCGTGCCGTCTTCCTTCGGGAGGCTGCACAGCTTCAGAAGCGCCACCTCGAACAAGGTTTGCGGCTGGGCCGCATATTTCATTTCGGACTGATAATGATTCAGCGTGTCGATGATTCCAAATAATTGAGAGCGCGAAAAGGCCCTCGCCATTTCCTTGAAATCCGCCGCATCCAGCACCCGCTCCGTCAGCTTGTCCGCTTCCGGAACCATCTTGATCATCAGCAGGTCGCGGAAATAATAAAGCAGGTTCTCCATGCATTTGTCGGCGCTTTTCCCTTCTTGCATAAAGCCCTCGATCATCTGCAGCATGCCGCCGATGTCATCTTCCAGAATCGTTCTGGCCAGCTCCGCGAATTGCCGCGACGGGATGCCCCCCGTCATATCCAGCACTTGCTGATAAGTGACGCTGCCGTCCGAAAAAGATGAAATCTGGTCCAGGATGCTAAGCGCATCGCGCATTCCGCCGTCGGATAGCCGGGCGATATACTCAATCGCCTCGTCCTCGGCATTTATGCCTTCCTGCTCGCATATGTCACGCAGGCGCTGGCTTTGCTCCTCCAAGGACACCCGCCGGAAATCGAAGCGCTGGCAGCGGGAGATCACCGTGGCCGGAAGCCGATGCGGTTCGGTCGTCGCCAAAATAAACATCACATGTGGCGGCGGCTCCTCCAGCGTCTTGAGCAAGGCGTTGAAAGCTTCCGTAGTCAGCATATGAACTTCATCGATAATATACACTTTTTGCCGCACTTCCGTCGGGGCGTACTTCACTTTCTCGCGGAGATCGCGGATTTCGTCGACCCCCCGGTTGGAAGCGGCGTCAATTTCAAGCACATCCATGACGGCACCTGCGGTAATCCGCCGGCACGCATCGCATTCATTGCAAGGCTCCGGCGCGGGACCCTTTTCGCAGTTGACCGCTTTGGCCAACAGCTTGGCCGCGGTCGTCTTCCCGGTTCCGCGCGGTCCGCTAAAGAGGTACGCATGCGACAGCCGCTGCTCGCGGATCGCATTCTGCAGGGTGCGGATGATATGCTGTTGTCCCACCATGTCTTGAAACGACTGCGGCCGCCAAGCACGGTACAGCGCAATATGCTCCATATTTGCGGCACCTTCCTTTTATCCATAAGCAGCATTAGCCGCTTCCTTATTATACTATACTAGCTTTGCCAGAAAAACTCATATCTCCGGAAATAAAAAAGCATCTCTGCAGATATTGCAAAGATGCGTTCTTATTCATGTTAAGCCGTGCACCTGTTATTGATCATTGCGATCCAAGCGGCACCTCTACGGCGCAACTCGGGACAGGCTCCCCTCCGGCACAAGAGTGGGACTGCTTATGGCTGCTTCCTTCCGGACCTGACCAGGTTCACAATTACTCATTGCGGAGGACCCGTCCGTCAACGTCTGCCGTAAAGACCAGGCCTCACATCGACAAGACCGCTAACAGGACTTCAACCTCGCTACAGCGGATTGCGAGTTACAGGGCACCGCTACCTCCCCATCTAGCACGGTAATGTTAAGTATAAATCATAGCTTTTCAGATTGCAACCTGGGGGCAAAACTTGGCTCCGGCACCAGTCCGGCACCGTTTATATAATACACGCCAAGCGGCATTTATTCGGTTGCGGCCTCGTCTTCGGCCCCATTTTCTTCGTGCTTGCTCGATATCATCGAATAGCCTATGCCCGAGTAGGTTTTAATGACTTCCTCCCACTCCGCATCGATAGCGACACATAAATCGCTGGGAGCGGCCTTGTCGAGCTCATTCGTATACATCCCCGTATTTTTCATGATGTCAATGTTGGCGGGGGTCCCCATCATGACAGAGACTTGATTCACACCGTCGATATCCGACAGCTTATTGGACATCAGCATCAGACTTACGGAGTCTTGATATAAGTTCGGCTTAATGATAATGTGCAGCACGCCGAATCCCTCCTAGTTCCATGTAGTTAGCGTTTACAGAACAATTGTACTTGGAGAGCCATAACAATCGCATAAATTCTACGACCAGTACATTAAAAATAGATAAACGGAAAAATCTCCGAAACTATCATACTTAGGTAGTTTTTGCTATATTTATAGAATGGAATATTCCATAGAAATGAACTGGAGGAGGTTCTCGTTCACAAATGAAAAAGCTAGGAACGCTCGTATTGGGGATTTCTATATTCGCTGCCGCCCTCTCCGGTCCATATTCAGCTGTAGCGGACGCAGCTCCATCCGTTAAAATTTTGCTCGACGGCTATCCTCTGTCCTTCTCGGGAGAGCCCGCCGTTATCAAGGGGACGACGATGGTGCCTTTCCGCTCCATTTCCGAGGCATTGGGAATCACGGTCACCTGGAACCAGGCGCAAAAAACAATTTCGGCCGTAAAAGGCGAGGGGGGTGCGGCGGTCAATGTTAAGCTGACCCTGGACAATCCCGAGGCAACCGTGAACGGTGTACCTGTTCAATTGGCTGTCGCGCCTAGATCCCAAGGCGGCAACACCCTGATTCCGCTCAGCTTCTTCAGCCAGCAATTCGGAGCCAAGGTCAATTGGGACCAAGCGAGCCGGACGGTCTCAATCACATCACCGCAGAAGAAGATGTATACGCTCGGCTTTTATGCTATCTCCTCTTTTTCCGATGCAGCCAGAATTCCAAGTCTCGATGCGGTATCCTTCGGCTGGAGCCGGATTGATGAGAACGGAAAATTCACGACCAGCGGCGAAACCTTCAAATGGCCCGAAGCCGCCGGCGAGATAACGCCGCAAAGCTTGATCACGGACGCGTCGGGAGTCGGTACGACTCCGTATTTGATGGTTTACTCCAGCGATGTCAAAGGAGAGCTGACCAAGGTAGTAGAAAACGCCGAATACCGGAAGCAGGCGATCTCCGATATGATCGCGGCCGCTACCGTCAATTCGTTCCAAGGCATCATGCTTGATCTGGAAGGCTTGGGCCTGACCACCGACAAGATCGCGACCCGCGCCGCCTTTACGGCTTTTGTCAAAGAGCTGGCGGCGGAGACGAAAGCGGCCGGACTAAAGCTTGGACTGGCGCTGCACCCGCTGAATTCATCCTATCAAGGCTATGATTATAAAGCGCTTGGGGATATCGCCGACGAGCTGGTGGTTATGGCTTACGATTACCGTACGGGAACCGGGAACAGCTCCGACACCGGCGCCCAGCCGGAGCCGATTGCCAAGGTTGACGAAGCCATCCGCCTCGCCATTCAGGAGACGGACAAGGATAAGCTGATTCTCGGGCTAAACCTGCACAGTGAAAATGAGGATTCGGTAACCGACCTGATCGGCCTGGCCAAGCGGTATGACCTCAAAGGCATCGCCCTGTGGCGGCTCGGCCTGATCAGTGCGGACGAGTGGGAGAGTATGCAGCAAAGCGTGGAGTTCAAGCAGTAAAAAGCGAAAAATAACCCCGCAAAGTGACGGTCGGCTCTGCAGCTAAGCTTAACCGCTTACTTTGCGGGGGACCTATTATACAAAAAAATCCCCTGCTCACTAAAGCAGGGGATTTCGCATTTATCCGAGCTGCTGCCGGGGCAGCATGTCTCATTAGATGCCGTATTTTTTCTTGAATCTATCCACACGTCCACCAGCATCCACGAATTTCTGTTTACCCGTAAAGAAAGGATGGCAGTTGGAGCAAATTTCAACGCGCAGTTCTTGCTTAACGGAACCTGTTTCAAACGTATTTCCGCAAGCGCAAGTTACTGTAGTCACGTGATATTTGGGTTGAATGGCTTCTTTCATGACTTTCACCTCTTTCCGCCCTGAGCCTCATGCGTGCACAGAGTTATAATGACACATAAAAGCATTATAACATAGCGCATGAACCTGCGCAATTGACTAAGTTGAATCAACCGTTTCCATATTTCAACCTAAATGATATAATACTTACAATTCCATATTCCGTAGTGAAGCACACTTGGGGCTGTTTTGGCTCGCCGTGTGCTTTTTTTGTTGTATCACTAAATAATTCAGAAAAAGGAGATGGATCAGCGTGGAAAAGTCCAATCCGCATGACGAAGCTTTTAAAAAGCTGTTGCAAACCTTCTTCGCAGAATTTATAGCCTTGTTTTTCCCCGAACTCGACAAGCAACTGGATCATCGTCATACCCGCTTTCTTATGCAGGAGCAACTTGTGGATATAATCGGCGGCGAGAGCCGAATGCTGGATTTATTACTGGAAACCAGGTTTAAAACGCTCGATGCTTACATCCTTATTCATCTTGAGCCGCAATCCTATAAACAAAAGGATTTTCACGAACGGATGTTTATCTATTTTAGCCGGCTGTTTGAACGGCATCGCAAGGAGCATAAACTGATTATTCCGATCGCCGTTTTTACGGAGCCTCATACTGTAAACGAGCCGGATACGTTAATTATGTCCATTCCCGGGCATATCATTTTAAATTTTCAGTTTCTGAAGGTAGAGTTATACAGTAATCATTGGCGAAGATTCGTAGATTCGGACAATCCGGTGGCCGCTGCTCTTCTGGCGAAAATGGGATATAATAAAGGAGAGGAAAGGGAAATCCGCTTCGCCTATTTGCGGATGATGCTAAAACTTAGACACAAGCTGGACGATGCGCGCATCGCATTGATTATGTCCGTTGCAGACTTATACTTCGTGCCCGATCAGAAGCAGGACGAAGCTTTATTATATGAGCTTACCAAACAATTTCCGGAGGAGGGTGAAGCGATTATGGAATTGATGCCGGCCTGGAAGCGCTGGGGATACGAGGAGGGCATTGAAAAGGGCATTGAAAAAGGCATAGAGAAAGGCATAGAGAAAGGCACTGAGGATACTCAAGTGAAAATAGCCCGTAAATTGCTCGATAAGGGATTCTCCCTGGAAGAAATCGGGGAAATGACCGATCTGCCTGTCGAGGAAGTTCGGAAGCTGGTAAAATAACCATAATTAAAAATAACTGCCCAAACCTATAAAAAACCTGGTTTCGGGCAGTTATTTTTGTTTCGGGCTATCCCCGGACCTTGACTCTAGCCAATTCCGCCGGAGGAACATGCGTATATGACCCGATTACCACGTCAGGCAGCTCCTCCTGGAAGATCTCGATCGCCTGCTTCATGCCGAGAACATCGCCTTTGGCTTTTGGGATGAGACCCAGATAACTCTCCGGGTCGATGTTGAGATTGCGCAGCTGAATCAGCCGCAGCTTGGTCCGGCGGGCAAACTCGATCATCGCCTCGAGCTCCTCCTCCCGGTCGGTCACTCCCGGAAAGACCAGATAGTTAATCGAGGTGTACACGCCCTGTTCTGAAGCATATTTCAACGATTTCTCCACATTGGCCAAAGTATAGCCGCGCGGTTTGTAATACGCATTGTAATGATCGTCCAGTGCACTGATCGTGCTGACCCGCATCAGGTCCAGCCCCGCGTCGACAATGCCGCGGATGTGATCGCTGAGTCCGGCGTTGGTATTGATATTGATATATCCTATATCCGTTTGCCGCCGAACCTCGCGGATCGACTCGATAATCAGCTTGGCCTGGGTGGAAGGCTCGCCTTCGCAGCCTTGACCGAAGCTGATGATCGACTCCGGCGTCTTCAAATGTTCGAGCATAATCTCGACAAGCTCTTCGACGCGCGGGCGGAAGTTCATCCGCGTTTGCGGAGACACGAACCCGCTGTCATCGGGCTGCTCCGATATGCAGCCGAAGCAGCCGGCGTTGCAGGAGTAAGATACCGGGACCGCTCCCTCCCAGCGGTTCAGGAAGGTGTTCGAGGCGGTCAGGCACTCATAGCCAAGCGCACAATTGGACAAATGATCATAAAGCCGGTTGTCAGGATACCGCGATTTCAGTTCCTTTACTTGTTGTTTCAGTTCAAGCGGATCGCAATTCAGCGGATTCCACTTCTCGGTATCGTCCGACTGTCTGGCTGTAACGAGAAACTGCCCATCCTTCCAGACCACCGCCGAATACCCGAACAATGGAAGCTTGTAATCTTTATCCGTTTTGACATAGCCGGGCAGGCACAGCCGTGTAAAGCCTTGCGGCAGCAAAGCGCCGACGGCCTGCACATTCCCGGGCAGCGGCTTCATCTCGCCCGTGTCCGGGTCCATCCCGATCGGACGGGTGCACGGCAAGCCGACGAGCGTGGCTCCCTCAGGCAGCGGAATGAGCTCGTCTTCCATGATCTCGACGATCATATCCGCACTGCGGGCAAGGCCGTAAAGCGTCGGATGATCATACACTTGTCCTTGTTCATCTGCGTATACTAAATTCATGCTGTTCTCCTTTATCTATGTTCACGGCTCTTATGAGCCGGAACCATGGCCCGACCCCGAACCGGATGGCGATGACATCCGGGCAGGACGCCGATTACCGGCGCTTCCGCTGCCCGAAGGGGCATTTCCGGCGGCATCGAACGAGGCCAGAAATTCGGCGTTCGTCTTGCTGTCGCGCAGCTTCTTCAGGAATCCTTCCACGAAATCGTAGGAATCGTTCATATTTTTACGAATCGCCCAGATCGTATCAAGCTCTTCTTTGGATAGCAGCACCTCTTCGCGGCGCGTGCCGGAACGGCGAATGTCGATCGCCGGGAAGATCCGGCGTTCCGCCAGCTTCCGGTCCAAGTGCAGCTCCATATTCCCGGTTCCTTTGAATTCTTCGTATATGATGTCGTCCATCCGCGAGCCCGTATCCACGAGCGCCGTCGCCAAAATGGTCAGGCTGCCGCCCTCTTCCACATTCCGGGCCGAGCCGAAGAACCGTTTCGGACGATGAAACGCGGCCGGGTCAATCCCCCCGCTGAGCGTACGTCCGGACGGCGGTACGACCAGATTGTAGGCGCGGGCGAGCCGCGTAATGCTATCCAGCAAAATGACGACGTCTTTCTTGTGTTCCACTAGCCGCAACGCGCGCTGCAGTACAAGCTCCGCCACCTTGATATGGTTCTCCGGCAGCTCGTCAAACGTCGAAGCGATGACTTCACCTTTGACGGAGCGCTGCATGTCGGTTACTTCCTCGGGACGTTCGTCGATTAACAATACGAAAAGCTCGATATCTGGATTATTAGTGGATATACTATTGGCGATCTCTTTTAGCAGCAGCGTTTTCCCTGCCTTCGGCGGCGCTACGATCAAGCCGCGCTGTCCAAGGCCGACGGGGGCGAGCACATCCATAATTCGGGTGGATAAATGGGTTGGGGATGTTTCAAGCACAAGCTTCTTCTGCGGAAATAGAGGAGTGAGTGCCGGGAAATGCAATCGTTCGGCGGCGATCGCCGGGTTCTCGCCGTTTACGGCATTAACCTGCAGCAGGCCGAAGTACCTTTCGTTCTCCTTCGGCGCCCGGCACTTACCGGAGACCAGGTCCCCGGTCCTCAGATCGAATTTGCGGATTTGCGACGCGGAGATGTAGATATCCTCCGTACTCGGCAAATAATTAATCGGTCTAAGGAAACCGTAGCCCTCGGGCAAAATTTCCAGCACGCCCTCCATGAACATCAGCCCGCTCTGTTCGGCCTGAGCCCGCAAAATGGCAAAAATCAATTCTTTCTTTTTCAACTGACCGTAATAAGGAATCTGATGCTGCTTCGCAAGCTTATACAGCTCGGTCAGCTTCATCCCTTCCAAATCGGCAATTTGCAGATCCATGTAAATAACCACCTATTCAATTTTATCGTTTCAGCTATTCCATTACCCTATCATTTGCAATACTGAATCTATAAGGACGTAAATTTGCTAGATTACTACCATAGTATTGCCCGATGGCAAGCAACTTATGCCGGTTCAAAGCATAAACTACTCGGCCTGCCGCCATACATCGGCCCCAAGAGAACGCAAATTGGCGACCAGATTGTCATATCCGCGGTCGATCAATTCTACGCCGGACACTTCGGTCGTTCCGCCGTCAACCGTAAGACCGGCGATCATCAGCGCGGCTCCGGCACGGAGGTCGGCCGCCTTCACCTTGGCCGCATTGAGCGGACCACCTTCAATGATCGCCGAGCGGCCCTCGACGCGGATTTTCGCGCCCATTCTTACCAGCTCCGGCACATGCTTAAACCGGTTGCTGTACACGAAATCGCTGAGCACGCTCACGCCGCTGGCCTGAGTGAGCAGGCTGGTCATCGGCGATTGCAAATCGGTCGGAAAACCGGGATACACGAGCGCCTTGACATCGACATGCCCGTATTCTTTCGCGCCAATGACCCGGATCGATTCATCCAGTTCCTCGACGCCGACGCCCATTTCCAGCAATTTTGCCGTAAGGGCCTCCAGATGTTTGGGTATAACGCCGTCGATCAACACATCCCCACGCGTTGCCGCGGCGGCGATCATGTAAGTTCCCGCCTGGATCCGGTCTGGAATGATCGAATGCCGGCAGCCTTTCAGACTTTGCACACCTTCGATCCGGATCGTTTCCGTGCCGGCGCCTTTAATGCTCGCCCCCATGGAATTCAATAATGTAGCTACATCTATAATCTCAGGCTCTTTGGCCGAATTTTCGATAATTGTGACGCCTTTGGCCCGTGTGGCCGCCAGCATAATATTAATGGTTGCCCCTACGCTGCTGACATCGAGATAGATTTTTGCGCCGCGCAGTTCTTTGGCATGCAAGTGAATGGCGCCATGTTCGTTCGTAACGGTTGCGCCTAATGCTTCAAATCCTTTTATATGCTGATCGATCGGTCGCGGTTCGAAATTACATCCGCCCGGAAGTCCGATCGTTGCTTCGTTAAACCGGCCAAGCAGCGCCCCCATCATGTAGTAAGAAGCTCTCAGCTTCTTGACGGGTCCGTTCGGCATAGGGATCGATCTAACATCGGAAGGGTCGATCTTCATCTGACTGCCTTCCCAAGTGACGCGGGCACCCAGCTCTTCCAAAATCTCCGAATACACCGTGACATCGCTCAAATGCGGCAGGTTATCAAGCACCACTTCGGATTCGGCCAACATCGCGGCGGGAATGAGTGCAATGGCACTGTTCTTTGCGCCGCTGATCGATACTGCGCCGCGGAGCGGACGTCCGCCGTTGATCATTAATTTCTCCATAAGCTCAAGGGTCCCCCTAAGTATAATGCAGCCTAGCAATCGGCCTTGAAAGGTAGAGTTAAGAATTAAGAATAAAGAATAAATACAAAAAGCTGTGAAAATGGAAAGACACCGTCTAGGCGGTGTGCTCTCCATAATCACCTTATTTAACATTGAACCGGTTGAACCGGTTGTTACCTTACGCTTTGTTGCTGGATCCGAATTCGCGGATTTTGCCCACAACGGTTTCTTTGATGGCGTCGCGGCCAGGAACGATATATTTACGAGGATCGTAAACGTCCGGTTTAGCGTTCAGCACTTCACGAACTGCTTTGGTGAAGGCGATTTGGTTCTCTGTATTTACATTGATCTTGGAAGTACCGAGGGAAATCGATTTTTGGATGTCTTTCGTAGGGATGCCGGTACCGCCATGAAGCACGAGCGGAAGCTTAACGGCATCGCGAATTTCTTCCATTTCCTTGAAACCGAGGTTTGGTTCGCCTTTGTACGGTCCGTGAACGGAACCCAAAGCGGGAGCCAACGTATCGATTCCTGTTTCTTTCACGATGCGGATGCATTCTTGCAGGTCGGCATATTGAATGCCGCCGATTACGTCGTCTTCTTGTCCGCCGACTGTACCGACTTCGGCTTCAACGGAAACGCCTTTAGCATGAGCGTAATCAACGACTTTCTTCGTCATTTCGATGTTTTCGTCGATCGGATGGTGGGAACCGTCGATCATAACGGAAGTAAAGCCTGCGTCAATCGCTTCTTTACATTTATCGAAGCTGGATCCATGGTCAAGGTGAATTGCGACAGGAACGGTAATTTTCATGTCATGCAAAAGACCTTCCACCATTTTGACGATCGTGTAGAAACCGCCCATATGGCGTGCGGCACCTTCGGATACACCGAGGATCACTGGAGATTTTTCTTCTTCTGCTGCAGCAAGAATGGCTTGAGTCCATTCCAGGTTATTAATATTGAATTGACCTACAGCATATTTCCCTTGAAGCGCTTTGTTCAACATGTCTGTCATAGATACTAATGGCATGGGTTTCAATCCTCCTAAGGATGTTGGATTATCTTTCTTAGCCGACATTCACACATTTTTTATTATACCACACCGCGAAGAAATTACTATTAAAGGTTGTCCAATTAATTTAGGCCGATATTCAAAAAAAGAACCCCGGAAAAGGGGTTCTCGAAACAGCTGTTAAGTCACGGAACTGCCTTTCAACTGCATGTTCACCGCCACGCGCATTTCGTCGATGTCAAACGGTTTGGTAAAATGCATCAAGGCGCCGAGCTCGGTCGCTTCTTTGATCATATCCAGCTCGCCGTATGCCGTCATCATGATCACTTTGATATCCGGGTTGACTTCCTTGATATGTTTGAGAATTTCCAGCCCGTCCATACCCGGAATTTTCATGTCGAGCAACACCAGGTCGGGCGAATCGCTGCGGACAATTTCCAAAGCAAGCTTCCCGTTGGCCGCTTGATAGGTTCTGTAGCCCTCGCTGCTGAACACTTCCATCAGTAAAATACGGATCCCATTTTGATCATCGACAATCAACACCTTCTTTTCTTCCACAGAAAAACCCTCCTACAGAGTCCACCCTTGTAAATTGCTATCTGTAATAATTCGCCTCGTTTTTGGAATTCCCTTCTAATTTGGAAAAAAGAGACTCAAAAAAACATTTCGGCGTAATTTCCAAGGATGGACATTCGTATTCGGGTACAGTGTATCGCTTGTATTTAATTCAAATGGGCGATGGATGCTTTCACGAATTCGCGGAACAATGGCTGCGGGCGATTCGGCCGGGACGTAAACTCCGGATGGAATTGGACCGCCAGGAACCAAGGATGATCCGGCAGCTCGACAATCTCGACCAAGCGTCCGTCCGGCGAGGTGCCGGAAATTCGCAAACCTGCCGCTTCGATCGTTTCGCGATAAGCATTATTGAATTCATACCGGTGGCGATGTCTTTCATAGATCAGTTCATCGTCATAGCACTGCATGGCCAGGGAGCCCGGAACGAGCTTGCACGGATACAAGCCGAGGCGCATCGTACCGCCCAAATCCTCGATATCCTTCTGCTCCGGAAGCAAGTCGATCACCGGATATTCGGTGGAAGGGTCGATCTCCGAGCTGTTGGCGCCTTGAAGCCCTGCTACATAGCGCGCATACTCGATCACCCCGACCTGCATGCCGAGGCAAATACCGAAGAATGGAATCCGGTTCTCACGAGCATACTTGATCGTCGTAATCTTGCCCTCAATCCCGCGATCTCCGAAACCGCCCGGCACAAGAATGCCTCCGATGCCTTGCAGAAGTTCGGCGACATTATCGTCCGTTACTTCCTCCGCGTTCACCCAGCGAACCTTCACTTCCGCATCCGCGGCGAAGCCGGCATGGGACAGCGATTCAACGACGCTGAGATAGGCGTCATGCAGAGCGACGTATTTGCCGACGATGGCGATCTCGACGGTTTTATCCAATTTATTGATGCGCTTAACGAGATTCTCCCACTCGGTCATGTCAGGCGCCGGGGTGGTGAGCTTCAGATGGTTCACGACGATTTCGTCGAGGCCCTCGTCACGCAAATTCAAAGGCACTTCGTACAGCGTATCCGCATCGCGGCACTCCACAACCGCGTTGGGATCGATATCGCAGAATAGCGCAAGCTTGGCCTTCATTTCGTCCGAAAGCTTGTGCTCGGTCCGGCATACGATCACATTCGGCTGGATGCCGATGCTGCGGAGTTCCTTAACGCTGTGCTGGGTCGGCTTGGTCTTAACTTCGCCGGCCGCTTTGATATAAGGAATCAGCGTAACGTGAATGTACATGACATTCTCGCGGCCGATATCGCTCTTGATCTGACGGATCGCTTCCAGAAAAGGAAGGCTCTCGATATCGCCCACTGTTCCCCCGATCTCCGTAATCACCACGTCCGAGCCCGCCTCGCGTCCGGCCCGGAATACCCGCTCCTTGATCTCGTTGGTGATGTGCGGAATAACTTGAACCGTTCCGCCCAGGTATTCGCCGCGCCGTTCTTTGCCGATAACGGAAGAGTATACTTTACCGGTCGTCACATTGCTGTTCTTGGATAGGTTGATATCGATAAACCGTTCATAGTGGCCAAGGTCCAAGTCCGTCTCCGCCCCGTCGTCGGTCACGAATACTTCGCCATGCTGGTATGGACTCATTGTCCCCGGATCGACATTGATGTAAGGATCGAATTTTTGAATCGTTACCTTGAGCCCTCTGTTCTTAAGCAGTCTGCCGAGGGATGCGGCCGTAATCCCTTTTCCCAATGAAGATACGACTCCGCCTGTCACGAAAATATATTTTGCCACAGTTCAAAAACCTCCTAAATTAGTTACGGGTTGAAACCTAAGATGACAAGATGACTTGCTGCTGAAAAGCCTTATGTAATGCTGCGGCAATTCAGATTTCAGGCGACTTTTGATCAATATAGCGTACCCATTCAGCACAAAAACATAGCCAAAACAGGCCCAAAAAAACAAAAAAAGTGACACCCGAACAGGTCGGGGCACTTTTGAAAGTTTAACTCATTTATAGGTTTGATTCATAAGCCCAAGCAATAGTTTACCCGTTACCTTACCCTCTGTCAAGTCAAGAGGGCAAGGCAAAAAGGTGAATATCCATTCCCGAAGGACTCTTAATCAATTGTCATCGTCATCGGCAAACTCGTCATCCTCGGAATCTTCGTCAAGGTCTTCCTCTTCCTCATCCAGATCCTCGTCGTCCATGAGCGCTTCATCCTCAACTTCGTCGACGTCATCATCGTCTTCGTCCGAGAACAGCTCATCTTCGGAGTCCTCGTCGAGAGCATCGTAATCCTCGTCGTCATCCGAAGCATACGTTTCTTCCTCTTCCGAGAAGTCCTCGTCTTCCAGATCGTCATCGTCATCATTAATAATGCGCGGACGTTTGGAGGTTCCGACCGGATCTTCGGAGCGCTCGATCGGGTACCAGCGTTTCAGGCCCCATAAGTTGGTGCCGACGCAGGCAAAACGCCCGTCGATATTGATCTCCGTATAGAGCTGTGCAATCGCGTCGTTGATTTCTTCTTCGCTCATGCCGCGAAGCTTGGCAACCTCGTTCATCAGGTCGCGGTAATAGTACGGTGTATTCGCCGTTTTTAGGATCATAAAGGCTAAGTCGACCATCGGAATTTCTTGGACTTTTTCCGGGTCAATTTTTAAATTGAGCGGGGTACTCACGTAACGGACACTTCCTCTCACGCATTGATCACAAAAAGATTGATTTTCTCACTAACATATCCATATCACAAAATAGTAAACCTTATTTGCCATTAAAAAGCAAGTTTTTAGTTGTGCCTAATACGTGTCAGCCGGAGAAAGCGGTCCCCTTGGCAAAAAGAAGAAGAGACGCCGGACCGTCGTCCGCCGCCTCATGACTGTATCCACTTCGAGAAGGAGCGAAGGCTCGCTTCCGAAAGATGGTGAAAGCCTAAGCGGCCTTCCCTCTATCCTATGTCCATTTGTCTGCTTTGACACGGTGGAGAAAGGCCCAATTTCGCCATAAAATCATGGAGGTATTTACCAACCGTATCGGTTGCTCCGCCGGGACTGAAGAAGCCTATTTTGACGAAACAGGGCCGCTTCCCCATACCGGGAGTTGGGTGCTGTCATACAATACTGCAACACGCTTCGTCAGGAGGGCTACCGATAATGGACTACGTAAGCTTCCTGCGGTACTTGAATGAACACATCGACACCTCCGGAAAAAGCGGTCGGCACATCATCCGCTTTGCACACCCGGCGCTATTCGCCGAACTTGTGCGGCAGTTGCGGAAGCGAAGAGCCCAATCCCCCC
This sequence comes from Paenibacillus haidiansis, assembly GCF_036553665.1. NCBI lineage: Bacteria > Bacillati > Bacillota > Bacilli > Caryophanales > Paenibacillaceae > Paenibacillus > Paenibacillus haidiansis. Next base: position 57,541 of record NZ_JAZHPZ010000021.1, on the reverse strand, counting down.
CCTTGCGACGGGTAAGGACCTCCTCTCTGCTCCAGGCCCTTTTCTGCCCGTTGCCTTTCCCGGACGAGAAGGTCCTGGGCCGGTTCGGCCTGCTTGTCGAAGAAGATAGCAAGGCGATCGTCCACTCCGCCGCGACAACGGGCAAAGAACAGTCCATAGGCACCCCTTGGGGAGTCCGGCGGATCGGTGCGCCTGAAGCCTGGTCGGTATCCACCGGGAATCAGATTCGAATCGGCGTCATCGATACCGGCGCGGATTTCAGCCATCCCGATCTGCGGAATTCGCTGGCGAGAGGCGTCAATCTGCTGAACCAAATGACCCCGCCCTATGACGATAACGGCCACGGCACGCATATCGCCGGGACGATTGCCGCCTCCGGCGGCTCCAAGGGTATGATGGGGGTGGCTCCCCGTTCTCTGATCTACCCAGTAAAGGCGTTCGATCATAACGGCTCCGCCTATGTTTCCGACATTATTCTCGGCATCGACTGGTGCGTCCAAAACCGCATGCATATTATCAATATGAGCTTTGGGATGAAAAACAAAAGTCAGGCCCTGCTAAATACAATACGCCGGGCGTATAACGCCGGCATCGTCGTCGTCGCTTCTTCGGGCAACGATAAGAAAAGCCGGAACGCCGACTACCCGGCACGGTATCCCTACACGATCTCTGTAGGGGCCACCGGCAGAGACGGAAAAATCGCGTCCTTCAGCAACTACGGACCACGGATCGATATTTACGCGCCGGGCGAAAAAGTCAAATCAAGCTGGCTCGGCGGAGGCTACCGCGAGATGAACGGCACCTCGATGGCGACCTCGCATGTCAGCGGATCGATCGCCCTGCTGCTCGCGTACCGCCCGGGGCTGTCGCCGGGTGAAATCAAAAGGCGGCTGCGCCGCACGGCTCGTCCTTTGGCCTCCCCGTCCGCCAAAGCGAAGACTGGCGCCGGGGAAGTGAACGCGGCGCGCCTGGTGCGCGGCAAACCGGCCGCGGCCGCAAAAAAACCGTCAGGGAAATCGTAATCCCTGACGGTTTCATAAATCGCGGTTACATCCGCTCCGGCGCGGACACGCCGATGAGCCCCAGCACATTCGCGATTACCGTGCGGACGGCGCCGAGTAGTACAAGCCGTGCCGCGGTTTGCTCCGCGTCCTCCGTGATGACGCGCTCGGCTCTGTAATAGCTGTGCAGCATAGCCGACAGCTCATAGACATAGCGGACGAGGCGATGCGGAGCGTAGTTATCGGCCGCCACCCGAATTTCCTCGGGAAGTTCGCCCATCTTTCGCAGCAGGTCGTATTCATGCTCCGCGGTCAATTTATGCAAATTCGCGCTGTCCGGCGACGGGATAGCGATCCCTTGCTCTTCCGCCTGGCGGAAAATGCTGCAGATCCGGGCATGGGCATATTGCACGTAATATACCGGGTTCTCGTTCGATGTCGAAATGGCGAGGTCCATATCGAAATCCAGATGCGAGTCCATGCTGCGCATAGTGAAGAAATAGCGGATGGCGTCGACGCCGACCTCGTCCATCAGATCGACCATCGTGACCGCTTTGCCGGTCCGTTTGGACATCTTCACCTTCTCGCCGTCCTGGAACAGGCTGACCATCTGGGCGATCAGGACCGTCAATTTCTCCGGATCTTTGCCGAGCGCCTGCATCGCCGCCTTTACGCGAGGGATATATCCGTGGTGATCGGCTCCCCAAATGTTGATCAACCGGTCGAAGCCGCGGTCGTATTTGTTGCGGTGGTACGCGATATCCGGCGTCAAATACGTATAGGTGCCGTCGTTTTTGACGAGAACCCGGTCCTTATCGTCCCCGTATTCCGTTGTTTTCAGCCAGGTTGCCCCATCCTGTTCGTAGGTTTGGCCTTTGGCGCCGAGTTCCTTGAGCGCGGCTTCCACTTGTCCGTTCTCGTACAGCGAGGTCTCGCTGAACCAAACGTCAAAGCCGACGCGGAACCGGCCAAGGTCGCGCTTAATCTTCGCCAGCTCCTTCTCAAGTCCGTAGGTGCGCAAGAAGTCGGCACGTTCCTCGGCAGACATCGACAGCAGCGCGTCGCCTTTCTCCGCGACCAGCTCTTTGGCAAAGCCCTTGATGTCCTCACCATGGTAGCCGTCCTCCGGCATTTCCGCATCTTGGCCCAGCTCCTGCAAGTAGCGTGCTTCGATCGACTTGCTCAGATTGACCACCTGGTTGCCGGCATCGTTGATGTAATACTCCCGGGTTACGTCGTACCCGGCGAAGTCCAACACATTGCACAGCGCGTCGCCCACAGCGGCACCCCGGGCATGTCCGAGATGCAGGCTGCCCGTCGGGTTGGCGCTGACAAATTCGACCTCGATCTTCTGCCCCCGGCCCGCCTCGATCCGGCCGTACTTCTCGCCTTGCGCATAAACCTGGCCGATGACCGGATACAGATAACTTTTGCCAAGGGTAAAGTTGATAAAGCCCGGGCCCGCAATTTCCGCTTTTTCAATGCCCGCTTTCGCATAATCGAGGTGGCTGAGGATCTCCTCGGCGATTTGACGCGGGTTCTTCTTCGCGATGCGCGACAACTGCATGGCCGCATTCGTGGCCAGATCCCCGTGCGCCTTATCCTTCGGCACCTCCAGCACGACGGCCGGAATCTCTTCCCGCTGCGCCAGCCCGGCTGTGGCTATCGCTTCAAAAACAGCGTCTTTAACGGCCTGATTGATTTGTTCCAATGGATTCTGTGTCATGATTCAAGCTTCCTCCTGTATATGTAAACTGATAGAGAAATGTCCCGACAGTTCCTCGTACACGTATAAGTCATATTCCCAGGCCACATGCCCGAAAGGACCGTCCAGCCTTGTCTCCAATGTCCGCGTGTGCGTGGACAGATTGAACTTCGTAAAGGGAGAGCGGTAAAATCCGGGCAGCCTACGCCCGACCTGAAAGGTTTGCTCCGATTCCACTTCGCCGTGGCGCATAATTTTCAGCTCGCCGCCGGTGATTTTGACTATGGTCCGCGTCGTTCCCCCGGTCGGCCCTTGCTCGGGCTCCTCGTACTTGATATAGGCCGTATCCCCCCGGACAAAGGCTTCTCCGATTATCTCCTGAACGGTTTCGTCCGCCCCCTGGCGGCTAGCCACCACAATTTTGGCCTTGTTCCGATCCGGCATGTCCCAAATCTCCATTCTATATATTACATCGTTTCCTATTGTACCACTATACCCGAGTTTATTGTTTCAATTCAATGGGCTGCATTCAGAGACTAATTCGGCATTAAAAAAACACCTCCTAGTCGAATAGGACTCCGACAGGAGGTGTTTGGCGCAAAAACTAAAGATTATTTTCTTCACAAAGCCCGGCAGCATCACGCGGATCAGCTTCGCCGCGACGATTTGTGCCTACCCGGTGTGATCATAGATCGGAGCGACTTTCTCCTCCTATTTCACCAGGTCTTCCACGAACTTCGGCAGCGCGAAGGCCGCTTTATGCAACCGTGACGTGTAATACTTGGTATTGAGCTCCGGAATCTTTGTTTCGTCGACTCCAAGCGGGTCATACGTTTTGCTGCCCATCGTAAACGTCCATAGACCGCTAGGATAAGTAGGAATGTTCGCGCCGTAAACGCGGACGATCGGGAAGATTTCCTTCACATCCTGGTTGACCTTTTGAATCAGGTCGGCCTTAAACCAAGGGTTGTCCGTTTGCGCGACGAAAATACCGTCATCTTTGAGCGCTTCATAGATGCCTTGATAAAAGCCCCGTTCGAACAGCGGAGCCGCAGGTCCCACCGGTTCGGTTGAATCAACCATAATCACGTCGTATTTGTTCTTGCTTTGAATAATATGCATATATCCGTCGTTCACCTGAACCTCGACCCGGGGGTTGTCCAGTTCACCGGCGATCTCCGGTAAATATTTCTTCGAATATTCGATGACCTTCCCATCGATTTCCACGAGTACGGCCTTCTCCACTTCGGGATGTTTGATGACTTCGCGAATAACCCCGCCGTCACCGCCGCCTACGACAAGCACATGCTTCGGATTCGGATGGGTAACGAGCGCCGGATGCGCTACCATTTCATGATACACAAACTCGTCTCTGATCGTCGTCATCACCATGCCGTCGAGCACGAGCATCCGCCCGAACTCCTCGGTATCGATCATAGCAAGATCCTGAAAATCCGTTTTTTCCGTTACCAAGGTTTCCCGAATTTTAGCCGTGATGCCAAAGACCGGGGTTTGCTTCTCCGTAAACCACAATTCCATCGTACAACCCTTCTTTCCGTCAGAATAGTGTTTAGCCGTCATATTAACCCAAACCGAAAACAGGGGTCCTTCGGATTCACTTCTTGCAAAGCTTCATTTCCTATATTGTACCAAACAAATTGTATAATAACACAGAAGCTGCAGCATTTGCGATATGCGCGAAAAGGGCGTTTTTACCTGCAAAATAACCTAAGCAGTCAAACTCGAGCGGCTATGTATCGGACACGAGTTCTATATGCAATATGAAAAAAAGACCGCTTTGGCGTTATGCCTCAGTGGTCTTATGCTCGTTCTATTGCTTCGTCTTTTGCGACGTTCCTTTAGGGGCTTTTGGATCTTCACCGGCAAATTCCGCATTAAGATTGGGAACACCTAATTTCTTTCTTACTTGCTTGGAGCTGTGCTTCGCATTATTCTCCTTGTTCATCACAATACACCTCCTCATGTCGGTAGTATTATGCGGTGAGCAGCTTCGCCCTATGCGCCTGTGATGGTCCCGGATAACAACTCGCCCATAACTTACCGCCTCTTTTTACATACATAACACGATGTATTATCAATAAACAGCAACCTTCCGCCGTATCGCCCGATAAAGATCGCCGTGCAGCCGATTTCCATGAATGTTCCGTTCCAAATTTCCCCATACTGGTCATTAGGGAACGAAGGCTCGGAAGGAGGCATTCCATGGATAGATTAGTCCGCAGCGGCAAGAAGGGAAAGCCAAAGCAGCGCCGAAGATGGCTATGGTTCAAATTGTTGGTTTCCGTCGGCTTCGCGGGACTGTGTGCCGCCGGTGTTCTGCTGCTCTATTTATTTCAGGCCGATTTGCCGGTGGCGAATTCCGACCGCAACTCGGTGCTGCTGGACCGGGAAGGAAGCGCGGTGACCGTTTTCTCGGACGGGGAACGGAACCGGCAGAGCGTGGCGCTCCCGGAGATTTCCCCTTGGCTCATCAAGGCCACCTTGTCGACCGAAGACCGCCAGTTCTACAATCATTGGGGCTTTGATCTAAAAGGGATGGCCCGGGCCCTGCTCGTCAATCTGAAAAGTATGGACAAGGTCCAGGGAGCCAGCACCCTTACCCAGCAATTGGCCCGTAATCTATATCTTACTCATGAGCGCACCTGGTCGCGGAAAATGAAAGAGGCGATGTACACCGCTCAGTTGGAGATGAAATACAGCAAAGACGAAATTCTGAACATGTATTTAAATGAAATCTATTACGGGCATGGGGCTTACGGTATCGAGGCCGCCGCCCGGCTGTACTTCGGCAAGCCCGCCAAAGAGCTCGATCTGGCGGAGAGTGCCATGCTCGCCGGCGTGCCGAAAGGACCGACTTATTACTCGCCCTACAATCATATGAAGAATGCGAAGGACCGGCAGAAAACGGTGCTGGCGGCCATGGTCACAACGGGCGAGATCACCGAAGCGGAAGCGGATAAAGCCTACGCCGAAATCCTGTCATTCCAATCGCAGGAGCAGCGCGCGACGGTCAGCAAGGCTCCCTTTTTCCGCGATTATGTCCGCAGCGTCGTGGTAGATGAGCTCGGAATCGACGAGAGTCTTCTGGAGCACGGAGGTCTGCGCATTTATACGACGCTTGATTTGAACGCCCAAGCAGCGGCGGAAGAAGCAGTAGCCACTGGGCTCACCGGCACAGACGAGCTGGAGGCCGCGCTGGTGTCGATCGATCCGCGCAGCGGCGAGATCAAGGCGCTGGTCGGCGGCCGCAACTATGCGCAAAGCCAGTACAACCACGTCTTCGCCACGACCCGCCAGCCGGGATCGAGCTTCAAGCCGATCATGTATTTGTCGGCTCTAGCCTCCGGGAAATTGACCAGCGCCAGCAAATTTAACAGTCAGCCGACCCTATTCCATTACGACGACAACCGTAAAACCTACAGCCCGAAAAACTTCGGCGATAAATATTTGGGCGATATCGATATGCGGCAGGCAATCGCCGCCTCCGACAATATTTACGCCGTCAACACGATCATGACGGTCGGAGCGGAGCAGGTGGTCGAACTCGGGCGGAAAATGGGCATCACCAGTCCGCTGCAGGCGGTGCCTTCGCTCGCCCTCGGCACGTCCCCGGTCAGCCCGTTCGAAATGGCGACGGCGTTCGCGGTAATCAGCAACCAGGGGCGGAGCGTCAAGCCCGTCGCCGTCCTGAAGATTACCGACGCCGAGGGCCACACGCTGTACGAAGCGCCGTCCTATCAGCAAGAGCAAGTCGTGGAGCCGGCAGCCGCTTATGTGCTGACGCAGTTAATGGAAAGCGTGTTTGAGACCGGCGGCACCGGCAACCGGGTATCGTCCGAGATCAAGCGGCCGGTCGCCGGCAAGACCGGAACGACCAGCACGGACGCATGGCTGGTCGGCTTTACGCCGGAGCTGTCGACGGCCGTTTGGGTCGGCTACGATAAGGGCAAGACGCTCGGCACGGCCGAGTCCCGCAAAGCGGCGCCGATCTTCGCCAAGTATACGGAGAAAGCGCTGGAAAAGGTGCCGCCGAAGATCTTTCCGATACCGGACGGCGTAGTGAGCGTCTATATCGATCCCGCCACGGGCAAGCTCGCGACCGCCGATTGCCCGGACAAAAAGCTGGAGGTGTTCCTGCAGGGTACGGAGCCGACGGAGTTTTGCACCGAGCACGGAGGCGGCGAAACGCCGGCCGAGCCGCTGCCGGTGGAGAAGGAGCAGGAATCCCGCTCCTGGTGGAGCGATTTGAAGCGGTGGTGGATGAATTAGAGTTCCTTTTTGGTAGCTTGGCCTATGGCCAAGCTATTTTTTTGCGATTATTCCGAATTCTTATATTCCAATCATCGCGATTACCATTAAAATAGTAGTCATTCCATAAAGTTCTTATCCCAGCATAGAGGAGCCGCCCCGTGACCAGAAGGATTATAGCCATTTGTTTGATCAGCTTGATTTTTGTCGCACTTATTCCGCTATCCATTATTAAGGATAACCGTCAGCCCGCGAATGCTTTGCAGGTCCAAAACGGTGTCATGGACCTCTCCGCATGGGATTATGAGGAGCATAAGGAAATTAAATTGGACGGAACATGGGAGTTTTATTGGCAGAAGCTACTCTCCTCCGAGGATTTTATGAAAAAGGATGGAGAGAAGCCTTCTTATACGACGCTCATGCAAGTACCGTCGCTGTGGACCGAAAAATCGATCGACGGCAAGCCTTTGCCCGCCTACGGTTACGCCACATACCGGGCGGTGCTCAAGAACTTGCCCCCCGGTAAGGTGTTTGGCTTAAAAAAGGAAAATATCCGCTTTTCAAGCGCCATATATGCAAACGGACATAAGCTGTTCGAGGACGGCAGACCTTCCGGCCATGCGGCGGATTATCTGGCCGGCAATATTCCGCAGATGGGGCTGTTCACCCCCGACCAGGGGAATGTTGAAATTATTATTCAGGTCGCCAATTACGACTATATCAACGCAGGGATCCCGATGTCTCTTTATTTTGGCGAACAGTCGGTAATGGTTGAGCAAAGCCAGAAGAGCCTGGTGCGCGAATTCGGCACGATTGTTATTCTCGGCACCCTGGCGCTGATTTTTTTCATCTGCTACCTGGCGGCGATGATTTACCGGAAGCAGGACCATGCATTGCTGCTTTCTGCAGTGATCTGTCTGCTCTTCGGCATCTATCACGGCCTGATTGGAGAGCGCTCGCTCCTGTTATTTATGCCGGGAATATCATTTGAAACGGCATATAAATTAAAGGACATGGTCTCCATAGCCTGCTTTATCGTATTGGCGGTCTTCTTTTACCAGATGCAAAAAAACATCATTTCACTAAAATTCGCCCAAGCCGTCGGTGCCGTGCTGGGCTGCTTTCTGCTCCTGATTCCGTTTCTGCCGATTCATACCTACACCTTGATTAATCCCTATATCATCGTGGTCTATGAATCGCTGCTCATTTGGCTGCTTTTAAAGGCCGCCTTGCTCTATGTCCAAAGTACCGCGGTCAACCGTTTCAAGTCGATGCTGCTGTTTATGGCGATCCTGGCGATCAATCTGTACTCGCTGGCACTGCTTCTGTTCGCCTTCTCCGTGGAGGAAGGGCTCGGGCTTGGGCAGTTCTATGTTGTTACGTTCAGTCTGATCATGACTTTTATGATCGTGCTGCGCTTTTTTGAGGCCTATCACACGATTGACGAAATGAAAAATCAGCTTCTCCGCCTTGACAAAATTAAGGACGATTTCCTGTCCAACACTTCGCACGAGTTAAAAACGCCGTTGAACGCCATCGTGAATATTACGGATACCCTGTTAAAAGGAGCCGAAGGACCGGTTAATGATAGACAGGCCCATAATTTGACGATCGTCATGGACAGCGGAAGAAGACTCAAATATCTGGTAAACGACTTGCTGGATTATTCAAAAATGAAACACGGAGACATTATTCTCTATAAAAATAACGTGGATTTAAAAGCCGCCGTCGATGCCGTGATCCGGGTTCATCTGTTTTTATTGGGCGGAAAAGAGCTTGTTCTCGTCAACAGCGTGCCTGACGGCCTCCCCCCCGTATACGCGGACGGCAACCGGCTGGCGCAAATCTTGCATAATCTGATCGGCAATGCGGTCAAATTCTCCGAACGAGGTGCCATAGATATTAGCGCTGAGGCGGTTCGCGGCAAAGTCCTGATTTCGGTTAGCGATCCCGGTATCGGTATAGCTCCCGATATGCAAGAACGTATATTTAACGCTTTTGAGCAGGGGAATGTCGCAGAATCTATGCAATACGGCAGCGGAACCGGCATCGGATTAAGCATAACCAAGCGGCTCGTGGAGCTGCACGGCGGTGATATTACGGTGGCTTCCGAGCCCGGGCAGGGCTCGGTGTTCACCTTCTCTCTGCCGCCGGCAACGCCTTCTTTGGATAGGCTTACGGCGTCCCCCGAGAAGAAGGAGTTTCTTCGGCAAGACAAGGCCGTTAGCGCGAATATCGAATTTCCTTTCCGGCTTGACGGTGAAATCGATGAGCCGATTCTGGTGGTCGACGACGATTGGGCCAATCTTCAATCGATGATCAATCTGTTCAAGCTGGAGAGATATTCCGTTGTTGCGGTGAACCGTGGCCAAGCGGCGCTGGAGGAACTGGCCAACAACCGCGACTTTTTCCTTGTGATTCTGGACATTACGATGCCGGATATGACGGGCTATGAATTGTTGAAAAGGATTAGGGAAAGATTCTCCCCCTTCGAACTGCCGGTGCTCATGCTAACCGCCACAAACCGCGTTTCCGACATGAAGATATCGATGGAAAACGGGGCAAACGACTTCGTCTGCAAGCCGTTTGAAGCTGATGAGCTGATGGCGCGCGTCCGAAGTTTAACCCGATTGAAAGCGTCCGTCAAGGGCGCCAAAGACGCTGAAGTCGCATTTTTACGCTCCCAGATCAATCCGCATTTCCTGTATAACGCGCTCAATTCCATTGCCGAGTTGTGCATAAGTGAGCCCGAGCAAGCGGAGGCATTGACATTGGAGCTTTCGCGGTATTTAAGGGGCAGCTTCGACTTTAAACAGCTGGATTCGCTATCCACGCTGGAGAAAGAGCTGGAGCTGGTGGAAGCTTATATCAACATCGAAAAAGCGCGTTTTGGGACCAGACTGCAGGTAGTCTATGAGATCGATGCCAGTCTCCATCTCCTGATGCCTCCGCTGATTCTGCAGCCGCTCGTTGAAAATGCGATCAGACACGGCCTGATGTCCAATTTCCAGGGAGGAACGGTCAGTATTACGGTACGAATGAGTCGGGATCAGGAAATCAACTTCGTTGTGGAAGACAACGGGTGCGGAATGAGCAAGCGGAAATTGGATGAAATCTTTAGCGGGACTGCGGGCAGACAAGGCGTAGGTCTCTGGAATATCAGCCAGCGCATCAAGCTTCTATACGGCAGGAACATCACCATTGAAAGCGCGGCAGGAATAGGCACAAAAGTCTCCTTCACTATTCCTGCGGAAACGCTCAAGCGGATTGGAGGCTAAATCATGTTCAGAGCCATTATAGTTGATGATGAAGAGTTGTCGGTCAAACGGTTGAAGCGAATTTTGGCCGAGAGCGGGGAAGTTATGTCCTGTCATGACTTTCTGAATCCGCTCGAAGCCTATGAATTTGCGAAGAGGAATCCGATAGATATCGCATTTCTTGATATATCCATGGCTGAGATTAACGGGATGACGCTTGCCGGACTCCTGGATGAGCTGGATTCCTCCATTGAAGTGGTGTTTGTAACCGGTTATGACGAATATGCGGTGCAAGCCTTTGAAGTGAACGCGCTTGATTATCTTTTGAAGCCGGTAACGGCTCAGCGGGTTGCCAAAACGTTGGGCAAGCTTAAGAAAAGAAATGGGAGCCCGGCAATCAGGCCCACTTTGGCGGTACAGCTATTTGACGGCTTCCGGATTTACCGGCCGGACCGGGATCAAAAGCCGATAAAGCTGCGCAGCCCGAAAACGGAGGAACTGTTCGCCTTCCTGGTCTGCAAGAGATCCGTCAGCCGCGAAGAAATTATCGATACGTTGTGGAGCGGCCTTGCCCCCGATAAAGCATGGAAAAACTTGAATTCAACCCTGTATTACATCCGAAAGGCGCTCAGTGAAGCCGGAATGGATAAATGCCTGCATGCCGACAGGAACGGAATCCGGATTGTGGAGAACGGTTTATACTGCGATCTATTTGAATTCGAACGGTTGTTGAAACTAATCCTGCGGACGACCGCCGAAAACACCGATTTATTTAAACAGGCGGAATCGCTATACTCCGGGCCTTTATTGAAAGGCAGGGCTTACGAATGGATCGGCGAGAAAACGCGGCGGCTCGAACAGGATTACACGAAGGTGCTGGAGCTCGCCGCAAGATTCTATCTCGAACGGAATGAAACGCAGGAGGCGCTGCATTATTTCGGTGAAATTATAAAGCTGGATGCATTAAGAGAAGACATCAGCCATGAAATCATTTCATTATATATCAAGCTGGGAAGAACGAATGAGGCGTTAAGGCATTACCGGATGCTGGAGCAGCTTTTACAGCGGGAGCTGGGAGTAAAACCCGGCCCTGAGCTGCAAAATTTAATTGGGAAAATGAACCAATAGTTGTTTATTTTTTGTTTATTCATTTTTTATACAATAGGGGCTATCAGTCGATATTTGTCATCTTTAGAAGGGAAGAAGCGCATGAAGCAATCATTATCGAAAATAGCCATCAGCACTACCCTATCCCTCGGGCTTGCCGTATCCGGTATTAGCCCTGTTCTGCCTGCCATGGCGGAGTCCATTTCATATACCGAGTGGACGGATAACAGCCCTTTCGTCATCGCTCCGATCATCGAAGATCAGCCGGATATTCCCGAGATCCTAGTATCTTCGCTTCTGGACGGAAAAGTACAGAATCCGGAGGTCACGGGAATTGCCGTTGTATCCACCGGCGACGCCGGCGGAACCTGGCAGTATTACAACACGGGAAACGGCCTTTGGTACAGTATCTCATCTGCATCGGATGCGAACGCCTTCCTGCTTAAAAGCACGGATAAGCTGAAGTTTGTGCCCGCCCAAGACTGGAACGGTAAAGCGGTGCTCACTATGAAACTTTGGGATATTTCCGAGCTTCATAACTACACTTACGTAGACACATCTGCTTACCCCGGACTCTTTAGCGATACAACGGGAACAGCCGAGATAACGGTGACTCCGGAAAATGACGCCCCCTATCTTACGGACGAAAAAGGCGGAGCGTATATTGGCTTTGATGGGAGTGGGGATTATTTATCCGTCCCCGCCTTCCCGCTGTACAACGATTCCTTTACGATTGAAGGATATTTGAAGATCGACCGCTACAATCAATGGATGAGATTTTTTGAGTCGTCCGACGGGGCGAACAGCAGCAATATTTTCGTCGGCTTTGACAGAGGAATGATGAATTTCTCAGCGTATGTCGGTGCCATCATTCCCATTGGTTCAAACAATATTACGACATCAGCGACATTTCCGCTCAATAAATGGGTGCATGTTGCAGCCGTTTATGACGGAAGCGGCAAGCAAGGCTATATATATTGGAATGGTGAATTAATGGCTAAAGGCCCTATGGATATAAGCTCTTCGAGTACTTCCCGGTCCAATAACTGGCTGGGCAGAAGTTCCTGGGCCCAGGATCTTTATTATGCCGGCGGAATGAGAGATGTAAGGTACTGGAGTACGGCCCGCAGCCAGAATGATATCGTGCGTGATATGAACGCCGATCTGACCGGGTCGGAGGCAGGCCTGGTTGCCGACTATAAATTGAATGAGCCTATCGATTCCAATATTGCGGTTAGTACACCGGAGGGAAAAGACGGTTCCCTGGTCGGGAACACCTGGAAACAAGATGCAGGGTTTATCGGATCGACAACGACCTACAAGAACAGATCGGCGGCAAGGTCGTTTAAGGTTTATGATATCGATAATGCCGACATAAATGTAACTGCCGTTTCGTCCAATCCTGCACTGATATCTAACGACAATCTCGTTATTACCGGCAGCGGCGAGCAACGGACTCTGACGATGACGCCGTCGCCCAACGCCGTTGGTTCGGCTGAAATCACGGTAACCGTTGATGATAGAGAATTAATCTATAGCTCTTCGTTCAGGTTGGTTGTGATCGATGAAGGCGAGAGCATCGTGAGCGGGGTAATCCTTGATTCCGACACCTTGGATTTAACGGTAGACGGACCGGGGCAAACACTGAACGCAACGGTTCTCCCCGAGGATGCAGCAAACCAGAATGTGTCCTGGGCCTCCAGCGACGCCTCGGTGGCATCGGTGGATGGGAATGGATTCGTGACCCCGGTCGGTCCGGGGGTCGCGACGATAACGGTTACGACAAGTAACGGAAACTATACCGCTTCGGCAACAGTCAATGTTGCCGCCAAGCCTGACGCACCGACTGCCGTAACGGCAATACCGGGCGACGGCGAAGCTACTGTCAATTTTACGGCCCCTGACCATGACGGGAACGGCCCGATAACGGAATATACGGTAATCGCAAGCCCGGGAGGAATACAAGCCACCGGAACGGGCAGCCCGATCACAGTTACAGGCCTGGACAACGGCACGGAATATACCTTTACCGTTATCGCGACCAACCGTGCCGGCGATTCGGCGGCTTCGGCGCCATCGAACATCGCCATTCCCAGACCGCCCGCACCCGGCGCTCCGGTCATGAAGGCCCCTGTAGCCGGAAACGGCCAAGTCGCCTTGTCTTGGGAAGGTGTGGACGATGCCACCGGATATAAAGTGTTCCAAAGCGAAACTCCGGATGCGTTTGAAACGGAAGTAACGACCGTCACCGGCTCGGTGTACGAATACACGGTGACCGGGTTGACGAATGGAACAACCTACTATTTTGTGGTGAAGGCCACCAATTTGGGATCGGATAGCGAGGCATCCCTGCCGGTAAGCGCCACTCCGGTGACCGTTCCGGGAGTACCTGCCGATGTGAGAGCGGTCGCCGGAAACGGCAAAGCCACGATCACCTTTACGCCGCCAACGGATAATGGCGGAAGCCCGATAACAGGCTATGAAGTTACGGCTTTGCCTGGCGGCATGACAGTAACCGGAACCGGAAGTCCGATTACGGTGACGGGCCTGACGAACGGAACAAGCTATACGTTCACGGTTCGGGCGATCAACGGCGTGGGCGGAAGCGAAGTTTCGGCGGAATCCGCCGCGGTAACGCCGCGCTCCCCGTCAAGCGGAGGCGGAGGCTCCTCTTCTTCTTCATCCTCGTCATCGTCAACATCGACACCGGTAATAACGCCACCGGCTGCGCCGCAAGCACCGGATAACAGCGTGGACATTCTTATCAACGGGAAAGCAGGAAGTGCCGGAACCGTAGCGACAAGCACACGAAACGGACAATCCGTAACGACCGTGACGCTGGATCAACACAAACTGGCGGATACGCTTGCCGCCGAAGGCCGGAATGCGGTGATCACGATACCTGTTGTCACAGAATCGGATATCGTGATCGGAGTGCTGAATGGCCAGATGGTCAAAAACATGGCGGACAACGAGACCGTTTTGGAGATCAAAACGGACCGGGCCACGTACACCCTGCCTGCACGGCAAATTAATATCGATTCCGTCTCCAGACAAATCGGGGAATCGGTAGCGCTGCAGGATATCACCGTGCAGATCGAAATCGCCGAGCCTGCCGCGGATACGATACAAATTGTGGCGGATGCGGCGGTCAAAGGAAGCTTTACCGTAGTTGCGCCGCCGGTTGATTTTACAATCAGAGGCATCTACGGGGACCAAACGATCGAAGTGACGAAATTCAACAGCTATGTGGAACGGCTGCTTGCCATTCCGGACGGAATCGATCCAAGCAAAATTACTACCGGCGTTGTCGTTGAGCCCGACGGAACCGTACGCCATGTACCGACGAAAGTCGTTGTCATCGACGGTAGCTATTACGCGAAAATCAACAGCCTGACCAACAGCACCTACACGGTGATCTGGCATCCGCTTGAATTCAGCGATGTGGTTAATCATTGGGCCAAGGATGCCGTAAATGACATGGGCTCACGGATGGTCGTTGACGGTGTCGGCGATAATCTGTTCGACCCGAATACGAACATTACCCGTGCCGAATTTGCGGCTATCGTCGTGCGCGGACTCGGGCTCAAGCTGGGTGACGGGGAAACGGCCTTCTCGGATATCCGCGCAACCGATTGGTACAGCGGCGCGATCGAAACCGCCTATGAATATGAGCTGATCAACGGATTTGAAGACGGCTCGTTCCGGCCAAACGAACAAATTACCCGCGAACAGGCGATGGCGATTATCGCCAAGGCGATGAAAGTGACGACCCTGGCGGACAAGCTTCCCGACCAAACCGCGAATGATACGCTTCTTCCTTACGCGGATGCGGAGGTTGCCGCCAATTGGGCGCTTGAAAGTATTGCGCATTGCCTGCAGGCCGGCATCGTAACGGGCCGGAGCAGCTCCGAGCTGGCGCCGAAGTCGAACATTACAAGAGCCGAAGTTGCCGCTATTGTACAACGGCTGCTGCAGAAATCGGATCTGATTTAAAACTTCTAAATCATAGCAAAGGGGATCCCGATAGTGGGATCCCCTTTGGTCTATTAGGGCCTGGAAAATATTACGTGCCTAGTCGATAGTTTTTAAGATAAAATATTAAAAAATTATAATAGTATTCACAGCTTTAATCCATAATATAAAAGGGAGCGCTTGCAGCCGCGTTGCGCGAAATAGTGATGAAGATCTGCTGTTTCCATTGGTAAAACATGCTTCGGATTCATTGTAAATTGTAAGCCTATACCTACTAACTTAAAGGAGATCCTTGGACTCATGAATTCCCACCCCAGAAAGCAGACCGGCGGGGAGCTGCTCCCGCTTTCTTTCTATGCGGTCTCCGCATTGGAGGCAGCGCCTCGCCTATTGGGGCAGACGCTGGTCCGCGAAACCTCCGCAGGCGAGATCCGCTGCCGGATCGTCGAAACCGAGAGCTATGGCGGCGTCGAGGATAAGGGCAGCCACGCCTACGGCGGACGCAGGACCGCCCGGACCGAGATTATGTTCGCTCCGGGCGGCGCCGCCTATATTTATTTGATCTACGGCATGTACCACTGCCTTAATGTGGTAACAGGGCCGCAGGACGATCCGCAGGCCGTTCTGATCCGGGCCGTGGAGCCGCTGACGCCGGCGGACGAGGCTCTGATGCGCGCCTGCCGCGGTACGAGCGTGCGCCGGCCGGTCGACTTGTCGGGGGGCCCCGGCAAACTGTGCCGGGCCCTTGCCATCGACAAGTCGCTGAACGGCGCGCCGCTGCACAGCCCAGGCAGCCCGCTGCGGCTGGAGGCCGCCCCGGCACCGGCGGAGAGCATCGGTGCCGAGCCGGCCATCATCGCCGCGCCGCGCATCAACATCGCCTATGCGGCGGAGTACGCCGACATGCCGTGGCGCTTCTATTATCGCGATAACCCGTACGTATCGGTTATCGACAACAAAAGGGGCATTCCTTTATGAATAAGGAATGCCCCTTTTACACGATTAAACCCCCGTCAGCTGCCGGATTTTCGCGGCGATGACCGTCACCGGCACGACATGGTCGACGCAGTTCAGGCTGATCGCCGCCCGCGGCATGCCGAAGACGACGCAGGTGTCTTGAGCCTCCGCGATCGTGGATTCCGCTCCCTGCCGTTTGGCCTGCGCCATCGCCTTCGCTCCGTCGCTGCCCATACCGGTCATAATGACGTAATGCTTCTTCAGCCCCGGAAGCATGTTGACCGATTCGAACATGACATCGACCGACGGCCGGTGGCCGTTCTGCGGCGGCTCCTGATGCAGGGCGATCCGTACCTCGTCCCGCTTCCGGACCAGGGTCATATGATAGCCGCCGGGAGCGATATAGGCGGTCCCCCCTTGAATAACCTGGCCGTCCTCCGCCTCCACCACCCGAATCCGGCAGATGTTGTTCAACCGCTGGGCCAGCGAGAACGTAAACTTCGGCGGCATATGCTGAACGACAAGCACGGGGTACGGGAAATCGGCCGGCAACCCCGTCAGCACCGTTTCCAGCGCCTTTGGCCCGCCGGTGGACGTCCCGATCGCCACGATATGCCGGAACTCCTTCGAACCCGCGGAGACGGCCCGTTTCGGCTGCCACGCGATCTGCTGCCTGGACGCGCCGCGGCGCGCCGAGATCAGCACCGAGAGCGGGGTTCTGGCCGCCGCCTTGATTTTGCCGACGATCTCTTCCCGTGCGACGGCCAGTCCCGAACTCAACGTGCCCGACGGCTTCGGAATAAAATCGACCGCGCCGCCCTGCAGCGCGGTAATCGTCTCTTCCGCGCCTTCCTGCGTCAACGAGCTGATCATAATTACCCTTGTCGGCAATTCGTCCATAATCCGGGCCAGTGCCTCGATGCCGTTCATTTCCGGCATTTCGATATCCATCGTCACGACATCGGGCCGCAGCTCCTTGACCATCCTGACGCCCTCGGCCCCGTTCCGGGCCGTTCCGACGACCTCGATATCCCCGTCCTCTTCCACAAGCCGAACGATCATTTTGCGCATAAACATCGAATCGTCAACGACGAGTACCTTGATTTTCCCCATGGCCGCTTTCTTCCTTCTATTGTTTTCTGTAAAAAAAAGTGTCCGTCGACTCAAGCCCATACTGCTGAGGCTGAAAAATCTGTTCCGTTCCGCCGATGAACAAATACCCGCCCGGCTTCAGCGCCTGGCTGAACTTGGCGAATATCAAATCCTTCGCTTCATCGGTAAAATAAATCAGCACGTTCCGGCACACAATCAGATCAAATTGAGTGTCAAAGGGGTCCGAGAGCAAATTGTGCCGTTTGAAATGGACACATCGCTTCACCTCGTCGGAGATCAAATACCGTTCTCCTTGTTTCGTAAAAAAATGGGCCAAATGAGCCTTCGGCACATCCTTGACCGCCGTGGCCTGATAGTTGCCGATCTTCGCTTTGGCAATCGCATTTTGGTCCAGATCGGTCGCCAGCAGTCCGATATCCTTCAGCTCCATAAACTCGGATAAGACCATGGCTATGGAATACGGCTCTTCACCGGTCGAGCAGGCGGCGCTCCAGCATTTCAGCTTCGGACTCCGCGCCAGCAGCTCGGGAATCACCCTTTTGGCGAGCACCTCCCACCGTTGCGGGTTGCGGAAAAATTCGGATACATTGATTGTCATCTGATCCAGCAGCTCAGCATACAGCTCGGGCCGCGCGTCAAATGCCTGATAGAAATCGACGAAAGTCGAGAACCCTTTTCGTTCTTTTAAACTGCCTAGTCTCCGCTTCATTTGTTGCTCTTTATATAAAGCTAAGTCAATCCCGGACTTGGTCTTGAAGAGCTGGACGAACCGCTCAAAGTCCTGATCCTTCTGCAGGGAGGTCGACACTTGTTTCACCTTCGCCTTCTTGTATGTTAAGCTCCCGTTTTCCCGCCGATTTTGCCGATAATGCCGGCAATCTCCATAATCGGGGCGACGCTGCCGTCGCCGAGGATCGTTCCTCCGGCGATGCCGGGAACTTTGCCGATGTAGGAGCCGAGCGATTTGATCACGATTTCCTGGTTCCCCACCAGTTCGTCAACGACCAACGCCAGCCTTTTTTCGGCCGAACCGACGATGACCAGGGAAATATGCCCGCGCGGTGCCTCAGGTTTGGATAAACGGAAAAAGTCATGAACCCATGCGACCGGGATCACCTGATTGCGGAGCAAAATGACCGATTGCCCCCTAACCGAGACAATGTCTTCGGAGGTGATCCGGACAATCTCCGCTATATTGCTCATCGGAATGATGTAGGTCTGCCCTGAAACCTTGACCAGAAGGCCTTCGATGATAGCCAGCGTAAGCGGAAGCTTGATTTTGAAGCTCGTCCCCTTACCGGCGCTCGTGGCGATTTCAATCAAGCCGTTTAATTTCTCGATATGGCTTTTGACGATATCCATCCCGACGCCCCGTCCGGAAACCTCGCTGACAACGACGGCCGTGGAAAATCCGGGCCGGAAAATCAGCTCCACCGAATCCCTTTCCGTCAGCTCCTCGGCTTCCTTGTGCGTAATTACGCCTTTTTTGATCGCGGATGCCCGCACTTTTTCCGGATGAATGCCGGCCCCGTCGTCTTCGACGTAAATCACCACTTGGTTATCTTCATGGGCCGCCCGAATCGTTAAGGTGCCCTTCGGGTCTTTGCCGCCGGCTTTGCGGATTTCGGGAGCCTCGATCCCATGATCCACAGCATTCCGGATCAAGTGGATGAGCGGGTCGGCGATCTCTTCGATCAGCGTCCGGTCCAGCTCGGTGTCCTTGCCTTCGATGACCAGCTCGATATCCTTCCCAAGATCGCGCGACAAATCGCGAATCATCCGCGGGAACCGGTTGAACAATTGTTCGATCGGAAGCATCCGCGTTTTCATTACGCTCTCTTGCAAATCTGCGATAATGCGCGAAAGATGGTCGGAAATTTGACCGAGCTCCTCCACCGAATCGTCGGTAAATCTTCTTCGCTGAATGCGCTCCACCTGATGAATTCGGGTCTGATCGATCACCAGTTCGCCGACCAGGTTCATCAAATGCTCCAGCCGCTCGACGCTGACGCGGATTGTTTGAGGCGGTTTTGCTTTCCCGGAGGAGGCACTCTCATTCTCCTCCCGACCGTCCCTCTTGGGGTCGGATAAGGCAGCAGAAGGCTGTACCAGCTCTATTTCCGCCGCGGTTAAAGACTCGATACGCACCTCGGCTACATCCGTTAAATTCGCGACCCGTTTATGCAGCTCCTCCCGCTCCAAGACTCCGGCATGGAGAAAGGCGATTTCCGCGGCATCCCCGCCGGATTCCTCCAGTTCCTCCAGCTCCGGTGCTGCAAACAGTACCTCGCCCCATTCCGATAGGCCGGAGTGGATGACGAATGCACGCGCTCCCTTAATGATGCAATCCTGCGATATGGTTACGAAAACCCAGTTGACCATCCGATTCTGCTCCAGACACTCGCCGGCCTTTAAGCGGGTGTGCAGCGGCAGTTCCGGGTTTGCCAAAGACGAATCCCGGGGCTGCACAGCCGGCTCGGATTCCGGCGGACTAACCGGCAAGACTGCCTCAACCCCGCCGGCAAAATTGCGCAGCTCGCCGATGCAGACGGAAACATCGATGCCCGTACCGCCACCGCCGTCCAAAATATCGAGCTTGAGCAGCTTCAGATGATCGAGAGCCTGAAACAACCGGTCAACGAGCCCGCCGGTCACGTTTCGTTTTCCGCTCCGCACCAGATCAAGCAGTTGTTCCATCTCATGCGTCAGCTGCTTCATGACATCAAAGCCCATCGCCGCGGACGAGCCCTTCAAAGTATGAGCGGCACGAAACAGGCTCTGCACGATCCGGCCCGTATCTCCGCCCTGCTCCAGCTTCAATATTTCCTCATCCATCAGTTGGAGTTGTTCCTCAAGCTCTTCCAGAAATACCTCTCTATATTCAGACAGCACGCCGGTTTGCCCCCTTATTCATGCAGCAGAACTTCGTCGAGCCGCAAAATTCCGACCAGACCGCTCTCCGCCAGTCCAATCCCCGTAAAAAAGCCGCCCTGTACGCCCCCGACCCGCTCGGGAGGGGGCTGGATATCCGAAAAGGTAGTCACCTTATTCACCCGGTCCACGATAATCCCGACAGCTTCCTCCCGATGGTGGATAACAACGATTCTGCTACTCTTCGTGTACTCGGCTTCTTCGCTGCCGAACAGGCAGCGGAGGCTGATGACCGGGACAATTCTTCCCCGCAAATTGATTACGCCCTTGACATATTCCCTTACGTTTGGAATGGCCGTGATCTCTTGGATTTTGATAATCTCATGAATATCCTGAATGCGGATGGCGTATTGTTCCTGCTCGATTCCAAACTCAATATACTGATCCTGGACGATCGACTGCATCATGCTCCCCTCCCTTCAGATTTTAAAGTCCGATACCATACGGTTCAGTTCCTCGGCCAGTTCGGCCAGCGAACCGGCCGTCGAAGCCGTTTCCTCACTGCTGGCCGCGGTTTGTTGCGTGGAGGCCGATATATTTTCGATCGCGGCCACAACATCACTCGATTGCGCCGCTTGCTCTTCGCTCGCCGCCGCGATCTCCATCACCCGGCTCGCCGACTCGCCGACCATGGTGGCGATATGCTCGAAGGCCTCCCCCGATCTCACCGTCGAGATTACACCGGCCTCGACCGCTTTGGCCGTTTCCGACGTATTGCTTTGCATTCCCTTGATAATGCCGCTGATTTGCTTCGTCGCCTCGCCGCTCCGTTCGGCCAGCTTGCGTACTTCGTCGGCCACGACGGCAAAGCCCCGTCCCTGGTCTCCGGCGCGCGCGGCCTCAATCGCCGCATTCAAGGCCAGCAGGTTGGTCTGTTCGGCAATATCGTCGATGACCTCGATAATTTCGCCGATCCGGTTCGAATCCTCTTCCAGCTTAAGCACCTGACTGCTCACGGTGTTCATCTCTTCAATGGACCGCTGCACCACAGCTCCGCCGTCGCCGGCCACCTCCGAAGTTTTGTTCGCCAGCTCGGAAGCCGATGAGGCGCTGGCCGCTACCGAATTAATCGCGACGGACAATTCCTTGAACAGCTCATTGATGGTCTGGACCGAGTATGCCTGATCGCTGCTTCCCGAAGCCAGTTCCTCGGACCCGGCCGATATTTGCTGCGACGCGGCGGCAACCTGCGAGGCGGTCAGACTGACCTGGCCAAGCATGGACCTCATACTCCGGGCAATCTCATGGAATCCGCGTCCGAGCACCCCGATTTCGTCTCGTCTTCGCAGCACCCGCTCCGGCAGCTCTTGCGTGAAATCGCCCCGGGCCATATATTCCCCAACCTCCACTGCTTTGTTCAGCGGGTTCACAATACTGGCCGTCAGCAGGGTGATGATAGTCCCTAATATCAGAAGGGTCAAAATTCCGGCGATGAAGAAAATTCCGAGCAGCCGGTCCGAATCGGCGGTAATCTCTTCCACCGGAATCGCGATGGCGGCCGACCAAGGGGTATTTGTCTCCCCGATCTCAATCGGATCATATACGAGATACTTGCCGTTCGAAGTTCCCGTATACGTTTCGCCGTTTTGGATCGCATTAACAACCGTATCGGTAAAACCGCCCGGGAAGGCCTCGCTCAGCTTCTTTCCGATCAGGTTCCGGTCACGCTGAGTTACAATCGTTGAGGTATTGGAATAAAGATTCGCATATCCGGTGCTGTACAACTGGAATTGATCCATCATCGTTTGCAGAGAGGCCAAATCAATATCAATCCCTACCGCACCTACTACTTGGCCGTTTTCTTTAATTGGAACAATAAGGGAAGTCATCATCACGTCGGTGTCGTCAAGCTGAAAGATGTAAGGATCCAGGACCGTCTCCCGGCCGGTTTCCTTCGGAAGCAAATAGAAGTCACCGGTTCCCGCCACATCATAATCCTTAAGCGCGCTTAGCTTCAGACCCGAGTCGGTTCTCGCCCAATAGGAAAGCAGCCTTCCCGTCTCATCCGAACCGGGTGTATTGCGAAAAGCCTGGTCTTTGCCGTCAAATGCGTTCGGCTCCCAAATCGTCCACGCTCCGATATAAGCCGGGTTATCTTCCAGAACTTTTTTAAGCAAGGCATTGACCGCATCCCGATTTGCCGAACCCGTTTGTTTCATGATCTCCAGCGTGACCGATACATTCCGGGCGATGCCGATCGTACCGTCAAATTCCTTCTGCACACTGACGCCGATCTTCTCCGCCGCCGATTCCGTCAAAGCGGCGGCGGACTCCAAAGCCTCGCTTCGGGTGCTGGCTATGATAAAGTACAGCATTATTCCGAGCAGAATAATGATTGAACCCAGGATCGTAATCAGCATACGCGACCGCAATTTCATGGAAAAGCCAAACCTTTTTAAATTCACGCTCGTCCCCACCTAAGTTATAATTTCACCTTGAATACCGATACCGTGTGGTTCAACTCTTCCGCCAACCCGGCGAGAGATTGGGCCGCCGAGGCCGTTTCTTCGCAGCTTGCCGCCGACTCCTCGGTTACGGCCGAGATATTCTCTACCGCCGACAGGACTTCCGTCGACTGGGCCGCCTGCTGCTGGCTTGCCGCCGCAATCTCGGTCACTTTCCCCGCGGACTCGTTGACCTTCGCGATGATGAGATCGAACGCCTCGCCGGTCTGCTCGGTCAGCACGACCCCTTCACGGGTCGCCTTCGCACTTTGACGGGTATTTTCCTGCATGCCTTTAATAATGCCTGTAATTTGTTTCGTCGCTTCCCCGCTGCGTTCCGCCAATTTGCGCACCTCATCGGCTACCACGGCAAAGCCTCTGCCTTGATCCCCCGCACGGGCCGCTTCAATCGCCGCGTTTAAAGCCAGCAGGTTGGTTTGTTCGGCAATATCATCAATGACCTCGATAATCTCACCAATCCGGTTGGAGTCGTCTTCCAGTCTGGCTACCTGCAGATTGACCTGGTTCATGCCTTCGATCGAAGAACGGACCACCTTGCCGCCTTGCTCCGCGATGTCCATGGTATCACCGGAAATATCCGATGCCTGTTCAGCAATCCGGGCTACGGCATGAGTGGCTGCCGTCAATTCCTGGAACAGTTCGTTAATCGTCTGTGCGGCGTTAGCCTGAGCGGCGCTGCCGCTGGCGATTTCTTCGGTGCTGGCGGAAATCTGCTGCGCGGCGGCCGACACGCCTTCCGCGGTAGATACGGCGCTGCTGACGGTTTTCCGCAAGCTGAGAACCATTTCATTCGTAGAATTTGCCAGCATCCCAACCTCATCCTTCGAATCCAGATCGGTCGTCTCGGTCAAATCTCCATCGGCGACCTTCTTCACCAAGTTGACCACCTTATTCAGCGGAACCGAAATACTGCGGGAAATCAATGTGCCCAACACAAGGCCGATCAGCGCGGCCAAAACAATCAGACCCACAGTAACATTACGGGAGAATGCGTACGCTCTATCGGTCTCCAGATCAAGATCATTCGCCAATTGACTGTTCCGCTCTATCAGTTGGCTTATTGTTTCCGCAACCTTGTCGCCGGCTGCCTGGAAACCTCCCTGTACCAGGGCACCGAACTCTTCGCTTTTGTTCGCATAAGCAAGCTCGACCCCCTGATTCACGAGTTGATAGTAATTTTCCCAATCCGTAGCGAAGGTGCCGAGCAATTCTTCCTCGGTCGGTGTTAACTGCGTATTTCGGTATTGATTGATTTGGTCTTCGATTTCTTGAGCACTTGCTTGAATACTCTGATTAATAGCTTCCTTTTGCTCTCTCGTTTCAGCCATGTAATAGATCTCGCGGATATTTACACGAATTTTCTGGTACGCTTCCGACACGTCACCTAGATAGCGTATAGGCATAAGATTATTGTCGTACATAGCGGATAGATTATCGTTGGTTTTATTCAAATTGCTCAAACCGAATAGACCCATAATTACGATCAATAACGTCATAACTATAAACGCGATACTCAATTTCACGGAAACCTTAAAATTACGAAACCAGCTCATTACGAACCCCCGCTCTCCCTGTCTTTTATTTGTTCCATCTCTTCCTCAAGGTGTTCCAAAATCCGCTCCAGCTCTTCTTCCGACAAGCGATCATTATGATTGAATGCGATAAATTCCACTTGTTATTCCTTCCTTCGTTTGCTTACTTTCCCGATACCTTGCGGATAGCTTCCAGAACCCGTTCTTCCTGAAACGGCTTGACGATAAAGTCCCGGGCCCCGGCTTGAAGGGACTCCACAACCATCGTTTGCTGCCCCATCGCCGAACACATAATGATCTTCGCGTCCGGATCGAAGCTCTTGATTTGACGAACCGCCTCCACGCCTTCCATAACGGGCATTGTAATATCCATGGTAACCAGATCCGGCGTCAAAGCCCGGTACTTCTCGATGGCCTCCTGCCCGTTCTCCGCCTCGCCCACTATCTCGTAACCGTTCTTGGTCAGCATATTTTTCAACATTAGCCGCATAAAAGCCGCGTCATCGACGACTAAAATCTTATTGCTCATGAGATCCTCCTTAATTCTGCAGCAGTAAAATGGTATTGACCGGACCGATCTCGTCCAGGTTGATTTTGACCCGGATTCCGCGTTGGAATCCGAACAATTGCAGTTGACCGACCATCACGGTCGGGGGCGTTATATCTATCTTTCTGCCCTTCCCCGATAAAATCGTCGAAGTATTCCCGGCGATCATATTCGCCATCTCGCCGACAAAACTGTGAAGCATATCTCCTTCAAGAGCCATGCCGAACATGTTTTGGCTGAGCCGGCTGAAAATCCGGCCTTCCCCTTCGATGATCAACCGCCCCTCCACATCGCCGACAATGCCTACCAGCACACCGACATCGCTTTGAATGAACGATTGATCGAATAGATTGGGAGCTTCAACTTGCATCGGGCAAGAAAACACATGCCTGATGGATTCGATGGCGCTATTAAGCAAATCCGTGGCCCCGTCGTACTTTTGCACCATTAAATAATCCTCTTTTCTATGATATTTGTCCTATCTTTTTAGTACTCTCATCATACACTCACCCTCATGGCTGGTAACCGAAAAAAAGTTGCGGGGGCACGCAAAAAAAATGCGGAATATTGTTGATAATTGTCGAAAAACACAAAACCCCGTGTCCAAAGGGAGACGGGGTTTCACGTCCTTCAATTCAATTATGAATTCACCGACGAGGAAAAATCGGAATCCGACAACAGGCCCAGCGTCTTCGCCTTTACGGCCGCTTCGATCCGGAACTTCACACCTAATTTCTGAAACAGATTCGTCAGAGAATACTCCAAGGATCGCTGGCTCACATGAATTTTCTCCGCGATCTCCTTGTTGCTTTTACCTCTGGCAATCTGCTTCAGAATATCATATTCCCTGCCCGTCACCACGCCCGGCTCCGAGCTCCCCGCCGTTACCGGCGTCTGGGCGGAAGTCCTCCTCACCTGCTTGATCAGCGATAAGGGCAAAACGACCTCGCCGCGCAATGCGCAACGTACAGCGGTCACCAACTGATCCTTATTGGCGGTCTTCAGCACAAAGCCGGAAATTCCCGCCTCGACCATCAGATTGAAGTGATTGGTGAATTCAAATCCGGTATATATTAAAATAACCGCTTCCGGTACGATGGCCAATATTTGTTTGGCCAGGTCGATTCCGTTCATTCCGGGCATATGCAGATCGACCAGCATGACATCATAATGATATAGTCTGGCCAGCTCCAGCGCCTTCTCGGGCGTCTGGGCCAACGCCACAACCATATCTCCTTCCTGCTCAAGCATGAATTTGGTGCCCGCCATGACCGAAGGGTGGTCGTCCACCAGCAAAATATCGATCACCGTTTGTCCCCCCTCGTTCTGTCTTTTTCTTTGCCCGCCGGTACGGAGATGTGTACGGACAATCCCGAATCCGGCGGCGAGTAGAGCTCGATGCTTCCATCCATACTTCGTACCCGTTCCCGCATACTGTAAATGCCCATGCTTTGAAAAGCGGAGGTGGTTTCCTCTACATCCAGGCCCACTCCGTTGTCTTCATATTCCAAATGAACCCGCTCATCTCTTGAATAGAGCTTGATGATGACGAGCGAAGCCCGGGAATGCTTTGACGCATTCGCCAGCAATTCCTGTACGATACGGTACAGTCCGATAAGGAGATCGTCGCCGAGCGCGTAACCGAGATCGGAATAATCGAACCGGATCGCGAAATTGGTCCTGAGCTGCGTGAATTCAAACAGCGTTTCCAGCGAACGCTCCAGTCCTTCCTCTTGCAAAAGCGGCGGCCTTAGCTCGTTGCAGGTAATTCTGATTTGGTAAATTACATCAAGCAGCCCCTGCTCGATTTCCGCCATTTGCCTGCGATATTCCGGATCCAGGTTCACGCTCTCGGCAAGCTGGTTTAGCTTGCGGTACCAGATAATTTGCTCCTGCAGTGCGGCGTCGTGCAGATCCTGGGACAACCGCTTGCGCTCATTTTCGGACAAATGGAACATAAACCGCAGCAGCCACTGCGGGATCACCCGTCCGGAAGCCAGCTGATCGACATCGCGGCGCAAATCTTCAATAACGCGGAAATTGTCATACAGAACGCTGACGTAACGAGACAGCGTCTCGAGCCAGACCTTGTGAGCCTGTATCATCAACAGCTGCGAGCTCTCGCTCACACACAAAATGCAGCTGTCCCCGCCTACGTCCCCAATCTTCACATAATGCCCGTCCAGCGTATCGACCAGTTCGCAAAGCGGCAGAGAATCGGCTCCATACTCCGAGATACTCTCGGCGACTCCCCGGGGAATATCCCTGTATCCATGCATAACGGTCGTCCCGCCGTCCTGACAGACGGTCATCAGGCACACGCGCTCACTCCCGAGTACCTGCCGCACCTCCCGGACCAGCCGGTCGTTTAATTCCTCCACCTTCACCACACCGAACAGATCGGACGAAAATTGATCCAGACTCATCTGGAGTCGGAAATAACGGTCCTCGCTCTCTCGGATCAATTGCTCCGCATTCCGCCGTTCCTCCTCGTCTCTTTTCTTTGAAGTGATATCCCACGCCAGCCCCAGCGCCGCCCCTTGGCCCAGATATGGGATCGAGGTAAGCACGACCTCCAATTCCAGAGTCCGGTTCTGGAGATCGATGACCTTATACTCGGTCACTTGGGTGCCCCCAGGCTGTTCATACACCTGCGTGATTATCTCCAGCCCCTTCTCTACGTCTTCCGGCCGTAAAAAATGGGCCAGCGGCAATCCGATGATTTCCTCTTCGTCTTTGGCGCCGAGCATCCGGACACCCGCCGGATTAACATAGAGAATCTTGTAATCCCTGTGAATGAATATCGCCAGCGGCAGCAGCTCAATCAGTTGGCGGTTCAGTTGCTCGCTAGCCATGAGCGCCCTTTCCGCTTGCTTGCGGGCCGTTATATCCTCGAACACGACCTCCACGTTTGAATTGGCTTTATCATATATGCCGGTAACGGACACCTCGATTTCCTTGCCGTCCACGCAGACCAGCGTCATCTCTTCCGCAGGCAAAGAACCGTTTTGATTCAGAGTCTCGACGACCGTTTTACCCCATTCGGCGTTCTTTCCGACAATCCACTCCCAAGGTGTTGTTCCAACGATATCCGCAAGATTCGACGCTTTCAGCACTTTCAGCCCCATAGGGTTGATATACACGACCATTCCGTGTTGAATGACCGCTATGGCCACCGGCGACAGCTCCACCAGCCTGCGGTAACGTTCCATGCTTTCCTTAAGGGCGATCTCCATCTTCTTGCGTTCGGTAATATTATAAAATACGTGAACGGTAGAACCGGTGAACTCATCGTATACCCCGGTCACCTCCGTATATACATGCTGGCCGTCCCCGCGCAGCACCTCATACTCGATCGCATCCCCGTATTTATAGACCGGAATAGCTCGAATCCGCCGCTTGGCCTTCTCCCATTCATGTGGGGGTAAAATGCGCAAAATATCCTGGCCGACGATTTCATCCAGCGAATCGAAGCCCAAAAGCCGGAGGCCGGCGGAATTGACATAAGTAAATTTTCCCCCCTTCTGAACGATCATCGGAGTCGGGAAAAGCTCGATTAATCTGGAGAAATGCCTTTCGCTCTCTTGAAGCCTTTGCTCCGATTCCTTTTTCTCGGTAATATCGAGCACGATGCCGTCCAGCCGGACAAGCTCTCCATGGCGATCCATCGTAGGGATAATCCGCACGTTTACCCAACGTGTCTCACCGCCCGCGTGAATGATGCGGTAATCACTGGCATCGGCCTTACCCTGCCTAAGTCCTGCCGCCACTTTCGTGAAATAATTCAAATCGTCGGGGTGAATGATGTTTTGCCATGACATCTTGCTCGTAAAACTCCCCGGAAGGAATCCAGTAATCGATACGAAGGCTCGCGAGGTAAAGACGACCCTTTTCAAATGATCGTCATACGACCAGGTGCCGACGTCGATATTGTGCAACATATTTTCGAGCAGCCTTCCCCGCTCCTCCGAAGCCTTCAGCATTTGGCGAAGATGCCAAAGCCGCTTCAGAAAGAAGCAAATGACCGCAAAAAGAATAATTATAAAAATCAAAACGACCAGCGCAGTTCCTTCGTCTATCATGCTGTCCAAGTTAGTTTCCCCTTTGCGAGATAGTAATCAAGTCAAGACGGGACTCCTATCTTTCCTAAACTGCTTATATTTTTCATATCGGCAGAATTGCCCGGATTTCAAAGATTGCCGAAAGATTTAAACAGTGACAAATATTGGCCGAAAATTCCTGAAATCAGGGAATCATTCAAGCAAAGGTTTGAATATAATGGTTCATAGTCGTATAATTTGGGTAAACATTCAAACGATCATTTGAATGAAAGATAAGTTGCGAAATTGGAATATGGAGGGAGCCGCATGAAGACCGATATCCAGCCGGCCGATGAAGTCTGCGAGCAGCATTGTGGAGATTCTGCCCGTACGGATTGGCTGCAAGGCGAATTCCGGGAAGACGACATACTTGGCATGGCACAGATTTTCAAAGCATTGTCCGACCCCAACCGGGTGAAAATCGCCTGTTTGCTGCTGCAAGAGCAGGAATGCTGCGTATGCGATATTGCGTCCGTGCTCGGCGCTTCGATCGCGACCGCTTCTCATCATTTACGCCAGCTCAAGCTCATGGGAATCGCCAAATCGCGTAAAGACGGGAAGAATGTTTTCTATTCTTTGAAGGATCATCATATTGAGACCCTGATTACGATGACGTTGGAGCACCAAAAGGAGAGGAATGAGCATGAATAAATCCGATGCCGCCCCTAAAGAAACAGCCGGGCAACCGGACTTGCGTATGGAATACAAAGTGCAGGGACTGTCCTGCGCCAATTGCGCGCGCGAGATGCAGGAGGAGATCCGAAAGCTCGATCATGGCCAAGATGCCGCGCTGTTGTTTGGCAGCGGTCGGCTGCTGGTCCGGCCGGAAATCGATCTGGCCCGGGTCCAGCGCATTCTTAGCGGCGACGGGGCTTCCCTTGCCCTGCCATCTCCCGGCAACGATAGGAAAGGCGAAAAGGAACGGCATGATCACGCGGACCATGGACACGGAAGAGAGGATGCCCATACCCGGCCTCAAGGTCATGGACATAGTCATGAACACAGCCATGGCGAAAAGGCCGATCATAGCGGGCAGTGGCTGCTGACCGTCTCCGCTTTGCTCTATGCCGCCACGTTTTTCGTAAACAACCTGCTGCCGGATCAAGTCATCATTTTGATGTATATTTCTTCTATTATATTGAGCGGGTTTTCCACCTTTGTGCGCGGGCTGCGCAATCTCGTTCGCCTTAAATTCAATATGGATACGCTGATGACCGTCGCCCTGGTCGGCGCGGCGCTGATCGGCGAATGGAAAGAGGCCACGCTCGTCGCCATTTTGTTCGGTTTAAACGAACTGCTGGAGGGTTACGGCATGAACCGGGCCCGCCAATCGCTGGAGGCGCTGCTGGATGCTTCGCCGAAGCAGGCGGTGCTGGTCAAGGACGGGCGCGAAGTTACGGTGCCGATCTCACGGCTTCGTGCCGGGGATATCGTACTTGTCCGCGCCGGCGAGAAGGTTCCGTCGGACGGAACCGTGCTTAGCGGTTACAGTGCCTTGAACGAAGCGGCGATTACGGGCGAGTCCATTCCCGTGCCGAAGCAGCCGGGGGCTTCCGTCTTCGGCGGCAGTATCAACGCCGACGGGCTGCTGAAGATCCATATCGACAAAGCTTACGAGGATTCCTCCCTCGCGAAGATTATGCACCTGGTACAGGAAGCCCAGGATACCAAAACGCCGACCGAATTGTTTATCGACAAATTCGCCAGATATTATACGCCGGCCATCATGCTGATCGCCGTGCTGATTGTGCTCGTGCCGCCGCTGTTGTTCGGGCAGCCGTGGATGAAATGGCTTTACGAAGGGCTGGCGATTCTGATTGTCGGCTGCCCTTGTTCGCTCGTGTTGTCTTCGCCGGTCGCCTTGGTCAGCGGGATGACCCGCTGCGCCCGTAACGGCGTCCTGGTCAAAGGCGGCGTTCACCTTGAGCAGCTCGGGAAGATCGACGCAATCGCGTTCGACAAGACCGGCACCCTGACCTTGGGACGGCCGTCGGTAATCCGCGAGGTCGTTTACGATCCGGCACGGTTTCACCGCGTCGCCGCGGCCGTCGAGGCCGGCTCCCTGCACCCGCTCGCCGAAGCGGTCGTGCGGCATGCCACGGCGGCGGGCGGCGCTCTCGCCAAGGAAGATCTGCCGCAGCCAGCCGGGCTGACGACGCTTCCCGGCGTCGGGCTGACCGCCAGCCTGGATGGCACGCGGTACTGGGTCGGCAGCGAGGAGGTGCTGGGTCGGCTCTCCCTGCCGGAGAGCGCCCGCAGCCGCGTCCTTGCCGACCTGGCCCGGCTCAAGAAGGACGGCCTCACCGTCGTGCTCGCCGCCGAAGCGCGCCGCGTGCTCGGCCTGTTCGGTCTCGCCGACGAGCTCCGGCCGGAGAGCCCGGACGTCGTCCGCCGGCTGCACGAGAGCGGCATCGCCCACACCGTCATGTTGACGGGCGATCATGCCGGAGCCGCCCGGGCGGTGGCGGCCAAGACCGGCGTCACGGACTGGCGGGCCGGCCTTCTGCCCGAGCAGAAAGCGGAAGCCGTCCGAGAGCTATCCCGCTCGCGGACGGTGGCGATGGTCGGGGACGGCATCAACGATGCTCCCGCTCTGGCGGCCGCGAATCTGGGCATCGCCATGGGCAAAGGGACGGACAGCGCGGTGGAAACCGCCGATATCGTCCTGATGCAGGATCACCTTGGCAAATTGCCCGGCGCGATCGGCGTCGCAAGGCAGGCCGGCCGGGTGATCCGCTGGAATATCGGCATCTCGCTGACCCTCAAGCTGATCGCGCTGCTGCTCACGATTCCCGGTTGGCTTACGCTGTGGATCGCCGTCATCTCCGACATGGGGGCCACCATCGTCGTCACTCTGCTGGGATTAACGGTACTCCTCGGCAAGGATAAATATCCGTCTCCGGAACCAAAAGCATAAATTATCACAACTTTTCCCCTCCTGGATGCGTCCATATACGCAAAAGGAGGCTCATCTTGATGATGAAAAATACGAAATCTGTTTCCAAAGTTGCGGCCGTTACGCTCGCTTTTACCGTAACGCTGGCGTCCGTCGGTCTTCCCGGCTATGGACCGCTGCAGGCTTCGGCCGCAGAAACCGTAACCAATCAGAAAAGTACGCTTACCCTGGAACATCAAACGTACAAGCAATCGGGGCAGCTTTATCTCCCGCTGCGGGAGGTGGCGGCTTATCTGGATCTCCAGCTTACTTACGACAATGCGTCCAAGTCGCTGGAGCTTACGGGCGTCACCCAATTTGCCAAATTTAAAGTCGGCAGTTTAAAAGCGACCGGAAAGAATGGAGTAACCGTCTCTTTGGGCGCTCCAGTACAACAGAAGCAAGGGGTCACCTATGTTCCGGCTTCGCTGTTCGCGAAACTGTTCGGAATTCCGGTCACCGCCACCGGTACGAAAGACATCAGCTATGTGTATTCCTCCAAATATACACTGATTCAAACGGACGGCATGTTGTTCTGGCTTAACCGCGATAAAGGCGTTCTATACGCCGGTCCCAGCGGCCAGCTCCCTGTCCGGAGCGGAACCGTGAATATCGAGTATCCCGATTGGCTGGGCATGGATGCCCACAAAATTGACGAAAACACGTATGTGGTCAATATTAATAATGCTTATGGGGAGCCCCATATCTTCAACACCCGTTACCGGGTGCTGCTGCATAACGGAACGATCGTCCGGCAAACCGGCATGTCCTTCGGCGGTCCTTCATACATCAATTTGGAGCCCGATGTGCTCTCCTATGACGGCAAAATTCTCATGAACAACGGCCGGACTGCCAATTTAGTCAAGCAGGACGGAACTGTAGTTGAGACAATTGACTTGGAGAAAATCGGCGGACCGGACGACGTATACAGCGTGGAAGCCATGGAGAGCGATTTCCTGTTGATCCGCCCTTATTCTACCGGCACCCTGCTGCTGGTCGACCGGGAGTCCGGCGAAACAACGCCGATCTATAAGAGCATGCTGGATCAGGGCATTATTGAACAGATCGATAACGATGAGTTTGGGATCGGGGACGGGCTGAAATATATCGGCCGTTCCGGCAACCAATTGAAATTCAGCTGGAAATTTGCCTACTCCGGCGCCGAGCCGGTGACTAAAGTTTACGTCCTCCCCGAGTAATCCCTATTTGTAAGATTCAATAAAAAAGGCGGCGCCTCGCGCATCATGCGCGGGCTGCCGCCTTTTTTTGCGATTTTGTCGTCTTCGTTTACGGTTCCAACGCAGCCTTCAGTTCATCCGGGGAGCGGTCCCACCATTCCCCGTTCGTCTCGATCAAGAGCTGTTTGAGCGCTTGCTTTTGCCCGGCGGCCAACCCGTCCAGGATGATCCGGCGCTTCAACGCGTAATCCATTTTATTGACGTGATCGGCAAGAATTTTCCAGCCGCGGCGCGCTTCGGTATCGATCCACATCTCGCATGCCGTCATCCCCCCGTAAAACTGCCCCTCCGGAGAGCGGTCCACCGCCACCCAAACGACCCATACCTGACGCCCGTTCGGTACATCTTCACGGTTCGTCGAAAATTTAATGCCCTTCTCCACTTTGCTCTTGGCATGCATCGCGCCGATATCGATATAAGCATCATCCCCGTCGATAATGACCGGCGACATGCTGTTCAGGTCGATGGAACCGGCCCCGAAGCCTTTATGCTTGCTCTTGTCCTCGTTGCTGATAATGTTCAATGAAAAGATCTTCTTGCCCGTTTTTTGCGAATTTGAATTATTGTTGTCCATGATTCCCTCCCGAGTAGCTTCGATTTCTAATGAAGTCTATACGTTTAAGCGGCGTCCGCCGCCGGTTTGTCGTCCTGAAAACAGGCTTGAAACGTTAATTTAATTTTAGCTAATAATCTCCCAAATGCAAACATATACATGCTGTAGATGCTTGTCAACGGGAGGTATCCATTGTATGACCCGACGAACTTTATTCTTCGGCATTTCCATTCTTGCCTTGTGCCTCATCGCCGGTACTGTCCGGTACACTCTGAGTTTGGGCCCGTCCAACCGTTCTTCTGTCGCATCCGAAGCGGTCAAGCCCCTGGAAGCCGTCCAAAGCGGTCCCGCTCCCGCCCTGCCTCAGGCCGAAAGCATTCAACAGCCGACGGCGGAGATTCTCAGCAACCGGGTCACGGAGTACCATATTCAAGTCAAGCTGAACGAAGCGGACCATACCCTGACCGGTACGGAGACCTTGACCTGGACCCATCCCGGCAAAAAAGCGGTCAACGAGCTATACCTGCATTTATATCCCAATGCTTTTGCTTCCGCCAATACTACGTTTATGAAAGAGTCCGGCGGTAAGCTGCGCGGCGACGTCATGCCCAAGGACGGATGGGGCGCGATGGAATTGACCGAAATCCGCACGACGGACGGCATCTCCCTGCTCCATCGGCTGCAGTACGTCCAGCCGGACGACGGAAATGTCCATGACAAAACGCTGGCCAAAGTCCGGCTTCCCGTCACGGTTCGCGGCGGCGAAAGCGTGACGCTTAAAATCAACTTCACCGTGAAGCTCCCGAAATTGTTCGCCCGTATGGGCGTATCCGGAGATTTCGTCATGGCCGGGCAGTGGTTCCCGAAACTGAGCGTATACGAGCCGGCGGGAACGCGCGGCCGGAAGGCGGAGGGCTGGAATCTGCATCAGTATCACGGCAATTCCGAGTTTTACTCCGACTTCGGGATTTACAGTGTCAATATTGACGTGCCCGAAACTTATACCGTCGCCGCGACCGGGTTCCAAACCAAACCGGCCGTGCTCAAGGACGGCCGCAAGTCGGTTCAGTTTTATGCCGACGATGTCCATGATTTCGCCTGGTCGGCTTCTCCCGATTTCGTATATGCCGAGGAGCCATTCTCTTCGGCGGAGGTGCCCGGCGTCCGGATCAAGCTCTATCTCGATCCCAAGCATAAAGATTTGAAAGAGCGCTATTTCTATGCGGCGAAGGTGGCGATTTCGAATTTCAGCAAATGGTACGGCCGCTATCCGTATTCCACGCTCTCCGTGGTCGTCCCGCCCATCGGCGGCAACGGCGCCGGAGGCATGGAATATCCGACGCTGGTCACCGCCTTCGGCGCGGGTAGTGATTCCCCGGGGTACGATGAATTGGAACGGACGGTCATTCATGAGATTGGGCATCAATTTTTCTACGGCATGGTTGCCAGCAATGAATTCGAGGAGGCCTGGCTGGACGAAGCCTTCACTTCTTATGCCGAAGACAAGTTGATGGAGCAGGAATTCGGCATCGCGCCGAATCTGCCCCTTCAGGCCGCGCTGATCTCATCTCCGGCTTCGCTTACGCTGCCGGCCTGGAAATACGGCTCGTCGGACTCCTACGCCAAGAACGCTTATTATCGCGGCAAGCTCGTGCTGCTCGATATCGAGCGTCAGGTCGGCACGAAGACGATGAAACGGATTCTCTATAACTACAGTCAAAAGTACAGGTTCAAGCATCCGGCGACGGCCGATTTTCAGCGGGTTGTCGAGCAGACGACGGGACGAAGCTGGAAGGCCTATTTTAATCAATATGTATATGAGGGCAAAATGGCCGATTTCTCCGTCGACCGGATTACGGTCACGCCGGTTATCAAAGACGGGAGTACCGTCTACGAATCCACGGTGGAAATCAGCCGGCAGGGCGGGACGGCGCCCAAGGTGCCGCTACTGTTCAGCTTCAAGGATGGGCATACGGAAAGAAAGGTATGGAACGGGGCCGGCGACCGCGTACAACTGAAGCTCCAGTATAAAGAGCCGCTGGACTGGGTACAGGTCGATCCCGACTATTCGCTGGTATTGGAGAACAAGCACATCAACAACTACATCAAAGCCGAGGTCGAAGAACAAGACGGCACTCGCACCACCTTAAGCGTTGTGAAGCTGCTTGAAACTTTGCTCGGCGCCCTCGCGTGGTAGTAGAGCAAATCATGAGGTTCTCTGAAGCTCTTCATAGATGTATCACTCACAAAACTCTTAGGAGGGAAAATTATGACCTATATTCGGAATGGATGGGGGCATGTCAGGAGCCAGTTTCCCTCTGTGATCATCCTGTTCCTGTACCAGTTGCTGTGGGGACTGTTTCTGTACCGGCTGGTAAGCTCCGCGGTTAGCGACGTCCTGTCGCGGTACCCCGACCCGCCCCCGACGGAGATGAGCCGGATATTATATTTGCTTGAAGGACAGTTCGAGCTTAGACATAATCCGGCGGTATACCAATACATCTGGCTGCTGCTCGCGATGATCGCTCTGCGGCTGCTGTTGTCGCCGCTCATTCAAGCCGGCATCCTCTACGGCCTTAAGCCGTCCGAGGAGCGGGGCTCCGGCCTTCCTTTTTTCCGGGGAATGAAGGAATTTTGGAAGCCCGTCGTACTCTTTTATTTGTTGGAGCTTGCGCTGCTGGCACTGCCTTCCTTCTGGGTCCTCCCGCAGCTCCAGGCCTTGTTGCCCCGGTTGGCCGTACCCGGCAGCCGCCTTGCCCCCGTTCTGATCGGTTGCGGGATTTTGCTGGGCTGGATGGTTTACGCCTGGCTTGTCCGCCAACTGCTGTTGTTCGCCCAGTTCGGGTATCTGTTTAAGGCCGGACTCTGGACCTCACTGCTGCTCAGCTTAAGACATCTTCTGCCGGGCATCGCGATTTCACTCATTCTGGGCGCCACCGGAGCGGGACTGTTCCTCCTGTTCGGCACCGTCTCTTGGATTTGGACCGGACTCTTGGCCCTAATATTACAGCAATCCTATCCTTTTATCCGCAGTCTATGGCAAGTGTGGACGCTAACCTCTCAATACCAGCTATGGTATACCAAAACACAAAAAAGTTAAATTTTTTTCACTTTTATTTTTCCTTGTGCCACAAGGCCTCCGCGCTTTCCGGGGGTCTTTTTGTGCGTTTATCCCTCTCAATCTTGCTAATTAACCATTGCCAAAATATACTTGCCTTTGTTACAATAACAGCAGCACAATTTCAGTAACGATTTTGTTATTATTTTGTCATCATTGGCAGCGTATTATGCCGGGTGTCGAATTTGTAAGAATAAAACGTAAATTACAGCCGAATTCCCTTAACGGGGAACGGGGGAACCACTTTGGGTGAATTGATCTCGCAACGGAGGGATCATAGGGGACCTTCAACCGAATCCTTAAGCTAACCTCGTAGGCATTGGAAGGAGCATATTCTTGAAGAAACAGCTAACCGCAGCGGCAGTAAGCCTTGCAATTGTATTTTCCATCGGAACTGGTAGCGCTTTCGCGGATTCCAAATTGAACAGCGCCATCGAACCGGCTTTGGGTTCCGATTACAAATCGGGCGGAACGACGACTTCAGGCTTTGATTGTTCCGGATTTACGATGTACGTCTTCGCAAAGATCGGCATTGAATTGCCGCATCAATCGGCTTCCCAATACAAAATGGGAACCGAAGTGTCCAAGGATGAATTGATTGCCGGCGACCTGGTGTTCTTCAACACCTCAGGCAAAGGCATTTCCCACGTCGGCATCTACGTCGGCGACGGCGAGTTTGCTCATGCCTCCACCTCCAAGGGTGTAGTCATCAGCAAATTAAGCGAAAAGTATTACGTCGAACGCTATGTCGGCGCCAAGCGGATCATGAGCTCCGACAAATATGATGAAGTTACCAGTGAATCGTAAGGTAACATTTTTGAACGGATAAGCAAGGGCCCGTAGAGATTCTTTAACCAGGATCTCGCGGGTCTTTTTCATTTTATACGGGTGAGGATTAGGAACCCTTTCCTACTAAATAGTTGTGGTGACCGCTTAAAACAGTTCAAATTAACCTATTTAGCAAAAAAGGCCGCAATCGGCTTGCCAATACATGAAGAGGTTTGGTAAAATAACCAAAGTAAATGGTAACAACTTTGTAATTATTATTGTCGTATTTGTAATCATTTTGATCATGTCGTGTTTTTTCGGGTGCAATCAACAAGAACAGCCGAATTCCCGACACCCGGGAAACGGGGGAACCACTTTGGGTGAATTGATCCGTTATCCAAGGATCATAGGGAACCTTCAACCGAATCCTTAAGCTAACCTCGCAGGCCTTGGAAGGAGTTTTATATCTTGAGAAAGACGTTTGCTGCAGCAGCGACGAGTTTGGCCATCCTGTTCACGATGGGAACCGGAAGCGCTTTTGCCGACAGCACATTGGACACCGTAGTTAATTCCGTGATCGGCACGCCTTATAAATACGGAGGCGTCACTACCGCGGGCTTCGATTGTTCCGGATTTACCAGATACGTGTTCCAGAAATTCGGTGTCGACCTCGCCCGTGTATCCACAGCCCAGTACAAGCAGGGCACTCCGGTGGCCAAAAGCCAACTGAGAGAGGGCGACCTGGTATTCTTCAACACTTCCGGCAGCGGCATCTCCCATGTCGGCATTTATGTCGGCGACGGGAAATTCGCCCATGCCTCGTCTTCCAAAGGAATCAATATCGATAATTTGGACAACAGCTACTATAAGACGCGCTATGTAGGGGCAAAAAGAATTCTGAGCAATTGGGGCTATAGCACCTTTGCCGCCGAATCCTGATTACCCCTCAAAGCTGGAGACCCTACACCTTAAAACCCGTTGGACCGTGAGCGATTCTGGCCGGAATCGTCCGCGGTCTTTTTTTTTGCTGCCACTACCCATTTAACGAAGGACCGGTATCAAAGGTTACATGTAGATAAAGATTTATTTTTTTGCTGTCCGTGTTCCACCGCACTCCTACATCCAATCCTCGTTATATCCAAAATTTACCCCGTCCGGAGAAAAGCTAAACGGAAATTTCAGCAAACCCAAGAAATTTTTCTTCCCTTATCCTCTCGGGTTCGTGGGCTTCAAGCCTTTACAAGCAAAGAAATTACGTTTAGAGTGAGGTTAAAAAGAACTTGAGCCAGTCACATTGAATAGCCTATGCATTCCTATCGTTTAAGGAGGCGAAGACAGATGGAAAAAACAATCCCCCCATTCCGGATCGTCCCTATGGAAGAAAGCCACGGCGCGGATATCTGTACCTGGCATTACGATTCTCCGTATGATATTTATAGCTGGCTCCCTTGGGAACAAATGAAAGCGCTCGATGTCGAGTTCGGCAACCCTACCTTAAGAGCCCAGCAGTACGTTTCCTTGCTGAACGAACAGGGCGAACTTGCCGGATTTGCCCAGTACTTTCCCATGGAGGGGGTTACGCGCCTCGGTATTGGCATGCGGCCCGATTTATGCGGCCACGGCTTGGGGAAATCATTTGTGCTCACCATCGTGGAGGAGGCCAGACGGCGGAAACCGCAGGACGTGATCGATCTGGAGGTGCTGACCTGGAATACCCGGGCAATTCGGGCGTACCAAAAGGCCGGCTTCGTCATCACCGATCTGTACGAAAAAATGACGCCCGGCGGCATTTCCAAGCCTTTTTATTGCATGGTTTTTCGGGGTATCCCGACTGCTGCAGAATAACATTCTTCATCCGTCTATGAACAATCACACATTAAACTGCTGTTTTTTGCGTAAATTACAATAAATCATTACTTTTTTTGTCACAAACGCTATGATCGGCCAACATGTTCCGCTATAATGGAGGGGTAGCTTACATAGGAGGGACGATTGGAATGCAGAAGTGGATCATGAGCGGAATACTCGCCGTGGCATGCATCTTCGCAGTCGTGTTAATGTTTACATTGCCCGGCCGGGAACAGGTAGCCCAGGAAGAAAAGCCGCAAATGCCTGAAGTTACATTAAATGCAGAGCAAGCCGAAGCCACAGTCAAAGCGAATTGCATCGCCTGTCACGGGGATCAATTGCAGGGCGGGGCCGGTCCTAATCTGCAAAAAATCGGATCCGAACTGTCGTCCGATCAATTGTACAGCATCATCACCAAAGGCAAAGGGGGCGTCATGCCGTCCTTCAAGGATAAATTGAAGGAAGACGAGATCGCCAACGTGGCCTTGTATCTTTCGGAAAAGAAATAGCGATTGAAGCAAAACACGCCCGCCCGGTACCGATCGAATCGGTCCGGACGGGCGTATTTCCGTTTCTTCGGGAATTAACCGGCCGTGCGGTTTTTCTCGAAAGCCTCATTATATTGCTGCGCTTCCTTGATATCTACGGCCGTTATTCCACCTTCCTCCCAAGAGGTCAAGCGAAGCGTCACCGTTTTATGGTCAATGGTAATAAAAGGGTGGTGATTAAATGCTTCCGAAATAGCTGCCACCTCGTCGACGAACGCAATCCCTTTCATAAAGTTGGAGAAGGTGTATTTCCGGATGATCCAGCGGCCTTCCTCCAGCTCCCAGCCCTCCAGCTTTTCCAAATGCGCTTCTACTTCTTGTGGTGTAAACGGCATTTTTCTTCCTCCCCGTTCTTCAAAACTTCCACTCCTATGTAATTCTGAGGTTAAGCGAATTCAAGACAATCGTTAAAGGTTCGGTTCCGGCATCTGTTTATTCTATTCTTTGATGCGCCATTTCATGCGATACCGCTGACTGTTCTTCCAATATAATATTTTACCATGCCCTATTCAATAATCCAAAAATTTGCGAAACTCCCATCAAATTAGCTTAACCGAAGTCAGCTCTTCCTCTCCAATCAGCACGTTGATCCGGTGACCTTCCGGATCGTAAATAACGACGGCGCTCCCCACCGGAATTACAGGCTCCGTGCCCAGCGCAAAGAAGAGATCCTCCGCGAGCGCCTCCTGCACCTCCAGCCGCTCCTCGGCCGAGAGCTCCTGCCATTCCGAAGCTTCCATTTCGAAAAATTCATAGCTATCTTGAATACGGCCCATTGCGGCCGTTAAATCCGCCAAAATAAATTCATAATCTCTACCGTGCTTTACTCCCACTGCCAAACGGCCCCTTTCCTTGTTGTCTGTTGCAGACTGTAATCTTATTATACCGGAAAATACACCTTAAAAAAAAAGGCGAATATGTCGATAAAAAAGATAAACCGTTTTTCGGACGATTTAAGAGTGTCTTCAGCAAGGATGCGGGAGACGGAAAAATGGACTCAATACTCTCAAGGACGAGGTGTGCAATGGAAATTTCAACAATTATTGGACTTATTCTCGGTTTAGTGTCGCTCATTTTGGGGATGATTCTCAAAGGCGCACCGGTCGAAAGCCTGCTGGAAAACCCTGCGGCCTTTGTCATTATTTTTGTGGGAACGGCAGCAACGCTATTCATGGGTTTTCCGCTCTCCGAGCTTAAGAAATTCCCTGTGCTGATCAAAATGACGATTATTAAGCCGAAAATGATCAGCAAAGGCGAATTGATCACCATGTTTATGGAATGGGCCACCATCACTCGCCGCGAAGGCCTGCTTGCTTTGGAAGCCAAGGTAGAAGAAATCGATGACGATTTCTTACGCGGCGGCATGCGCATGATCATTGACGGCAACGACCAGGACTTCGTCCAGGACGTGCTTACGGAAGATATCGCCGCTACCGAGGAACGCCATAAAGTCGGGGCTCAGATATTCTCCCAGGCGGGGATGTATGCTCCTACACTTGGTGTACTCGGGGCCGTAGTCGGCCTGATTGCCGCACTGGCGGATATGAGTGATATTGATAAACTGTCACACGCGATCGCCGGAGCCTTCATAGCTACGATATTCGGTATTTTCACCGGTTATGTTCTGTGGCACCCGATCGCGAATAAACTGAAGCGCCTATCCAAGAAAGAGATGGAAGTCCGCCTGATGATGGTGGAAGGGCTTCTCTCGATCCAATCCGGCGTATCGACAATCGCGATTCAACAAAAGTTGGCCGTCTTCTTAACCCCTGCCGAGCGTGCGGAAATTCTAGAAAAGGGGGCGGGACAAGGTGAGCAAAAGGAATAAGAAGCATCAAGAGCACGAAGAGCATGCCGACGAGAGCTGGCTGCTGCCCTATTCCGACTTAATGACCCTGCTTCTGGCTCTATTCATCGTCCTGTTCGGCATGAGTAGCATTGACGCCCAGAAGTTCGAAGAGATGAGCGAAGCATTCAAAAGCGTACTCACCGGCGGAACCAGCGTCCTCGATCAGAACGCGATGACCAGTAATACGAATACCTCCATGACCGAGGGTGACAACGATACAGCCAAATCCTCCGAGCTGATGAACCAGAAAAATCAGTTAATGCGCCAGGAGCAGGAAAATCTCGAAGCGCTAAAGAAGCAGCTTGATGATTATATCAAAAAGAACGGCCTGGTCGACATGCTCGACACGAAGCTCAATCAATCCCAGCTGATGATCACGATCAGTGACAACGCGCTGTTCCCTTCCGGGGAAGCGGAAGTCAAACCCGATGCACGGATTCTCGCCAAGGCGATTGCAACCATGCTGCAGGAATTCCCGGATTATGAAGTGATCGTCTCGGGGCATACCGACAATATACCGATCTCAAATCATGAATTTGCGTCCAACTGGGATCTGAGCTCGGTGCGGGCCCTCAATTTTATGAAAATTCTGCTGCTGAACGACAAGCTGGATCCGAAAAAATTCAGCGCCATCGGTTACGGCGAATACCATCCGGTGGCCAGCAACGAAACGAATGTGGGCCGAGCGCAAAACCGCCGCGTCGAAGTATCGATTATCCGGAAATACCAGGAAGGCGATCAGCAAATCGGTATGCCGGCCACACATTGATCATCGAACAAACTTATTCGCATAACAACAGGGCCGCCCATTCACGGGCGGCCCTGATTTTTACGTTAGCGTGTAATTTAGCAGTTTGCCTAGCTCCTGCTTCTCCCGGTCCGTCAGATCGCGCCAGGTGCCGATCTTCTGGTTGCCGAGATGGATGTTCATGATCCGGATCCGCTGCAGCTTCCGTACCTCGTACCCGAGCGCACTGCACATCCGGCGGATTTGCCGGTTCTTGCCCTCGGTCAGAATAATGTTGAACACCCGCTCCGAGACGCGGGTAATCCGGCAGGGCAGCGTCATTTCGCCCAAAATCTTGACCCCTTCCCCCATCGCTTTCAGGAATGAGGGCGTAATGGGCTTGTCTACGGTAACGATATATTCCTTCTCATGCTTGCCTTCGGCCCGCAAAATCTTATTGACGATGTCCCCGTCGCTCGTGAGCAGGATTAATCCCTCCGAATCCTTATCGAGCCGGCCGATCGGAAAGATCCGTTTGTCATGTCCGACAAAATCAACGATATTGCCCCGGATATGCCGCTCCGTCGTACTGGTGATCCCTACCGGCTTGTTCAGCGCGATATACACGTGGCGGTCCAGCTTCTCCTTCAGCGGTTTGCCGTTGATGCGGACATCGTCCCCCTCCTCCGCCTGGCTTCCCAGCACGGCCGTTTCTCCGTTGATCGTCACCTGGCCGGACTCTACCAGCTTGTCCGCCTCGCGTCTGGAACAATATCCCGTTTCACTGATGAACTTATTGATTCTCACCTTTGCCTGTCACCCTTCATGCTAAACTCTTTCTGTCCGCCGCCGTTTCCGGGCCGCTAACCTGGGTTACGCCGGGCAATACGATAGTTACCGACGTACCTACCCCCAGCTCGCTTTCAATGCTCAGGGAGCCTTTATGGCCCTCTATAATCCGCTGGGTGACCATCAGGCCGAGGCCTGTCCCCTTTTCCTTATTCGTATAAAAGGGCTCGCCCAACTTCTCCAATCTTTCCTTCGCGATCCCTTCGCCCGCGTCGATGACGCGAATCACGGCTTCGCGTTCGTCCCCTTCCTCGACGAAAAGCGTGATCTTTCCGCCGTTCGGCATGGCTTCCATCGCGTTTTTCAAGATATTGATGAACACCTGCTTCAATTGGTTCTCCTCACAGTGTACCAGAACGGGAGCCGGCGAGAAATGGGCTTCGAACTCGATATTATGTAAATGCGCTTCGCTATCCAAGAGGGAGATCACATCCCCGAGCGTAAAGCGGATGTCCTTGA
Source organism: Paenibacillus haidiansis (assembly GCF_036553665.1). Lineage (NCBI taxonomy): Bacteria > Bacillati > Bacillota > Bacilli > Caryophanales > Paenibacillaceae > Paenibacillus > Paenibacillus haidiansis. Next base: position 13,690 of record NZ_JAZHPZ010000021.1, on the reverse strand, counting down.
CCTCATACTGCACGGCCTGAGGCTTGGCGAGAATCAAAAATTCGCTGACGATCAAATTGATCCGATCCAACTCGGACAGCATAATATCCGTATGCATCTGGTTGACCGCTTTCGTCCGCTGCTGCATCTGCAGAAATCCCCGCAGCGTTGTGAGCGGATTGCGGATTTCATGGGCGACCCCGGCGGCCAACTGCCCGACGGTCGTCAATTTCTCCGAGCGGCGCAGCAATTCCTCCATTTTATTATGCTCGGTCATATCGCGGGAAATGCTGATGAACGCGACGATAAGCCCGTCTTCGTCGTAAACCGGAGACTCGCTGATGCTTACGTGCACTTCGCTCCCGTCCTTGCGCAAGCGTACGGTCTCCGTCAGCACAACCGGGCGGCCCCGCTCGGTTTCACGCGCCCAATCCTCCCGCTCGTCCGCCAGGGAGGGCGGAATAAAATCCAGCCTCGAGCCGACGATCTCTTCGCCGCTCCACCCGTACAGCTCCTCGAAGGCCTCGTTCACCCGCAATATATTGCCGTCCAGATCGGTTAAGTGAATGGCGTCCGCGGTCTGGTTGATAATCGATTCCAATTGCTCCCTCATCTGCCGGTTCTCTTCGCTCTTCTGCCGCAAGACCGTCATGTAATGGCCCATGCTGTCCGCCATCGTATCGATTTGCATGGCCAATTGGCCCAGCTCGTCGTTCCGGTTTATTTGGATCCGGGCATCAAAGTCGCCGGAAGAAAGCCGGTTGACCCTCAATAACAGGCTCTGGATCGGACGAATCATCTCACCGGCCATGATGTAACTGACGAAGACGACGATTTGCAGCAGAACGATGGAGATGGACAACTGGCTCATCATCAGCTTGGAAATCGCCGACGAGATCGGTTCATAGCTGGATATAATCCGAATGACATAAGGCTTCTGATACAAAGGCTTTATAGGAATAAAGCTATCCAGTACCCGCCGCCCGTCAATTTTGGTCTCACGGAGCAAGGTAGTACCGGTCTCCAAGGCCTCCCTAGCCGAATCTAAGACGAGTTGATCATTTTTATACTCATATGTACCGAATAACAAGGAATGCCCGCGCTCGAACGAATCCGGGTTTATACCCGAGATTTCAAGCAAGCTTCCGTTGGCCTGCAGAGACTCCTCCACAATGCGCTGCGGATTGGTCATTCGCAGCGTATCCTCGACAAATTCATGATTCCTGGCCGTCGATTCCATACCGCTGCGAATATGCTCATTGACCGCGCGGCTCCGTTCGACAGCCAAGGCAATTTGTTTGGCGGTCAACATCATATTGACCTCGCTGTCCTTACGCATATTGTCGCGGATGGTCAAGTAACTTAACCCGATATTAATAGAAAGAAGCGTAACAGCGAAAGCTGTCATGATCAGGGATAGCTTGGTTTTTATCGACATACGTTTCTTCCCCCCTTGGGTGAACTTGGGGATATTTGGAATGATTCGACACTTATCCTCATCATACCTGTATCGGCAGGATTTGCAAAGACGTTGAATTTCCCAGATACATTACATACAATAAGAAAATATACCTATTTATTCTCATTATTATTTTCAACTCGGCGAGGTTATCAACAAATTATAAACATATCAACAATGCATATGTTGAATATGTGAATAAAACCGTGGATAAATAGGCAGTTTTCCACAGTGTTATCCACAACATGTTAACAACGAATATTTGTTCGTTGCACAACCCGAAGTCGAGAATTGTCAAAGGAGCTGACCTTTCTATGCCTCTCCCGTTCATACCGGAGCCGCCCCCTTCCACTCACCCCCATGAATACTGGATGCAGGAAGCGATTAACGAAGCCCGAAAAGCGGAAGCGATCGGAGAAGTGCCGATCGGCGCGGTGATCGTCCTCGGCGACGAAATCGTCGGGCGGGGCCACAACTTGAGGGAGAGCTCAAAGGACGGGACGGCGCATGCCGAAATGATCGCCATCCGCGAAGCCAGCGAAACGCTGGGCGCCTGGCGCCTCCTGCATTGCAGGCTGTACGTCACGCTGGAGCCTTGCCCGATGTGCTCCGGCGCTATCGTTCAGTGCCGGATCCCGCAGGTCATCTACGGGGCCCCCGATCCGAAGGCCGGATGCGCGGGGACGCTTATGAACCTGCTGCAGGAGCCCCGCTTCAACCACCGGACGGAGGTCGTGTCCGGCGTATTGCAGGAGGAATGCGCCTCCCTGCTGACCTTATTCTTCCGCAAGCTTCGTAAGAAAGAATAGCAATTGCGCGCCCGATAACTCCGCGGCCAACAGCGTCCTGGATCGTGCAAAAAAACCGTATGAATCTCGGGGAGATTCATACGGTTTTTATTTATGGGACCGCTCCTAGTAACCGAGCCCGCCCATTTCCGCTTCAAATTGTTCCATCGTAATCGTATCGGTCGGAATGCCGATCGTAAACTCCGGTTTTTCGTTGATTTTGCTGATCGTACTCTTCACTTGCAATGCCAGCTTGAAGATATCGCCTGTTTCCGAGTCGTTTATTTCCACGTCGGCGTTCAGATCGCTGTAGGAAGGATAGCCCTCTTTGTCGATCGCCGAATTGATCGTAAACGTATTGATCTTCAAATCTTCCTTCATTTCGTCCAAAGCTTTACCGAGCTCATCCTGATTGCCCTCTTGCAGCTCCTTTTTGGCCTGTTCGATATCTTCGGGCTCCAAATTAAGCAAGGAACGGTATTCCTCTTTGCCCATAATGTCGAGCACCTTCGGAAGCGCCTTGTTGATCAGAATGGTCACGGCTTCTTTGACGTTGTCGTCGGTGACGCTAAACTGCACGACTTGCTTCGCATTATACCCGTCGGGCAGAGTGACATCTTTCGGATCCACGTCCTTGAAGTAAGTATCCGAATCATACTCCGCGAGTACCGCGCTCATCAGTTCGCTGGAGAGCTTTTGCGTTTTGTCGGGGTTAAACAGATCGGGATTGAAATCTTCCCCGCTTTGTTCCGCGAGCTCTTTCAGATCCATCTCCAGGAATTTGCCCACGACGCTCTCAGGCAACGGCAGGAAAGGGATATTGGGGATTTTGACATACATTTTCTCGCCGGTCACGACGAGCGGAAGCGAAATCGTGGTTGACATATCCCCGGTCAGCTTGAGCTCCACCGTCGCCTCCGTTTGCAGCGGATCCTTTTGGTAAACCTGATTAATATTGAGCTCCGCATTCTTCAGCATCGAGAATACGGCGCCCATCTCCGCTCCCTCGGGGGAAGCGGACTCCACCGAAAAATCCACGATCTTAATCTGATTGCTTACCGCGTAAGAATCCATTTTCATTGCTTGAGCCGCGGCGCTTCCGAGCGCTTCTTTCGGCTCCTTCTTGGCTGTACAGCCGGACAGCGCCAGAACCGCCGACATCAATACCGCCAAAACGGATAAAAACCACTTACTTGACTTCAAAGACAAAAACTCCTCTCTCCCCTACAAACACATGTATTTTATAAGTTCTCCCATATAATAAACCATTTTCCTGCGAGGGGAAACCCATTCCGAGAACAATTAGTGAATTGCATTCTTCTTGAAACGGCCGCCCTTCACGTCATGGATATTTCCTACAGCCAAAAACGCGTGCTCATCAAATTGGTTCACAATATCTTTCAGTTTGGCCTCTTCCAAACGAGTAACCACGCAAAAAATAACTTTTTTCGGATCGCCGGAAAAACCGCCTTCGCCGGACAGATAGGTCACGCTGCGACCCAACCGGCTCACGATGGCCGACCCGATTTCGTCAATCTGATCGCTGATAATCCAGATCGATTTCGACTCATTCAGACCGTCGACCACGATATCGATCGACTTATAGGCGATAAAGTAAGCCAACAGCGAGAACAGTGCACGTTCCCATCCGAATACGAATCCGGCGCTTAACAGGATAAAGAAGTTGAAGAACATAATGATCTCGCCCACCGAGAACGGCAGTCTGCGGGATAGAAGAATGGCCACGATCTCCGTGCCGTCCAGCGATCCGCCGAACCGGATCACAATCCCTGTGCCTACGCCCAGCAGTACCCCGCCAAAAACAAAAGCAAGCAGCGTATCCGTCACAAACGGGTCCACAGGGTGAAGCAAGGCGGTACCGACCGACATCACGGTGATGCCGACTAAAGTGGAAATCGCAAAGGTTTTGCCGATTTGTTTATAACCGATAATCAGAAAAGGGAGGTTGAAGAGAAACAGAAAAATACCGAGCGGCAAGCCGGACAAATAAGAGGACATGACAGAAATACCGGTAATCCCGCCATCCGTAATCTTGTTGGGAACCAGGAACAGTTCCAGTGCGACAGATACTATAATGGCGCCGAGTACAATAAAGCAGAATCTGAGCAACATGCTGCCCAAGCTCCGCTGCTTATGCTGGCGTGTTGTTGTGCAGGCAAGATTCTCCGTGGAAGGGATGTTTGTTTCTAGAAGATTCAATCGCATCACGATCCTTTCATATTAAAATAGTTTTCCTCCATCTCTCCGTTTCAATAAATATCAGTTGCATCAGATAGACCTATCTTTATTATGACATTTTATGAGCCTCATGTCTTGCTTAATTCAAAATTGACCGAAAAAAAGCCCGGCGCATCGCCGGACCCTTTGGCAGATATGAACTCGGTTGCTTTACTTTGCCGCATTAACTTCCCTCAGGATTGTTATGGCTTACATGATTCCGGTTCTTTACCTTCTTGGAGCCGGAAAGCGGCTCTTGTCCTTCACGCCCCCGTTCCCTGCGCTCGTTCCCGCCCGGGTGGGTGCCGGAAGTTTCGTATGTTTTGGGTTTGGTCACCGAAAAGCATCCCCTTTCCTGAAATGATACTGCGAGCACCGCTTCAGTTAGCCTGCGACAAGAGGAGTACGATTATGCAGAAAAACAAAAAAGAGGGCAATTCGCCCTCTTGTGCTTGTGGTATGTATGGCGGAGAGGGTGGGATTCGAACCCACGTGAGCTTGCACTCTAACGGTTTTCAAGACCGCCCCGTTATGACCGCTTCGGTACCTCTCCAAATAGGAACCTGATTCGCGTAACAAATCAGATTCTATCACATACGGAGTTCGTTATCAAGCTATTTTCTCTTGGCAATGACCTCAAGATTACCCATATACGGACGCAACACTTCCGGAATGACCACACTGCCGTCCTCCTGCTGATAATTCTCCAGGATCGCCGCCACCGTCCGGCCAACCGCAAGTCCAGAGCCGTTCAGGGTGTGCACAAATTCCGGCTTCGCCTTCGGTTCCGGACGGAAACGGATATTTGCCCGCCGGGCCTGGAAGTCCTCGACGTTCGAGCACGACGAGATTTCGCGGTAGACGCCGCTCTCCGGCAGCCAAACCTCAAGGTCATAGGTTTTTGCCGCCGTAAAGCCCATATCGCCCGTACAAAGCGCCAGCACACGGTAAGGAAGCTTGAGCAATTGCAGGACGCGCTCCGCGTTCGCGGTCATTTGCTCCAGCTCGTCATAGGAGCTTTCGGGATGGACGATTTTGATCATCTCCACCTTGTTGAACTGGTGCTGACGGATCAGTCCGCGCGTATCGCGGCCCGCCGCGCCCGCTTCGGAACGGAAACAGGAGCTGTACGCGACATACTTGCGCGGCAAATCCTCGGCATTCAAAATCTCCTCGCGATGATAGTTGGTCACCGGCACTTCCGCCGTCGGGATCAGATAGTAGTCGCTCTCCGTAAGTTTGAAGAGGTCCTCTTCAAACTTCGGCAGCTGGCCGGTTCCATACAAGCTGTCGCGGTTTACGATGTATGGGGGAAGCATTTCCTCATACCCGTGCTCATTGCTGTGCAGGTCCATCATAAAGTTGATCAGTGCGCGCTCCAACCGGGCGCCCAAGCCTTTGTAAAACGTAAACCGGGAACCGGTCACCTTGGCAGCGGCTTCAAAATCGAGAATGCCGAGCTCCGACGCGACATCCCAATGCGCCTTCGGCGTAAAGTCGAATTTACCCGGCTCGCCCCAGCGGCGAATTTCCACATTGTCCTCTTCCGAGGCGCCCACCGGCACGCTGCTGTGCGGAATATTCGGAATGCTCATCGTCAATTCGTCGATTTTGGCTTCAAGCTCGCGGACTTCTTCATCCAGCTCCTTAATCCGGTCGCCCACTTGGCGCATTTCGACGATCAGTTCGTCGGCATCCTCCTTATTTTTCTTCCGCTTCGCTACCTCGGCCGAAACGGTGTTACGGCGGTTCTTCAGAGCTTCGCTCTCTTGGAGCAGCTCGCGGCGCTTCTCGTCAAGCTGCGGGAACCCGGCGATCAGATCGAGCGATTTCCCCCGGTTTTTCAGCGCTTCTTCCACGCGCGCATAGTCATTTCGCAATATTTTTACATCCAACATAGGTTGTCCCTCCTAGAATCATCCCGTAACAGCCGTGCCGTACCAATTTTACGCGAAACTTGAACATGACCGCCGGGTTTGCCGAAAAACATAAATGCTACGTTTCCCGTGTTAAGAAAGAAAAACAACCTTAACCCTGGTACAGAGTCAAGGTATCTTCTGCGGCCTTATTTTACGGCCGCTTCACTGCTTTGGATCATCTCCAAAAAGTAGGCGTGCAGCGAGCTGTCATCCGTCAACTCCGGATGGAAGGAAGAGACGAGCAGATGCCCCTGGCGGGCCGTTACAATCTCCTCCCGATACGTTGACAGCACCTCGACGCTATCGCCGACGGCAGTTATGAGAGGCGCGCGAATAAACACCGCCCGCAGCGGTGCCCGGAGTCCCTTTACCTCCAGATCGGTCTCAAAGCTTTCCCGCTGACGGCCAAACGCATTGCGGGACACCTTGATATCCATCAGCCCGAGATGGGCTTCTTCCCCGCCTTCGATCTCCTTGGCCATCACGATCAGCCCGGCGCAAGTCCCGAAAACCGGCTTTCCCTGTGCCGCAAAGAAGCGGACGGCATCGATAAAGCCGTATTTCCGCATCAGCTTACCGATGGTCGTGCTTTCTCCGCCGGGAATAATCAAGCCCCCAAGCTCGTCAAGCTGCCCGGGATGCTTCACGGCAACGCCTTCCGCGCCGGCATGTTCAATGCTCCGTATATGCTCCGCTACGGCGCCTTGAAGCGCCAATACGCCTACCTTCATTGCCTGCCCTTCTTTCCCCTAGCCCTGCTGTCTTTCATTGCTTCACACGCCTTATAACAGGTTAGCGCCGATGAAGCTTACCAGCCGCGCTCCGACATCCGCTCCGCGGCCGAAAGCTTGGAAATTTCAATACCTTTCATCGGTGTACCCAGGTTCTTGGAAACTTCGGCGATCAATTTATAATCCGTATAATGCGTTGTGGCTTCCACAATCGCCCGGGCGAACTTCTCCGGGTTATCGGATTTGAAAATACCGGAGCCCACGAACACCCCGTCCGCTCCAAGATGCATCATGAGCGCCGCGTCCGCCGGGGTGGCGACCCCGCCCGCCGCAAAGTTGACCACCGGCAGCTTGCCGAGCTCATGCACTTCGAGCAGTAAATCATAAGCGACGCCGAGGTTCTTGGCTTCCGCGTACAGCTCGTCCTTCGACATATTTTGAACTTTGCGGATTTGGCTGTTGATCAGGCGCATATGCCGCACGGCCTCAACAATATTGCCCGTACCCGGCTCGCCTTTGGTCCGAATCATGGACGCGCCTTCGCCGATCCGGCGCAGCGCTTCGCCCAGATCCTTGGCTCCGCAAACGAACGGTACGGTGAAATCCCGTTTATCGATATGGAATACTTCGTCCGCCGGGGTCAAAACTTCGCTCTCATCCAAATAGTCTACCCCGAGAGATTCCAGAACTTTCGCTTCGACATAATGCCCGATCCGTGCCTTGGCCATTACAGGGATGGAAACTACTTTCATAACCTCTTCTATAATCGTAGGATCCGCCATGCGCGCTACGCCGCCGGCCGCACGAATATCGGAGGGAACCCGTTCCAAAGCCATAACGGCGGTTGCCCCGGCCGCTTCGGCGATCTTAGCCTGCTCGGCGTTCATGACGTCCATGATGACGCCGCCTTTTTGCATCTCTGCCATGCCTCTCTTGACGCGTGATGTTCCTGTTTCCATATCGACGCCCCCCGACAATAATCTAACTTGTAATTTTACAATAATAACCGTAAATATACAATCTGTTCACTCGGGATGGATACCCCTAGAACAAATTCTTAATGCCGTTGAACAGATCGCCGAAGAACTCCCCGATCGCGCGCATCAGCAGTTTAAACCAGTTCGCTTTCTCCGCATCCTGAGCTGTAATCAGATTCACGGTTTGCTCCAGCGTCTGATCCATCCCTGCCGGCTTGTAGGAGTAGGTGACCGTACCGACTTTGGTTCCCTGCTTCAGCGGCGCTGTCAGCGTTTCGTTCGACAGAGTCACTTTCGCCTCTACCGTGCTGATATCGGCGCCTTTAGGAACCACAAAGCTTACAGCCTGGTCACTGACGACCGGGACGGACGTATTTTTCGCTTTCTTGACGGTGACGGTTTCGGTACCGGCTACCGTTGACTTCGGCGGAATGATTTGCTTGGTCTCAAAATTGTTGAAGCCGTAATCCAGCACTTTGCGGGTCTCCACGAAACGCGCGCTATCCGAGCTGGTGCCCATCACGACACTGATCAACCGCATCCCGTTTCGAACGGCGGTACCGGTGAAGTTATTGCCCGCATTGGCGGTATGTCCGGTTTTTAGTCCATCGAGGCCTTCATAGGCATATTGTTTAAAGTTCGTAATATTTTTGTTCGCTTCCAGCATCCAGTTCAGGTTGACCATCGGTTCTTTGTCACGGTCGCGGAACTTTTTGCTCTGAATCGTGGTAAACCGGGTAAAGTCGGGATGGTCGGTTACGATATACTTGGCGAGAATCGCCGCGTCCATCGCGGACAACACCGTCTCCTGACCGTCCGTCGGCCGGAATTCCTCCGGCATATCGGCAATGTCCAAACCGGTCGAGTTAGCGAAATGAGCCGTCGTCATCCCCATCCGCTTGGCTTCATCATTCATCATTTTGACAAAAGCTTGTTCCGAACCTGCGACGTACTCCGCCAAGGCCACAGTAGCATCATTTGCGGAAGCGATAGCCATCGCGGTATAAAGATCTTCTATTGTATGTTGGTCTCCCTCGGCAAGGAAGATTCGCGATCCGATAGTTTGTGCGGCGTTTTTGCCTACCGTCACCACATCGTCCCAACTGAATTTCCCTTGTTTGACAAGGTCGGCAACGATATATTCAGTCATCATTTTCGTCATGCTCGCCGGAGGGAAAGGCTCATCCCCATTAACGTTAAGCAGTACCTGGCCCGATACAGGCTCCAGCAGTACGGCGGATCTTACTTTAAGATCAAGAGATTCGGCGGAAGGAATTTGGGTCGTCGCCGCTTGTACATTGGCCGGCTTCGTAGAAGTGGTAGATTCCGTTTGCTCGCCCTCCGCAAGCGCCATGGCCGGAACCAGAGAGAAGCACAGCATATTCAATAGCAGAACGGAAGCTACGCCTTTGCGGAGATAATTCCGTTTTGATTTCGAAGTTGCTAGGGTGTTTTCTTTCAGTTTCAATGTTCTTAAAGCTCCTCTCATATTCTCGTTCGTTTGCTTTATCTATTCTATCACAGGCCTTTCTGCAAAAAAAGACAGGCAAGGCGTTTTTGCGCCCTGCCTGTTTTGGTATATAATGGTTCACTTATTCTTATAGAGAGTAATTTGGTGCTTCCTTGGTAATTTGCACGTCATGTGGATGGCTCTCGCGCAAGCCTGCCCCGGTAATCCGTACGAACTGCGTATCGTTGCGCAGCTCGTCCAAGGTCTTCGCTCCGCAATAGCCCATACCCGAGCGCAATCCGCCGATCAGTTGGGTGATCGTATCGGAGAGCGGGCCTTTATAGGCTACGCGGCCTTCGATGCCCTCCGGAACAAGCTTCTTGTCGTCGTCCTGGAAGTAGCGGTCCTTGCTGCCCTGCTTCATCGCGGCCATGGAACCCATGCCTCTGTATACTTTGTAACGGCGTCCTTGATAGATTTCCGAATCGCCGGGGCTTTCCTCGGTACCGGCAAACAGGCTGCCGAGCATGACGGCATTTGCGCCTGCGGCAATCGCCTTCGTAATCTCGCCGGAATATTTGATGCCTCCGTCCGCAATAATCGGCACGCCGTATTCACGGGCTACGGTCGCGCAATCATAAATCGCCGTGATTTGCGGCACGCCGATACCGGCGATCACGCGCGTCGTACAAATGGAGCCCGGACCGATGCCTACCTTCACCACGGAAGCGCCGGCTTCTATCAAGGCGCGGGTCGCTTCCCCGGTCGCCACGTTGCCCGCGATAATCGTCAGATCCGGGTAACGTTTGCGGAGCTCGGCCACCGCGTCGATAATGTTAATGTGATGCCCGTGCGCCGAATCGACCGTAATGACGTCCACGCCAGCTTTCACGAGAGCCTCGGTTCGCTCAAACGTGTCCTTCGAAATCCCGATGGCTGCGCCGACCAGCAATCTGCCCTGCGCATCCTTGGCCGCGTTCGGGAACTGGATCGCTTTTTCGATGTCTTTAATGGTAATAAGGCCTTTCAATACGTTATTTTCATCCACCAAAGGCAGTTTCTCGATCTTATGCTTCTGCAGAATGACTTCGGCTTCCTGCAGAGTCGTTCCGACCGGAGCGGTAACCAGATTGTCGCGGGTCATGACCTCGCCGATTTTAATGTTATAATCATGCACAAACCGCAAATCGCGGTTGGTCAAAATACCGATCAGCTTATGCTCGGCATCCACGATCGGTACGCCGGATATCCGGAATTTGCCCATGACGGTTTCCGCATCGGAAACAAGGTGTTCGGGCGACAAAGAAAACGGATTGGTGATAACGCCGCTCTCCGACCGTTTAACCCGGTCCACTTCCTCCGCCTGCTGCTCGATCGGCATATTTTTGTGAATAATCCCGATGCCGCCTTCACGCGCAATCGCAATCGCCAGCGCCGCCTCCGTTACCGTGTCCATCCCCGCGCTGATCAAAGGCACATTCAGCTTCACCTTATCGCTAAGTCTCGTGGACACATCCACCTCTTTTGGCAATACTTCCGACTTGCGGGGAACGAGCAACACATCATCAAATGTAAGCCCTTCCTTGTCAAATTTACTCTCCCACACCTTTGGTTATCCTCCTTATTTTTGATCGGGTCCGGTCGATTTTCCTTATAAATCAAGGCCGAATCGTACTTACGAAAATATATTATTGCCATCTTAACAAAGGGCCTATAGGCTGTCAAGAATAGGTTTAGCGGAAAACACAAAGCCTTTTCAGGGGGAACGAATGTCCTTTCTGCGTGTACATCATGGGTAATCACAACAATTTCAACTTGAAAATAATACTGCCCTAAACAGTCGGAATCCATTCTTTATGGAGGCAAGCATGAATTGGCATAAAAAAGCTGCCCTCGACCGATTTCGCCGACGGCAGTTATACATAATTAATTGAAGTTATTTAACCGATTTTGCGCTTTGGATCACCTGATCGATAATCCCGTACGCTTTGGCTTCTTCCGGGCTCATAAAGTAATCCCGATCCATATCCTTCGCAATCCGTTCAATCGGCTGTCCGGTCCGCTCGGCCGCGATCCGGTTCAAGTTCTCCCTCGTCCGGATAATCCGTCTGGCGCTGATTTCGATGTCGCTCGCCTGACCCTGGGCCCCTCCGTGCGGCTGATGGATCATGACTTCGCTGTTGGGCAGCGCAAACCGCTTGCCTTTCGCCCCTGACAACAACAATATTGCGGCAAACGAAGCGGCCATCCCGGCGCATATCGTTTGAACGTCCGGCTTCACATACTGCATTGTATCGTAGATCGCAAAGCCTGCGGAAGTTGAGCCCCCTGGACTGTTAATATAAAAATGGATGTCCTTCTCAGGATCCTCCGCGGCCAGAAACAGCATTTGTGCCGTAATACTGTTCGCCACCTGATCATCGATAGCGGATCCCAAAAAAACGATCCGATCCTTCAACAAGCGGGAGTAAATATCATAGGACCGTTCGCCATGTCCCGTTTGCTCAATCACATAAGGAATTACCGTACTCATATGCACACCTCCATTGATTAGGCGGCCAATTGCATGAAGAGGGATTGCATCTTCGCCGGGCGGGAAGCCTTCCGCTCACGCTGCCGCGCCTGGGGTTGTGCATGCAACAGGGAAACGGCTGCGTCTTCCGGCGCCCCATCATTCATAAGCAGGACCATGGCCGCCGTATTCTGCGTGCGAAATGCTTCCAAATAGGCGTAGGCGTACAGATAGTCGGCTTCCTGTCGATCAGCTTCTTGTGGGGACTGGGACCGGAGCCGAGAGTTCCGCCGGTTCTTCTCCCTGTCCGAGCAGTACTCCTGCCGCTCTTCTTGGTCTTCGCTCGCAGACGACTCCTTGGAAGCAATCGTCTTCTGCAACTTCACCCTTGCTCGGTGCAGCGCGGCCTTTACGGCCCCTTCCGTGGAATGAATCAGCTCCGCGGCCTCCGCAGCGGTATATTTCAAAACATCCACCAGCAGCAGCGCCGTCCGCTGCGCGGGTGCGAGATTTTGAACCAGCAGTTCCATGGCTCCCCATATCTCGACGGAGTCGATGTCAGGGTGCTGGAAAGCATCGAGCGGCTGATGTATGGTGGGTATGCTCTTTTTGCGATTGCGATCGATCCACGCATTCCGCGCTACCCTGTACAAATACGCTTGGGTGAAGCGCCCGGAATCGGCTCCTCCGAGCAGGGTCGACCACACTTTGAGCCAAGTTTCTTGGGCCAAATCATCACCCTCCCATGGAGAGCCGGCCAAAGCGCGGCAGTATTGCCGCAGGCTCTGTTGATGCGCTTCGAACCATGCCGATATCTCCGCCTGCTTCTTCCCTTTTCCGGCAGCCGACTTACCTGCCAACTCCTCTTGACGCAATATGGCACACCTCCTAAAAGATCGTTTGTATCTTTGGCGATCTCACCTTTATAAACGAAAAAATCGTACCTGTAGATACGGTACGATATAGATAATTTATTTTCAAGCAGCGGACGGTTGACGCCCAGCTTTTTGGGGCCATTGCGGCAAAATAAGGGCCAAAGACATCCTTATTAGGCCAGATGCGGCACTTTTCGCAAAAATAGAGGCCAAAAAGGGCCCTATTTCGGCTGAATCGAGGGAAATGGCTGTGGTTTAGCCGGAATTGGCCTAAATAAGGGCCAAAAAAGGCTCTATTCTGTGAGACGCGGCTTATTTTCGTGAAATAGTGGCCATTTCGGCCCTTATTTCTTTAGAATAAGCAAGAGAGCACCGCCGATTGTCTCGGCAGTGCTCTCTTCTCTTTGCTTGGCGGCGTCCTACTCTCCCAGGACCCTTCGGTCCAAGTACCATCGGCGCTGGAGGGCTTAACGGTCGTGTTCGGGATGGGTACGTGTGGAACCCCTCCGCCATCGCCACCAAACGTATTCAAGCTTAATCGCTTGAAAACCGGATACGAAACTTAGATTTGCATTTTAGTTCTTTTGGATAAGCCCTCGACCGATTAGTACTGGTCAGCTCCATGCATTGCTGCACTTCCACCCCCAGCCTATCAACCTCGTCGTCTTCAAGGGGTCTTACATACTGGGAAATCTCATCTTGAGGGGGGCTTCACGCTTAGATGCTTTCAGCGCTTATCCCGTCCGCACTTAGCTACCCAGC